>NZ_SZYE01000015.1 GCF_005239125.1 Cellulomonas hominis | reverse complement strand
AAGCCGCCGGCGGGCGTCGGGCCCGCGTCCAGCCGCCCGCCGACGAGGGCCACCCGCTCGCGCAGCCCGGCGAGCCCGGTGCCGCCGGTGGTCAGGCCGGCCGGCGCCGCGCTCGCCTCGGTGGTGAGCACCTGCACGTGCAGCTCCGGCCCGGCGTCCTCGACGAGCACCCGCGTGCCCGCGCCGGGCGCGTGCCGCACGGCGTTGGTGAGGCCCTCGCGGACGACGCGCACGGCGGTGCGCTCGGCGGGGTCCGGCGGCTCGCGGTGGGCGGCGGCCACCACGGCCGTCACCGGCTGGCCGACGTCGCGCGCGGCGGCGACCAGGCCCTCGACCTCCGGGAGCGCGTGCCGCGCCGGCCCGTCCTCGCCGGGCTCGTGCCGCAGCAGGCGCAGCACCTCGCGCATCTCCTCCAGGGCGGCGCGCCCGGTGTCCCAGATCTCCCCGGCCGCGGCACGCACCGCCGGGGCGGCGGAGTCGTCGTCGAGCAGGTGCGCGTGCAGCACCATCAGGGTGATCCGGTGCGCCACGACGTCGTGCAGCTCGCCGGCGAGCCGGGTCCGCTCGGCGCGCCGGACGGCGAGGGCAGCGGCCTCCGCGGCGGCCCGCTCCCGCTCCGCCCGGAGCGCGGCCGCGGCGGCCGCCGACCGCTGCCAGCGCCCCGCGAGCCAGGGCACGAGCACGGCGAGGAGCAGCACGAGCGGCACCGCGACGCCGGACCGGTACGAGGTCAGCCGCCACACGGGCCAGACCGCCACCAGCGACGCGAGCAGCCCGAGCCCCACCGCGCGCGGGCCGGCCCACCGCGCGACCAGGTACAGCGCGACCGGGGTCGCGGCGACGGGCGACAGCAGGCACAGCGGCAGGCAGACGGCGAGCGCCACCGTCTCGCGGCGCAGCAGCAGCGCAGCGGCGCCGAGCAGCTGCGCCGCGACCTCCCAGGCGACCGGCTCGAGCGCGACCCCGGCCCGGGCGCGGGCGAGGACCAGGGCCAGGCCCGCCGCGGCGGCCACGGCGGACAGCGCCTGGCGCGGCGCGCCCACGGCGCGGTCGTCGGGCATGGCGACTCCCCCCGGTCGTCGGTGCTCGCGACGAGCGTCGCCCCCGGAGGGCCCGGGGGGCGTCGTCCGCGGCGGATGACCCGCGGGACCGCGGCCGCCCGCGCGCCACGGGGTCACCCGGCCCGGGCGATGCGCGCGGCTCGGCGACGCCGGGACGCTGGCAGAGGTCCCACCCCGGCGACGGGGCCGCGGGACCCACCCGACCGACGAAGGAGCACGACGGTGGCCACTCTCAGCGTGTGGAAGTTCGAGACCCCGGGCGGCGCCCAGCAGGCCGAGCAGGTGCTCGAGTCGCTGGCGAAGCAGGAGCTCATCCAGGTGCACGACGCCGCCACGGTGTCCTGGGACCCGGACAAGTCGAAGCCGAAGACCCGGCAGGCGCACAGCCTCGCGGCCGCGGGCGCCCTGGGCGGCACGTTCTGGGGCATGCTGTTCGGCCTGCTGTTCTTCGTCCCGCTGATCGGCGCCGCGATCGGCGCGGCGGCCGGCGCGCTCGCCGGGTCGCTCACGGACGTCGGCATCGACGACGACTTCATCGACTCGGTGCGGAGCAAGGTCACGCCGGGCACCTCCGCCCTGTTCCTGCTGTCGTCCGGCGCGGTGCCGGACAAGGTGGTCGCGGCGCTCAAGGAGCAGGGCATCCACCCCGAGCTGATCCAGACCAACCTGTCCGAGGACGAGGAGGCGCGGCTGCGCGCGGCGTTCGAGGAGAACGCCTGAGCGGTCGCCGCGGCCGGGCGTCGTCCCGGCGGTGAGGAGGACGACGATGTCGAGGACGTCTGCGTACGAGGGGGCCGGTGCGCCGGTCCGGCGCCGGGAGAGCGCCTGGGTGGGCTGGATCTGGTTCGCCGCGCTGCTGATGATCCTGATGGGCCTGTGGGGCATGTTCAGCGGCCTGGTCGCGGTGTTCTCGCCGCACACCATCGTCGCCTGGACGACCTACGGGCTGGCGACGGTCGACGTCTCCACCTGGGGCTGGGTGCACCTCGCGGTGGCGGCCCTCGTCTTCCTGGTCGGCGTCTCGCTCCTGACCACGGCCGCGGGCTGGGCGCGGGTCGCCGCCGTGGTCCTGGTCGGTCTGCAGCTGCTGCTCCAGTTCGTGGCGCTGCCGGCGACGCCCTGGTGGTCGCTGGTGTCGATCGCCCTGTGCGTGACGGTGCTCTGGGCGCTGATCGTGCACGGAGGCGAGCTGCGCCCCGTGGCGACCTGACCGGGGCCCGGTCGCGGCCCGGTCGAGGGGCCGGGCGGGCCGGGAGGCAGGGCGGCGGCGTCGGGGGGTGCCGCCGTCCTGCCGCACGTCACAGGAGCCCGCGCTGGACCGCGGTCCGCACCGCGTCCCGGCGCCCGCCGACCCCGAGCTTGCGGTAGATCGCCCGCATGTGGGTCTTCACGGTGTTGACCGACAGGAACAGCGAGCCGGCGATCTCCTCGGACGTGAGCGACGACCGCAGGCAGGCGAGGACGTCCCGCTCCCGGGGCGTCAGGTCCCAGGCGGACGCCCGCGGGGTCGGCGCCTCGTGCTCGGCGACCAGCAGCCGCGTGACCATCGGCTCGTGCGCGCTCCCCCACTCGAGGTGCGCCGAGAGCAGCGGGTGCAGCGCGGCGGCGCGGTCCCGCAGCGGCCGGACCAACCCGTGCGGCTCGGCCGCGGCGAGGGCGGCCTCCAGGGCCAGGTGCGCCGCGGAGGCGTCCTCGTCCGCGTGCAGCGCCGCGGCCGCCGCGAGGTTGGCGACCCGCACGTGGCCGGGCGTCGCGCCGAGCGCCGCCCCCGCCCGGGCGGCGGCGTGCTCGGCGGCCCGCAGCGCGCGCTCCGCGCCCTCGATGTCGCCGATCCGCAGCAGCAGGTCGCTCTGCCAGCCGAGCGCCAGCGGGTCGGCGAAGGTCACGGCCGTGTCGTCGACCCGCGCGAGCGCCTCGCGCGGGCGGTCCTCGGCGGCGAGCTGCACCGCCGTGAGGAACTCCCGGAACGCCGGCAGGTGCTCGGGCGCCGAGCCGTCCGGCCACGGCGCGTCGGTGATCTCCCGCGCCCGGGCCAGGCCGGGCGCGTCGCCCTGGGCCAGGCAGACGATCGCGAGCACGCCCGCCGCGTGCACGGCCACCTCCCGCCGGTTCCGGCCGGCGGCCTCGATCGCGGCGTCCAGGTGGTCCGCGGCGGCGTACAGGTCGTCGCGCCAGTAGGACGCGACGCCGCAGGCCAGGTGCGCGGACGCCACGATGCTCGCGCCCTGCCAGTCGTGCAGCGCCGCGGCGGCGAGCACGGACCGCGCGGCGGCCAGCGCCACGCCGGCGTCGCCGCGCAGCGCCGCGGCCAGCGCCTCCTCCGCGTGGCAGCCGATCTCGAGCGCGACCCAGCCGCGCTCGGCCGCGAGGACGCCGCCCGCCGCGAGGTGGTCGAGCGCCGCCGGGTCGGGGCCGTACTGCTGCAGCTCCGCGCGCCCCACAAGGTACAGGCCGAGCGCGCGGGCGGCGTCCCCGGGGGCGCCACCGCCGCCGGTCCGGTCGTCCAGCAGCGCCCGTCCGCGGCGCACCGACTCCCCCAGCGGCGGGCGCCCCGGGCCGAGGAACGTCCGCACCAGCTCGCCGACCCACGCCGACCGGCCGCCGTCGCTCCCGCCGTCGGCGTCGTGGGCGTGCGCCGCCGCGAGCGCCAGCAGCACGTCCGGGTCGCTGCGGTACCGCGGGGGCAGCGCCGCGCGCAGGCCCCGCACCTGGCCGACGTCCCCGCGCACCACCAGGTCGGGCCACCGCTCGCCGAGCACCCGCGCCGCCAGGTCGGGCGCGAGGCCGTCCAGCGCGTGCTGGATGGCGGCGGCGGGGTCGCGCGGCCCGAGGTGCGCGGCGACCACCCGGTGCGCGACCCGGGCGGCGAGCGGGTCCCGCCGCGCCAGCACCGCCCGCGCGTGCGCGGCGACCAGCGCGTGCCACCGGTACACCGGTGCGTCCGCGGCGTCGCCCACGTCGGTGAGGAACAGCCCGCGGCGGACGCACTCGTCGAGCAGCCGCGCCCCGCCCGGCACCAGCGCCTCGGCCAGCTCGGGGTCGACCTGCGCGGCGACGCTGGCGCGGAGCACGAAGTCCGCGAGGTCCTCCGGGAGCGAGCCGATGACCTCCTCGACCAGGTAGCCCGTGATCGGCACGTCCCGGTCCCGGAGCTGGGCCAGCGGGACGCCGGAGCCCGCGAGCACGTCGGCGGCCAGCGCGAGCCGCACCGCCACCGGCCAGCCGCGGGTGATCTCCCAGAGCGTGCGGACCGCCGCGTCGTCCGCGGGCACCCCGGCCGCGCGGACCACGTCGGCGACCTCCCGCGCGGTGAACGCGAGGGCGCGCTCGCGGAGCTCGCCGACCTCGCCCGCCATCCGCATCCGGTTGACCGGCAGCGTGGTGTCGTACCGGCCGGCGAGCACGAACCGGGGCCCGGCGTACCGCAGCACCGGCCCCAGCACCTCCCGCGCGGTGCGGGCGGAGAGCAGGTGCACGTCGTCGAGCACCACCACGGCCTCCGGGGGCAGCCCCTCCAGGGCGGCGACCAGGGCGTCGACCCGGCGGGCGAGCGTCCCCAGCGCGCGGTCGGCCGCGGGCTCGTCGTCCGGTCCGGCTCCCGGTGCCAGCTGGGCCAGCGCCTCGCCCAGCACGCGCACCAGGCGGCCGGGCTCGTCGTCGAGCGGGTCGAGCGACACCCAGGCGACCGGGTCGGCCGTGCGCGCCGCCCACTGCGCGAGCAGCGTGGTCTTGCCGTAGCCGGCCGGCGCGCTCACCACCGTCAGCCGGTGCGCGGCCACGGTCGCCGCGAGCGCCTCGTCGCACCGCGACCGCGGGACCAGCCCGCGCGGGGGCCGCGGCACCGTGAACTTCCCCCCGGGTGCCGCCCGACCGCGCCCCGTCCCCGGGTCCCCCTGCGGTGCTGTCCTGTCGCCGTCGTCACCAGCGTCCATGTCCACGCCCCCCGACGCGTGCTCGGCCTCACCGGATCTCGCCTGCTCGCGGTCCCCGGTGCACTCCTCCCCCAGAGTGACACGTTCCGGTTGATCGCGAGTCATGATGTCCGTGACTGCCTCATCCGCCGCGGATGAGCCCGGCCGGCGCCCGGGGTTTCACACACCGCGGGTGAGGCGGTCCGGGGACCGGCACGGCTGTGCTGGGGACGTCGGTCGGACGGTGCGAGGGCGGTGGGCGATGCCGGAGACCCTGCCCGCCCCGGTGCCCGTCCCGCACGACGCCGAGGTGGTCCGCGCCGCCGCGGAGGCGCTCGTCTGGGCGCGCCCGGCGCTGCTCGGCTACCGGGAGCTGCGCACCCAGCTGCGGACCAGCCGAGCCGGTCTCGGCGTCCTCGACCACGACGAGGGCCCGCCCGCGCCGGGCGACGGCACCCGGCACGGCGACCCGCTGCTGCTCCGGTCCAGCGGGTGGCTCGACCTGCGTGCCGAGCCGGCCGTCGTCGGCCACCCCGACCTGCCCCCCGGCCGGTACGCCGGGCTGCAGGTCGTGGACCTGCTGGCCCGCACGGTCGCCCACCTCGGGGCGGCCGGCACGGGGGCCGAGGCGGGCGACTGGGCGGTGGCCGGGCCCGGCTGGGACGGCCGGGTGCCGCCGGGCGTGCGCGGCGTCCTGCGATCCGGCTCGCCGCTCGTCCGGGTCCTGGCCCGCACCGCCGTGCCCGGACCGGGCGGCCTGCGCGTCGCCCGGGAGCTGCAGCACGCGTACCGCGTGCGGCCCCTGCACGCGCTGGGCGGGGTGCTGCCGCCCCGGCCCGCGCCCTCGCCCGGGTGGCTGCGGTGGGACGAGGAGCGCGCCTGGGGCGCCGGCTTCGTCGACTACCTCGCGCTCCTGCTCCGGGTCGCCCCGCCCGCGGACCCGGCGGACCGGCGGCGGGTCGGGAGGTGGGTGCGGCTGGGCGTGCTGCCCGGGCTCGGCCTGCCCGGGGCGGGACAGCACGCGGACGACGGGCACCGGACCGACGGACGCACGCGGGTGCTCGTCGCACGGGGGGCGGCGCTCGGTGCGGCCCAGCTCGCGGACGCCCTGCGCCGGGAGGGGCAGGGCGCCGGCGGGGCGCGGGCGACGGGTGGGACGGGTGCGGCGGCGGACGGGGCAGGCGTGGCGGCGGCGCTGCACCGGGCCGTCGCCGCCGAGTACGAGCTGCACGCCCCCGAGCCCGACGAGGTGCGCACCCTGCGCTGGCGGCTCGTCGACGGGGAGCCGCTCGACGGCCACCGCCGGTACCGGATGACCCTGCGCACGCCGCCGCCCGCGCGGCTGCTCTGGTCGCTCGCCGCGCACGCGGAGCCGTCCGGCGAGCTCGTCGCCAACCGCGCCCGGCGGTACGCGCTCGGCCCGGCCACCCCGGACCTGCCCTGGGGACCAGACGGCTCGCTGACCGTCACGCTCCAGCACGACGAGCCGGTCGACGCGCTCGGGCGGGCGGGCTGGCTGCCGGTGCCCCCGGGCCCGTTCAGCCTGGTGCTGCGGCTGTACGGGCCGCTGCCGGCGCCGGCGTGGGCCCCCGCGCTGCGCGTGCTGGGCTGAGCCCCGGGCGCCCACCCGCGACCGGCCCCCTCACGACCGGCCGGTCACCGCCTGCAGCTCCGCGATGTCCACCCCGAGGTCGCACAGCAGGGCCACCACCCCGGTCAGCCCGGAGGCGTCCGGCACCTCGCAGGACAGGATCGCGCCGTCCCCGGTCGGCGCCGCCACGATGTCCGCGAAGTCGCCCAGGCCGCCGAGGTCGCGCTCGGGGCCGACCACCCGGATGTGGTAGAGCACCGCCACCCGCCCCCTCCCGAACCGCCTCCCGGCCACTCTCCCGCTCGCTGCGCGCCGCGTCGTCACGCGCCGCGGGTGACCCGCGCGCTCAGGACAGGACGACCGCGACCGCCGCCCGCGTCCCCGACTCGACCGCGAACGACCAGCCCGCGCCCAGCTCGTCGAGCGGCAGCACCGTGACCAGGGGGTCCGCGTCCGGGTCGGCCCCGTCCGAGCAGGCGACGTCGGCCTCGCCGACGGTCTCGCCGGCGACCGCGACGGCCAGGTGGGCGCCGCGCCCGCGCTCGGACGCGCAGACGACCGTGACGTCGTGGGCGCCGGGCTCCGGGGCGTCCGAGGACCCGCCGCTCATCGCGGTGCCGGGGCCGCTGGCACCGGACGCGGCGAACCCGGCGCCGTCCGCGCTCGCCAGGATCCCGTCGGCGACCTGCCCGACCCGGTCCCCCGCCACGTCGGGGTCGAACGCGGGACCGGCGGCGGCCCGCCACCCGAGCACCGCCACGACGACCACCACCGGGACGGCGAGGGCCAGCAGGGGCAGCCACCGGGGCGCGCGGCGCGGGGCGCGGTCCTGGGCGGGCTCCTCCGCGGGCGTGGCGTCGACGACCGCGAGCAGGTCGGGGTCGTCCGCGGGGCGCGCGCGACGCTCGTCGGCAGGGGTCATGCGCCCGAGCCTCGCACGACGACCCGGCCCCGCGCGGGCGTTCCGGGGCGCCCCGTCCCCTACCCTCGGCACCGTGGCGGAGCGACGGGACGCGGTGCGCAACCGGCGGCTGATCGTCGCCGCGGCGGAGGCCGTCTTCCGCGAGGAGGGGGCGGCCGTCCCGCTGGACCGCGTCGCGCAGCGGGCGGGGGTGGGACGGGGCACGCTCTACCGGCACTTCCCCGACCGGCTGGCGCTGGTCGCGGCGGTGTACGCCGCCCGCGTCGACGCCCTCGAGCGGCACGTCGGCACCCTGCCCCCCGAGCGGCTGGTCGAGCACCTGGTCGCCGAGATCGGCGCCCAGCAGGTCGCCGCCCCGGGGCTGTTCGCCGCCGTGCACGCCGCCGACGACCCGGCCGTCGGGGACGTCGAGCGCCGGGCGGGGGTCCTGCTCGACCGGGCGCTGGCCGGCGCGCGGGCGCGCGGGCGGGTCCGGCCCGACGTCACCGCCGAGGACCTCCGGCTGCTGTTCGCGATGGCGGAGGGCGTGCTCGCGACCGAGACCCCCGAGCGCGCGGGCCCGCTGGTCCGGCGCGCGCTGGTGCTCGGGCTGCGCGGCCTGCTCGTCGACGCGCCCGACGCGCTGCCCCCGGCGACGCTCGTCGTGCCCGCGGAGGGGGCCGACGACGACGAGGTCGTCGACCGGGCCGCCCGCACGACCCCCGACGGCGCCTGATCCCGCCCCGGCCGTTGCGCGCGGCCCCGCCGCGGGCCATGCTGGGCGACAAGCGGACATCGGTGTCCGGTTCGGGTCGAGGAGGACCGCATGGGCACGAGCGACGAGCACACCTACGACGTCGTGGTGGTGGGCACCGGCGCCGCCGGGTTCGCCACGGCGCTGGGCGCGGTGGACGAGGGCCTGAGCGTGCTCCTGCTGGAGAGCACCGACCGCTGGGGCGGCAGCACCGCGATGTCGGGCGGCGGCATGTGGCTGCCGGACAACCCGCTCATGCGGCGGGACGGCGTCGGCGACTCCCGCGCCGAGGCGCTCACCTACCTCGACGCCAGCGTGGGCGACGCCGGCCGGGCGTCGGACCGCGCGCGCAAGGAGGCGTTCGTCGACGGCGTCGAGGACTTCGTCACCACGGCGGAGCGGCACGGCATGCGGTTCGTGCGGGCCACGGACTACCCCGACTACTACCCCGAGCTGCCGGGGGGCAAGATCGGGCGCGCGATCGAGGTGCAGCCGCTCGACACCAAGGTGATCGGGGACTGGTGGTCGACCTGCCGCGCCCTGGTCCCGCTGCCCATCAAGACCGACGACATGTGGCTGCTCGAGCGCGCCTGGTCCACCCCGGCGGGCTTCGTGCGCGGCGCCCGGTTCGTGTTCCGCACGCTCGGCGCGGTGGCCCGCGGGCAGCGGCTCGCCGGCATCGGGGCCGCCCTGGCGACGTCGTTCCTCGACGCCGTCGTGCAGCGCGGGGGCGCGTCGCTGTGGCTGGAGAGCCCGCTGGAGCAGCTGGTCGTCGAGGACGGCCGCGTCACGGGCGTGCGGGTCACCCGCGACGGCCGACCGGTCACCGTGCGCGCCCGGCGGGGCGTGATGATCGCGGGCGGCGGGTTCGAGCACAACACCGAGTGGCGGCAGAAGTTCCACGGCATCGACGGCGCCCCCTCGGGCAACCCGGGGAACGTCGGCCGGCCGATCGAGATCGCCCAGGCCGCCGGCGCCGCCGTCGAGCTGATGGACGACGCGTGGTGGGGCGCCTCGGTGGCGTCGCCGGCCCCCGGCGAGCCGCCGGGGTTCCTCGTCGGCGAGCGGTCGCTCCCGTACTCGATCATGGTCGACGCCCGCGGCGACCGGTTCGCGAACGAGTCCGAGTCCTACGTCGACCTCGGCCACCACATGCTGGAGCACGACCCCGACGGCGCGTACTGGCTGGTCGCCGACGCCCGGCACGCGCGCCGGTACCTGCGGAACTACGCCCTGGACCCGCGCGCGCTGCGGGCCCTGGCGGAGGCGGGCCTGTACGTGAAGTCGGCGTCGCTCGCCGACCTGGCGGACCGGATCGGCGTCGACCCCGCCCGGTTCCGGGCCACCGTGCAGCGGTTCAACGGCTTCGCCCGCTCGGGGGTCGACGGCGACTTCGGGCGCGGGAACTCCGCCTACGACCGGTACTACGGCGACCCCACCGTGCACCCGAACCCGAACCTCGGCCCGCTCGAGCGCGGGCCGTTCACCGCGTTCCGGGTCGTCATCGGCGACCTCGGCACCAAGGGCGGGGTGCTCACCGACGCGGACGGGCGGGCGCTGCGGGAGGACGGCAGCGTCATCGCCGGGCTGTACGCCGCGGGGAACAGCTCGGCGTCGGTGATGGGGCGCACGTACCCCGGGCCGGGGTCGACGATCGGGCCGGCGGCGGTGTTCGGGATGCGGGCGGCGCGGCGCATGGCGCGGGGCTGACCGGCGCGCCGCACGCGGCCCGCCCCCGCCGGCCCGGGCGCGCCCTAGAGTGGGCGGCCGGGCACCGGGCCCCCAGGACCTGCGGAGGATGAGGACGTGCCGCGAATCGCCGCCCCGACCGTGGCGGAGCACCGCGCGGCGCGCCGTCGCGCGCTGCTGGACGCCGCGCGTGCCCTGCTGACAGCGGAGCCCGACCGGGTGCCGTCGCTGGCGGAGGTCGGGGCGCGCGCCGGGCTGTCGCGGTCCAGCGTCTACCAGTACGTCCAGTCCCGGGACGACCTGCTGCGGGCGGTCGTGAGCGACTCGTTCCCGCGCTGGCAGGAGCGCCTCGACGCGGCGATGGCCGCCGCCCCCGGGCCCGCCGAGCGGGTGCTCGCGTTCGTCCGCGCGAACCTGGAGCTCGTCGCGGACGGCGAGCACGCGCTGGCGCGCACCCTGGCGGTGGTGGCGCCGGCCGAGGACCTGGCACGCGAGTCGCGCGCGTTCCACGAGCAGCTCCTGCACCCGGTGCTGGACGCGCTCACCGAGCTCGGCGTCCCGGACCCGGAGACGACGGCCGAGCTGGTCAACTCCCTGGTGCACGCCGCGTCGCGCCGGGTCGAGCAGACCGGGGACCTGGAGCGCGCGTACGCCGCGACCGCGGCGCTGCTCGAGGGCTACCTGGGCGATGCGGCGGGCACCGCGGGCACGGCGGGCACCGCGGGCACCGCGGGAACGGCGGGCTGACTCCCGGCACGGCTCCGCCCGGCCCGGGAGGTCCCGGGCCGGGCGGAGCGGGGTGCGGCGTCCGGATCAGGCGGGCCGCAGCCGCCCGTCGACCATCTCGACCACGCGGTCCACGTGCTCCAGCACGTCGTGGTCGTGGGTGACCATCACGGTCGCGACGGAGAACTCGTGCGTCTCGCGGGCCAGCAGCTCGACGATCTCGTGGCTGCGCCGGCGGTCGAGCGCCGCGGTCGGCTCGTCCACCAGCAGCACGGACGGCGAGGCGACGAGGGCCCGGGCGATGCCCACGCGCTGGCGCTCGCCGCCGGACAGCCGGCCGGGGCGCCGTCCGGCGCGGTCCGCCATGCCGACGGCCGCCAGCAGCGCCTCGGGTCGCAGCGTCGCCGGCCGGCCGGTGATCGACTCGACCAGCCGGAGCTGGTCGACCGCGGTGAGGGCGGGCACCAGGTTGCCGGACTGGAACACGAAGCCCACGTGGTCCCGGCGGAACCGGGCGAGCGCCCGCGGCGAGATGCCGGTCAGCTCGGTGTCGTCGACGACGACGGACCCCGACGTGGGGCGGGTCAGCCCGCCGGCCACCGCCAGCAGGCTGGACTTGCCCGCCCCGGAGGGGCCGACCACGGCGACGATCTCGCCCGGCTCCACCACCAGGTCGACGTGGTCGAGGGCGGTCACCACCTGGTCGCCGTCCCCGAACGACAGGGTGACGTCGGACAGCTCCAGACCGGTGCGGGTCTGCGTGCGCGCGGTGGCGGTCATCGGTTCTCTCCCAGGGCGGTGACGGGGTCGACGGAGACGATGCGGGTGGTGGCGACGGCGGCGCCGACGAGCCCGAGGCCGACGATCAGCGCCGCGCCGCCGAGGACCGGGCCCACCTCGAGCGAGAACGGCATGCCCGTCCCGCCCAGCAGGGCCCCCAGGCCGAGGCCGGCGGCGACGCCGACGGCGGTCGCGCCCACCAGCAGGATGGCCGCCTGCATCAGGCCGTCGGTCAGCAGGTAGCGGGTCGAGGCCCCGATGGCGCGCATGACCGCGAGCTCCCGCGTCCGCTGCACCGTCCAGAGCGTGAAGAACGCCCCGACGACGAGCGCGGAGATCGCGTACAGGAAGCCCTGGATCAGCTGCATCGTCATGAGCTCGGCCGCGTAGCCGGGCGAGGAGTCGAACGCGTCGGCGATCGTGCGGGCGGACGTGCCGGCCGCGGCGTCACCGGCCGCGAGGTCGATCGCGCCCCCGGCGGACCGGAGGGCCACGACGCTCGCGACGTCGTACGCGTCGCCCGGCACCGCCTCGCCGGCGCCGACCCCGGCGTGCACCTCCTGCCAGGTCCGCAGCGCCACGTAGCCGATGTCGACGTGACCGAACGTGCGCTGGTCCGGCGCGAAGCCCACGACCTCGAGCCGCGTGCCCAGCCGGTCCAGCGTGATCACGTCGCCCAGCGCGATGCCCTCGTCCCGCGCGGTGGCGCTCAGCACGACCTCGCCCTCCGCGGCGAGGTCGCGGCCGTCGGCCGCCTCGGGTGCGACGAACCCGCCGGGCTCGACGCCGAACAGCGTGAGGTCGACGGGGGCTCCGTCGTCGTTCTTGGCGTTGACGATCGCCGTCCCGAGCAGCTCGGCGTCGGCCACGTCGTCCTGCGCCGCCCAGGCGTCCCGCTGCGCGGCGGTGACCTCGGAGCGCGTGAAGGCGGAGTCGGTCTTGGTGCCCTCCGCGAAGGCGAGGGCGTCGATCCGGCTGCGCTGCAGCCCGGAGACGCCGTCGATCACGAGCCCGGAGGACAGGCCGGAGAGCAGGACCATGAGGACGGCGATCAGGGCGACGACCGCGCCCATCAGGCCGAAGCGGGTGCGCGCGAACGCGAGCTCGCGCAGTGCGAGGAACACGGGGAGCCTCTCGGGGTCGGGGGGACGCGCCGGGTTTCCGACGCGCTGTCGGTATCATAGCGACGCGGTGTCGGTATCTCACCGACACCGCGTCGAGGTCCGCACGCACGGGGGCGTGCCGGGGACGACGAGGGGCCCCGGCGCCCGGAGGCCGGCGGGTCGCACCCGCCCGCGCCGTCTCCCACGGCGCACCTCCGCGGCACCGCGGCCCACCCGTCGTCAGCGGGCGAGGCCGGCGCGCTCGACGGCCTTGCGCCGCAGCACCCGCGCCACGGACCAGGCGGCCATGCCGGCGACGACCAGCGTCCACGCGGCGACCCAGCCGCTCGCGAGCGCCAGCCCCGTCGTGGCGAGCACGCCCGCTCCCTGTCCGGTGATCTGGTACACAGTTCCCCCCTCTCCGCAGTCGTCGGCCGCGGACGGGCCGATTCCCGACGCGGTGAGCCCATCCGACCCCGCCGGGACCGGGTGCTCACGACACCCGCGGACGCCGTGAGCACAGCGGACGCGCGCGACGAGCAGGCGCGCCCCGGGCCGCGAGCGACCGCTCGCGGCGTGCTCACGGCCGGGGCCGCGCCGGAGGTCCCGGCGCCCCGCGGCCCCCGCCTGGGACACTCGTCGTCCGTGACGAAGGAGAACCCCGTGCAGGAGCTCGACCTCGCGACCGCCCTCGCGGACGGCCGCACCGAGTACGACAAGATGGTCGCCGGCGACTGGTACCGCTACCGGTCCGGCCCCGAGCTGGCCGGGATGACGACCAGCACCCAGCGCACGTGCCGCCGGATCACGGCCCTCTACGACGAGGACCGCCCCGCGGCCGAGCAGCTGTTCCGCGAGCTGCTGGGCACCGTCGGGGAGGGCGTCGACTTCCGCCCGCCGTTCTACCTGGACTACGGGCACCGGCTGCACCTCGGCGACCGGACCTTCGTCAACGCGGACTTCCTCACCCTGGGCGGCGGCGAGATCCGCATCGGCGCGGACGTGCTGATCGGCCCGAGCGTGCGGCTGTACACGCCGACCCACGTGCTGGACCCGGAGCTGCGCCCGCAGGGCTGGGAGCGGGTCTCCCCCATCACGATCGAGGACGGCGTGTGGCTCGGCGGCAGCGTCGTCGTGTGCCCGGGCGTGACGATCGGCGCGCGGTCGGTCGTCGGCGCGGGGTCCGTGGTCACGAAGGACGTGCCGCCGGACGTGGTCGTCGCCGGGAACCCCGCGCGCGTCGTGCGCCCCCTCCTGCCGGAGGGCTGAGGGCCGCGCGCCGGCCGGCTCCGCGGTCGGAGGTATACCCCCGGGGGTATATGGTGGTGCCATGACGACCTCAGCGACCACGGCCGCGCCCCTCGGCGTGACCGCGCCCGACCACCACCTCGTGCTGCCGGTCCCCCGGGTCCACGCCCGGGTCGCAGCCCCGCACACCGGGGGTGCCCGATGAGGATCGTGGTCGTCGGCGGCGTCGCGGGCGGCATGAGCGCCGCGGCCCGGGCCCGCCGCCTGGACGAGTCCGCCGAGATCGTCGTGCTGGAGCGCGGGGAGCACCCCTCGTTCGCGAACTGCGGCCTGCCCTACTTCGTCGGCGGGGAGATCACCGACCCGGACCGGCTGCTCGTGCAGACACCGGCGTCGCTGCGCGCGGCCCTGGACCTCGACGTGCGGACCGGTCACGAGGTGACCGCCGTCGACACCACCCGCCGCGTGCTGACCGTCCGGTCCGCCGCCGGCCTGTCCGAGCTGTCCTACGACGCGCTCGTCCTCGCGCCGGGCGCCCGCGCCGTGCGCCCGCCGGTGCCCGGCCTGGAGTCCCCGCGCGTGCGCACCCTGCGCACCGTGCCGGACGCGCGCGCCCTGCGGGACCGCGTCGAGGACGGGGCGAGCCGCGGCGTCGTGCTCGGCGGCGGGTTCATCGGCGTCGAGGCGGCCGAGGCCCTCGTCCTCGCCGGGCTCGACGTCACCCTCGTCGAGCTCGCCCCGCACGTGCTCCCGCCGCTGGAGGACGAGGTCGCCCACCCCGTCACGGACGAGCTGCGCCGCCTCGGCGTCGACGTCCGCGCCGGCGTCGGCGCCACCGAGGTCCTGAACGGGCCGCTGCGCGACGACGTGGTCCTGTCCGACGGCAGCCGGGTGCCCGCCGACCTGGTCGTGCTGTCCGTCGGCGTGCGCCCGGACACCGCCCCCTTCGAGGCCGCCGGCATCGTGTGCGAGCGCGGCGCGATCGTCGTCGACGAGCACGGACGCACGTCCGCCCCGGGCGTCTGGGCGGTCGGCGACGCGGTGGTCTCCACCGACGCCGTCACCGGCGTGCGCCGGCCCGTGCCGCTGGCCGGCCCGGCCAACCGCGCCGGGCGGCTGGTCGCGGACGACATCCTGCGCCCGGAGACGGCCCGGCCCCTCCCGGCACCGCTGGGGACCGCGATCGTCCGCGTCGGGTCCCTGACCGCCGCCACGACGGGCGCGGACCGCCGGGCCCTGGCCACCGCCGGGATCGACCACCGCACCCTCCACCTGCACCCGAACCAGCACGCCGGCTACTTCCCCGGGGCCGAGCAGATCCACCTGCTCGTGCACGTCCGCGCCGGGGACGGGCGCCTGCTCGGCGCGCAGGCCGTCGGCACCGACGGGGTCGACAAGCGCATCGACGTCCTGGCCACCGCGATCCGCGCGGGGATGGCCGTCGCGGACCTGATCGACCTCGACCTCGCGTACGCCCCGCCCTACGGCCAGGCCAAGGACGCGGTGAACCTCGCCGGCATGGTCGGTGCGAACGTCCTCGACGGCACGCTGCGGCTCTGGTACGCCGACCAGCTGGACGAGGTGCTCGCCACCGCGCTCGTGCTCGACACCCGGAGCGAGGCGGAGTACGCGGCGGGGCACCTGCCCGGCTCGCTCAACATCCCGCACACCGAGCTGCGCGACCGCCTCGACGAGGTGCGCGCCGCCGCCGCGGGCCGGCCCGTGCGCGCCCTGTGCGGGTCGGGCGTCCGCTCCGCCCTCGCGCACCGGGTCCTGACCCAGGCGGGCCTGGACTCCGCGTCCCTGTCCGGCGGCATGCTGACGCTGCGCGCCGCGCTCGGCGACCGTGCCGCGTCGGCGATCGTGACCCCCGAGCCCGCCGGCCGAGCCTGAGCCCTCGCGACACCCTGCCCGACCGGCACGACCCCACCACACCCCGGAGGAACCCCATGACCGGTCCCGACGCCGAGGCCCAGCGCCGCGTCCTGAACCGCCTGCGCCGCGCCCGCGGCCAGCTCAACGCCGTGATCGACGCCGTCGAGGGCGGCGCGCCCTGCCGGGACGTCGTCACCCAGCTGGCCGCGGTGTCCAGCGCCCTCGACCGCGCCGGCTTCACCGTCATCGCGACCGCGATGAAGGACTGCGTCGCCGAGCCCGACGGCGCACCCCGGGCCGAGGACGGTCTCACGACCGCCGAGCTCGAGAAGCTCTTCCTCACCCTCGCCTGACCCCCCCCTCCACGAACAGGAGCAGACCCATGTGCTACCCGACGACCTGCCGGCAGTGCGGCAAGACGACCTGGGCCGGGTGCGGCGAGCACGTCGCCGACGTCCGGCGCGTCGTACCGGCCGACCAGTGGTGCGACGGGCACCCCGACGCCGAGCCCGGCCGGGGGTTCCTCGGCCGCCTGCTCAACCGCTGACGACGCCCCGCTCCCGGGGCGCCCTGGATCAGCCGATCACCGCGGTCGCCTCGATCTCCACGCGGACGCCGGGCTCGAACAGCACCTCGACCCCGATCAGCGACGCGGGAGGCAGCGGCGTCGGCAGCCCGAGCTCCTCCGCCACCGACCCGACGCCGGCGAGGAACGCGGGCATCTGGTCGGCCGTCCACCGGGTCACGTAGATGGTCAGCCGGACGACGTCGGCGAAGGTCGCACCCGCGCCCGCGAGGGCCGTCGCGACGTTCCGGAGCGCGTCGGCCACGTGCCCGGCGATGTCGTCGGCGGCGAGCGGTGCGCCGTCCGCGTCGACGCTGCCGACCTGGCCGGCGACGTGCACCTGGCGGGTGCCCGAGCCGATCGCGACGTGCTGGTACGGGACGGGGTGGGCGAGACCGGCGGGGCTGAGCAGCTGGACGGGCACGAGGTCCTCCGAAGGGTGGGAAGCAGGTATCCCCTTCCTACGTGGTACCCGCAGGACACTTCAACGAGACTAGGTGTCGTGACCGAAACCGCCACGCCCGCCGAGCGCCTCGCCGTCGGCGCGCCCCACCGCGAGCTGCTCGAGCAGGTGCTGGACACCTGGTCGATGCAGGTCCTCGAGCACCTGTGCGAGGCGCCCGCCCGGTTCAACGACCTGCGCCGGGCGATCCCGGCCGTCACGGCGAAGTCGTTGACCGCGACGCTCCGCCGGCTCGAGCGCAACGGCATCGTCGGCCGTGCGGTCATCAGCACGCGTCCGGTGGCGGTCGAGTACGCGATCACCCCGCTCGGCAAGACCCTCCGGGAGCCCGTCGACGCCCTGCTCGCCTGGACCTCCGCGCACCTGGCGGAGGTGGAGGCGGCGCGCGACCGCTTCGACGACGCCTGACGACCTCAGGACTCCCGGGGAAGGCCCCTGGGGGCTGTGGGAGGGGCAGCCGTGCCGGACATGCCGTGGTGGGGTGGTGGTGGCTCGTTTGTCGATCGTTCTGACCTGCGACGACGTCGTCCCTGGTCAGGAGCGTGTGCAGGTTGAGGGTCGCGCTGTGCACAGGCTGGACTGCGGGACCTGCGAAGGTGTCATCGGCGCAGTTCGCCGACTCGCCGGACGAGGACCTGGATGAGTTTGTAGAAGCGCAGGGAGGCACGTATGGGGCCGCCTGAGAGTCGTTCCCGTTGTACTCGGTCGTCCCAGGGCGCTGGTACGTCCCGTCGTGACCGCGCAGACCTTTGACCAGCCACCCTCGTCCGAGGTCCTTGATCCCGCACGCCGACGCGAACTCGACGGCGTCGAAGTTCGGGTCGTTGTACGCGAGCACCTGCGCGGTCACCCACAACACATTGACGCGGACGTTGCGGGTCCGAGTCTCGTCGAGCGCTTCGCTCGGACACCGGTCGTCGGCGCGGTTGCGCCCTGCGCGGTCGAGCCGAGTGTGAGCGTCCGACCAATCGTGCATGCGGATCTCGTCGGCGTGCATCTGCGCGATTCGTGACAGGGCCACAGTCGCCCCGTGTCTGGCCCCCCGACGGGGCCGGCCAAGAACCCCCTCCGAACGGGGCCTGCAACCGATTCTAGGAAACGATCGACTGGGAGCCGGGGACTCTTGGCGCCGATGCCGACACATAGCCCGCCCCCCATGGACGTGGCGAAAGTACGGCTTCGGCGCTTTGTCCTATTCGGACGGCGGCGCGGCGATCCGTGGCCTGCGAGCGGACAATCCGGAGTTCGGCCCCGCGGGTATTCCGAGCGCCAGGTCGAGACCCTTGTGGGCACGCAGGTCCGCGAGAAGCGCTGCGGCGAGGACGAGCTTGCCGACCATCGCCTGGGACTCGGGGCGCGGGTTCGCCGACGCGCGCGCCCGGTAGATCTCGATCTGGGCCTCCTCGCCGCTGGTTGCCAGAACGTTGCTGCACAGTCCGCGCAGGTAGAAGCGGTTGAACTCCCCCTGGGCGAACGTCTCCGCGACGTTGCGCGACACCCGGACACGGGTCGATCCCCCGCCGGGAGCTGCCCGCATGTAGTGCGAGTTGAAGTACTCCTGGCGGCGGAGCGCTTCAGCCAACGACGCGTCGTTGCCGGCCTGGATCGCTGTTCGCATGTGGGCCGGGTAGCTCTCGGCGCCGAGGTTGCTGAAGTGCTTGCTCAAGTACAGCTCGCCGCTCGCGTCGAGTTCGAACTCAGCGAGCATATGCCCACGCACGTCGTCATCGAGGTCGACATAGTCAAAACCCATTCCTCTACTCGACCAGACCGGTCGCTAGGCAACCAACCGCCGTTCGTGTGAAATATCTGACCTGACGCCGTCGAGATCTGACGTCACGACGGATCCTCCCTGCGAGGACTCGACTCTCCTTCGACGGCGCGCCGTAGTTTCTCGGGCCAGGTCTCGTCGGGTTCGACGCCAGGAGGCACCGCGTAGCTCGGGCCGATCGGGATGATGCGCGCCCCCGGGACCGCGTCGAGGAGGAAGTTCTTGAACGCCCCGTGCCCAAACCATCCGGTCAGCTCGTGACCGCCGAAGGTCCCTCGGAGTTGGGTGGCGATCTGAGAGAGCGCCAGGGGCCGCTTGGAACTGGTGATGATGCTCGCCGCACGCCCAGCGACGAGTGCAGAGAGCGCGGTCGGCTCCTCGGTCGTCACCTTGTCGTCAGGCGCCGCACCCTTGGCGTCGTCGACGACGGCCGCTTCGAGGTCACGGCCGAGCTCTTGACGGATGTCCTGCGCGATGTCGTCGACGGTCGCCAAGAGCTCGCCCATGCGCAGCGCGAGAACCTCGACGATAGGCGGAACTTCCTGGTCGGGCTTGTAGGTGTCCTCGTGGGTCAGCTCGCCCCATCCGTCCTGGAGCAGGGTGCGCACCTGAAGTTCTCCGCGGACGACGAACATGCCGTTGCGGTGCGACACGCGGGTGACGAGGTTCGCGTGGTAGGCGCGGTAGCCCGAGTCCTTCGGCTTCGACAGGTAGTCGCGTTCTGAGTTGTCCTCGATCGCGATGCCGAAGTCGTTGGACTGGCTGCTGCGCGCGAAGCCGTCAAGGGCCTTGCGAACAGCGTTCAGATCCGCCTTGTTGACGCAGACGATCCGGACACCGATCAGGTCGTCGATCACCTTGGGGATGTCACCGAGCTGGGTGATGCGTCCGCTGTACTTCGGCATCTTCATCTTGGCCCAGAGGCGGAAGGGCTCCTTGATTCGACTCGTCGGCGTACGGAACCGCCCGGTTCCCGACTCGATCTCGAGGGTTCGCAGTTCGGTCGTCATCATGCGCTCGAACGCGACGCGTGCCGGTTCGAGCTGGGCGCGAGTCAGCTCCTCGTACCACTCCTCGAACTGCGAGAACGTGAATGGGAACTCAGCATCGGGTGCAGGCACTGCCTTCATAGCGCGACCGTAGCGAGATGGTCGCCCCGCCGTCTCGGGAATCAGCGTCCGATCGCAGCGAAGTGGACCACGGGCGCCCACCCCCTCGATACGGTGGCGCGCGGCCGTCGGTGTACTCCCTGCGCACGGGGGACATAGGCGCGGGCGCGAAGGTCTCGGCTCCCGGGACGAGGCGTGGTCGCCACCATCTTGCACGCCCCTGGGCCCGACCGGGCAAGCGATGGGGCGCAGACAGACGCCACCGAGGTGGCCCGCTGAGCGAGCGCGTCAAGCTGGAGGGCCACTCGTCGCTGATGGGACCCGACGTTGTCAACGGCGACCCAACGCGTGTCGCGCCTGACGAAGCCGTCGAGTTTCTCGCCGTCGGCACGCTCGCGACCACAGATACTACCGTCACCGTCACGTGGAGCATGGATCCGACAGGCCGCGCAGTTGACCGGAAGCAATGGCGCTATCCGCTCCCGTCCTAGGCCACCGCCGCTCACCCAGGCGATCAGGGGCGAGCACCAGAGCACCCTCACTCCCACGCGGGTGGACGGCCGTGCTGACCGATCAGGCGCGGCGTCGCATCGGGTGCACACGCGACGCTACGGTCGACGCGTGATGCAGCCTGCCGACCCAGGGACCGACCTGCTGACGTTGAGTTTCGCCATCCACTCCAACCCGGGCGCGTACGCCTTCCTGCTCGGCGCCGGAGTCTCCATGTCCAGCGGACTTCCGTCTGCATGGGATGTGCGGGTTTCCCTTGCGTCTCAGGTCGCGAAGCAGATGGGGGCGGCACCCGAGGACCCGATCAGCTGGTTCGCTGAGACGTTCGGGACCGCGGCCGAGTACCAGGACATGCTCGGACGTCTGGCGCCAACGCCGATCGAGCGACAGAAACTGCTTCGTGGCTTCTTCGAGCCCGGGGACGAGTTCGACGTCGATGTGGCACCCTCGACAGCGCATGAGGCGGTCGCACGCCTCGTGCTCACAGGATCGGTACGGGTGATCGTCACCCTGAACTTCGACCGCCTCATGGAGAAAGCGCTACGGGCGGCCGGGATCGAGCCCGTCGTGATCGCCACCCCGGCGGACGTGCGCGGCATGGATCCGCTGCACACGATCCGATGCTGCGTCATCCACCTGCACGGCGACTACCTGAACCCGACGTCGATGCTCAACACCACCGACGAGTTGAGCACCTACCACCCCGACATGGCGGCACTTCTCCGGGATGTGCTGACCAACTACGGACTCGTGGCAGCAGGATGGTCAGGCGTCTACGACCCCGCGCTGCGGGAAGCCATCCGCGAGCACTATCCGCCGCGGTTCACGATGACGTGGGTGGAGCCGTTCGAGCAGCGCGTCGAGGCTGTCGAGCTGCGCACCGCGAAGCACGGCACCCTCATCCGCGCGGATGCTGACACGGCGCTCGGGATGCTCGCAGACGCGGTGACCTCGATGCGCGCCCGGAGGGCGAGGCACCCGCTGACGGTGACAGTCGCAGCCGAGACAGCCCGGCGGGAGCTGTCAGGTCGCTGGGTGGCGATCGAACTGCACGACACCCTCGGGGCGGAGTTCACGCGTCTGCACGCCCTACCGGAACTCAACCCTTCCGACCACCCGCGCGAGGTCGACGTCGGCATCCCGGCAATGATCGCGGCCGTGCGAGAGGCGGCTCAGGTACCAGCCGCACTCGTCGCAGCGGTGGCGTACTGGGGCTCGGAGGGCAGCAACGAATGGTGGCTGCGGGAGATCCCCCGCTTCGGCGTCAACGCCTACGGTGACGGTCTGGTCAAGATGCTGGCACTGCCCCGCCACGTCGGCGCGATGCTCTACTGGTCCGCCGGAATCGCGTCCGTGGCGGCAGGACGGTTCTCATCGATGTACCAGCTGCTGACCCTACGAGGCGCCGATATGCACGATCACCACGAGGTGGTCCTCGCGAGCCACCTGGCTGAGTTCGTGTCGTACGAGGCGCTGGCACCGGTCCTGCAAGCCGGCCTCTCACTAGGTCCACGCGCGATTGAAGATGCGTGGCAGCGCTTCGAGGTACTGCGGCTCGCTACGCTGACCATCGAGAACGCCTCCTTCTCCCGCCTCCGGGACGAGTTCGTGGAAGCGGCCGGCAAGGTCGCGCAAGCTGTGACGCCAGAGGAACGCTCCTCGGCCCACGTGGCGCATCAGCACGCGGTCGCACAGCTGGCCAACCTCGTACCGATCACGGCGCCACACCTGTTCGCGGCTCGCCTCGACTGGAACAGAGGCCACCGGCTGCCGGTCGCCGAGACCTTGGTGCGCGAACTCGATCGGCAGGGGGCAGGACATCCCATGCTCGGTTCGCGTGCGTACGATCTGCTGTCGACGCGCACCGCTCTGCTGGCGACGAGCGTGGCGGCAGCGCAGGCCGTGCAGCGCCATCGATGGCGCACGGACCGGGTCTGGCTCGACTCGAACGGCGCCGACGTGTGACCCGAGCAGCAGCCGCTGGATGATGATCGGTGCCGCCCGCACCTGCGATGCGCGGCGGCCGCCTGCCGGCCCGCAGCGTCTCGCGGGCAGGCAGGCCAGATGACGCCTCGGAGTCGCTGTCGGCGAACACGGTGGTGCCGGGGCGCTGGAACGTCCCGTTACTTCCGCGGATCCCGTTCTCGAGCCAGCCCCTGCCCAGGTCCGTGATCCCGCACTGAGACGCGAACTCAACGACGTCGAAGTTCAGGTCGTTGTACGCGAGGACCTGGGCGGTCACCCACATCACGTTGACGCGGACGTTGCGGGTACGGGTTGCGTCGAGCGCCTCGCTCGAAGTCCGGTCGAGCGTGCGGTCGTGTCCCGCCCGGTCGAGCCGAGTGTGAGCGTCCGACCAGTCGTGCATGCGGATCTCGTCGGCGTGCATCTGTGCGATTCGTGACAGGGCCTCCGTCTTGGCCCCCCGACGGGGCCGGTCACCTCCCATCCGAATAGGGAGTGCTGCCGAGCAGTAGAGCCCTCCTCCGGCGCGACATGGGACCTTGGACCGCGCGGGGCTGCAGGATGCCGCAGCGGAACGCGCGACCGCTCGCGGGCGGCGTGTGATGTTCGCCCTCGGAGGCAGTTGACGTAGCGCAACGCGGCGGGCGTTTCGTCGAGACGTACGCGCTTACGCACCACGGTCGTGCAGCCTCTCCGACGCCGGTGCGTCGATCGGATGAAATCGCGGAACACGTCCACCGTACGGGCTACGCGTTCGGGTGAATAGTCATCTCGTGGCCCTTAGGCCCATCGCATAAGTTCGCTGCGATGGGCCTAAGGGCCACGAGGCGCGCACCTGCCTTCGTGCCCTAATGTGCGCCCTCGCCGCGCCGCGAACCTAGATGAGGTGCCGGTACTTACGGACGGTCGTCAAGACGTCCACGAACGTGGGCGCCTCTCCGTCGAACGTCGGCATGGCGCTCTCATAAGCAGCCGCGGCGTTGGCGTGGCATGGTGCGTCGGCGTCGAACGCCACACTCACTCCGTACCTGTCCTCGGGGCGGGGCTCGAACCGCCAGCCAGCGTTGTCGCTGGCCTCGTCGATGTTCGCAGCGAACTTCTCCACCCCATCAGGCCCCAGGGCGTCCAGCGAGTCGCGAACTCCTTCGTCGGACAGCAGGCGTGCGACGTCGTAGTAGTGCCGGCCTGCGCGTCCGATGTACTCCAGCGCAACCTGGTCCTGATCCTGCGCGATCTTGGCCCCCAGGTTGTGGAGCAGCGCGCACTTCTCCAGCAAAGTCCGCTCGGGCGCAAGCACTTCGATCATCACCGGTGCGAACTCCGGCCACGTCGACTCGTCGTCACCGAGCTCTGTGATCGCGTACTCCACGACCATGGACCGCACGGTGTGCATCGCGTGGGGGTTCGGCCCTCCCCTGCTTCCCATCTCGAGCAGCAGGTACTCTTTGGCGGTCGCGTGGGTGAACCTGCGGGGGGTACTGGAAGCCGACGTTGCGTTTTACGCCCTTGGTCGAGGTCTCGGTGACGCAGTCGCTTGCCTGGAGGTGCAGGTGGATTCGCGCGTACACCCGGCAAGCGGATCGTTCGTTGGTCCGCCTACCGGCGGCGACGTTGTCCCTGTTCAGGAGCGCGTAGAGGTGAGGGTGATGCTGTGTACAGGCCGTCGGCTCCGCTGGGCCTGATCGAACCAGGCGGCCACCACGCGGTTGCGGCGCCGAGTCCCGGGCCGCTGGCAAGCCCGAAAGGCATCACCAAGATGCAGCAGGCCACCGAGTATCAAGTGACGCGCGCACCGTTGCGCCGAGCGCAGGAGACGTAACCGCGAAGGTGACGCGCCGCGACGACGGACGCCGCAGGCCGATCGAGCGGGGGCGCTCTGGTCGAAGCGGTCGGCAGCCTGAAGATCAGGGCAACGCCGCGTGACGAGCCTCCCGGGCCTGACGCGCGACCGTCTATAGGCTTTAGGTATGGTCAGCCAGGTCACTCCGCCTTCTCGCGTGGCGCTGGTTGCACCGTTGCGGCGAGGCGACTCCGGCTCAGCCGCGTTCCTAGGACTGGCTTCCGACGGACGGCAGTACTGGGTGAAGGCGCCAGGAAACCCGCAGGGATCGCGGACGCTAGTCGCCGAGGCGGTCGCGTACGGGATCGGGCGGTTGATTGGAGCGCCCGTGCCGAGCAACGTGCTCGTCGAGATCCCGCAGTCGCTTCGCTGGGACTACGCGCCAGCTCAGTACCTGCACGGCGGTGTCGGGCACGGGTCGCAGCACGTCGAGGATGTCATCGTCGCAGATGACTGGGGCGTCTACTCACATCGGGATGACAACAGGCGGCGGCAGGCGTTCATCTTCGCCCTCTGGGACCTCTGCATGGGCGTCGACCCGCAGTGGCTGCATCAGACCACGGAGGACTACAGCATCTGGACCTTCGACCACGGGTTCTGGCTGGCCGGAGAGGCAGACTGGGACGTCGACTCGCTCAGGAGGATCGGCACCTCGCCGTGGCGGCACGACCTCGATGCAGGGGTCGCCTCTGCATCCGCGCTGCGGGAAGCCGCCGACCGGATCGACGATCTCAGCTTGGGGACGATCCAGGGCGTCACAGGTGCGGTGCCTCTAGAATGGGACACCACCGTGCAGGAACTGTCGGAGCTAGCGTCGATACTGTTCCTCCGCGCTGAGGGCGTGGCAGACCGGCTCCGCGCCGCCGCGAACCAGAGCCGACACTCCTGAGGAGGTGCCCCGTGAGCTACCAGTACTGGATAATCCGATTCGTCCCGAATGTCGCACGGGGCGAGTTCACGAACATCGGCCTCGTTTGCGGGCGAGACGGCGCCGACTGGGCCGTACGATTCGACCCGCGTTTCGTCCGCAATCGCGGGAACCTCAGTTCCGATCTACGAGAGCTGTCGGGGTGGATCGGCTGGTTCCGGCGCATCATCGATAACCACGGCGCCGTCGGCTTCGGCGAGCACTCGATCGGCAGTGGATGGGTCGAGAACCTACGCGCGCGCCAGGCCAACTCGGTGCAGTTCTCAGCACCCGCTCCCATAGCGGTCGATACCGCGCAAGCGGGAATCGATCTGCTCTTCCCTCACCTCGTCGAACGAGAGCCGGCGCGACACCGCCGGAGCGTGACGCGTCGAACTCTCCGTGCGGACGTGCGCGACAGGTTGGTTTATGAGGGTCTCCTCACCGAGGACGTCGACCTCTTCGTCCAGCCGAAGGCGCGAATTGGGAAGCAGCGGGGTAGCTTCGATCTGCTGCGCACTGGCAACGAGATCAACGCGCTGACCAACGTGTGGGCATTCAACGTCGCATCGCTAGACGTTCTCGAACGAGAGATCCAGTCCTGGAACTACCTCGTGACGAGGTTCCGCGACGACGGCGCGGAACTGCAGCTCGGAAACTCCCGCACCGCGACGTTGCCTGCCGACGCGCCGATCGACGTCGTCTATGACCCGCCGACATCCGACCGAGACCGCGGCTGGCGGACTGACATCTTCGGCGCGGCTCAGGAGGCATGGCGTCTGAACGACGTCACGCCCTACACGAGGCAAGAGTTCCACAAGCGAGTTCTGGAGCCCGTGCACTGAGTGCGAATGTAGAGCACAACCTGCTCTTGAGGAACGCCGGCGACACCAGCGTCCGCGGTGTTGCGATCGCGGTGCTCGAGGCGCGCCTAGATCGGGTGTGCGGCCACCGGCGTCGTCACGATGCGCGCCGTGCCACGGGTTCGAGCCGTCAGGCCGTGTCATGTCGAATCCGGCGCCCCAGTCGACGACCTCGTCGTTGGGTCGTGCGAGGAGCCGCCTTTCGTACGCGGGCCTCTGGCGTCTAGGGTTCGGGAACCCGGGGCGCCGTGAGCTTCTCTCGTTGGTTCGAGCGGTGCGGCTGGAACTCTGCGCATCCAATGGTGCTGGCGATGTGCCGCCGCTTTGTGACTCTGTGACGCGGGAGCTGGCGCATCCGGGCTGTCGACGCCACCGCGGACCCGGGTCCGCCAGCGACAACGACGTAGTCGCTCGCACTAGCTCACCCGTTCGGAGCGCCTGTGAGTCGGGGCGAGAAGGCGTTTTCATGCGCGCTTTCGTCGACAGTGTGGCGCACTAGCCATACCGACAAGGTTCGTCCACTTCCCCCCTCCCGGAAAGGCGCGTTCGGATCGGGCGGGACTCTCGCGCGCCGGATGCCGGCGCAGCAGGACGACGTACTCGCACCCCCGGTCACCGGGTCGCATGCTCGGTGTGGACCCAGACGGCGCGGGGGTGCTCGCGCAAGGTGTGTGGGTGCCTGCTGCCACGATGCGTTCCATGGACGGCATGCTCTCAGAGGCTGCGAAGGTCGTCGTCGGAGTAATCGGCGCGGGCCTCGTCGCCACCATCAGCCCGTTGTTTCGTACAGCACGCCGATTGCGAGATGAGGTCCGCGCGACGGAGTTCCTCGAACGGGTGCCGAGGTCTGCTCGTCTGGAACTACGACGCGAGCTGAACAGGCGAACGCACCTGTTGGTGTCGCTCACGCGCTACCCACCGGTGACTCGCGTCGACGTTCTGGCGTTCGGGGCCTGGGTGATCGCGGGCGCTTTCGCGGTGTCGACGGGACTCAATGTGCCAGCGGACGTCGCCGTGAACGAGGTCATCGTTGCCGCCACGCTCACCTCCGCGATCGGATACGCGGCCTTCGGGTCGTTCTCCACCACCCACCGTGCATGGGTCGATCGCGCGGGTCGGCGAGTTGCGTACCTAGACCAGCAGACCGGTCGTGACGAGGCGATGACCACGGCACGAATGATTCGGACTGGTGACGCCCTGCTCGGTCTCGTGCCCATCCCGTTGGGAGTCGCGCTGTTCGCACCGATCGCTTTCGCGCTGAACGAGCTTACGTCCCCGCAGGTCGGCGCTACCGTCTGCATACTCGCGACGCCCGGTCTAGTGGTGCTCTCGTGCACCGCGTGTCGGCGGTTCATCGCCCTCTCAAGGATGTGCTCGCCGCGATCGACGCCGAGCCCGTGCGTGGTTCTTCCCAAGACGCAACGCGCTAACCCGGGTGCACCAGCACCGCTCTCTCGAGCGCACACCCAAGAACATCAGGTGTCACGACTGCTCCCGTCGGACCTGACCTGCACGGAACGGGGCCCCGTCGCCCACGTCGCGACGGAAATGCCGTTCTCGGTGTCGTGGACGGCCCCGCGCGGCTGCCGCCGCGCGGGGCCGTCCCGTCAGGCGGAGTGCGCGTGCGGCTGGGCGACCTTGAACGCCATCCGCCCGTGCGCGAACCCGCCGCCGGCGCGGATCGCGCTGGCGACCCAGGACGCCTCGGCGAGCTCTCCCATGATGGCGCCGGCCTTCATGGCGTTCTCGCTGTGCGCTTCGATGCGATAGGAGCACTGGGTGGTCAGCGCGACCGCGACGGTAATCAGCTCCCGCACCTTGAGCGGCAGCTCGGGCCCGTCCGCGGCGAACACGGTCGAGTCGAAGGCGAGGCACGCCTTCAGCATCTCCGGGGTCTGCCCCTTGTAGACCGCGGTGTACTGGGCGTCGGTGGGGTCGGTGTAGTGCGACACGGGAGCTCGCTTCTGTGGTGGTGGGTGGTGCGGTTCAGGAGGCGAACGAGGCGGCCACGCGGCGCAGCACCTCGTCGAGGACCGGTGCGGGCGTGGCGAAGTTGCGCCGGAACCAGCCGCTGTACGCGCTGCCGAACCCGGCGCCGTCGGTGACGAGCACCCCGTGGTCGGCGAGGTGGCCGGCGGGCGCAGCGACCCCGGTGCCGGTGGCATCGACCCAGGCGAGGTAGGTGCCCTCGGGGGCCGCGACGCGTAGGCCCGGCACCCCGGACAGGACGGTTACGACCCGGTCCCCGCTACGGACGGTCCTGGACCCCCGAAGAGATCATGGTGAGGTTCCTCGGCGACGTTGGCGACCTCGCCAAACTCGTGCAAGGCAAGGCCGGAGTCCGTCCGCCAGACGACCTGGACGCCGCATTGGCCCACGAGCTCGCCGACTGCCTCTGGGCCGTGCTCACCCTCGCCGACACCTATGACGTCGACCTCGAGACCGCCTTCCACCACACCATGCGCGACCTCAACACCCACCTCGACCACTTGGGAGACGCGTCCTAGGTGGATGCACAGACGGCCCAACTGGCAACGTGGCACCAGAGACAGAGCAGGACGTGGCCGGCGAGCGCACATAAAGCGCCCGTGTCGTGTGCTGCACGTTCGTCCGGTAGGACCGGGCGAAGTGCGCACAGCGGCGGATCGACTCAGCGGACGATCGTGACCATGATGTCGGCATGGTCACTTCGACTCACCCACGACGCGGGCGTTCTGTGCAGCAGGTGTGCGGCGTCGTCGTGGCGTGCGCGGCAATCGCCGCCTTTGTTGCCATCGCGGCGGGCGACGGCCCCGACGCGCTCTGCCGGCCTGTCTACCCCCCGGTTCCGTGCGGCGATCCTGCGGTGACACCTGGCGTCGTCGCCAGCCTCGTCCTGGCGCTCGCGGGGGCTGGGGTGGCCGTTGTCGCTGCTCGCCGTACACGAGCGCACCTTGCATGGTGGGGCCTCGCGGTCTCGACGATCGCCGCAGGAGCACTGGTCGTCGTCGCGGTGGGCTGAACGCTGACAGCCCGTCACGGTTCACTCGGACGGGTCACGCAGAAACCCAGATGCGCGACCCTTTCCCTTCATAGCGTGATCGACACGCGCCGGTTGACGCGTCTTCCTGGTGCGTACGAAGGCATCTCCGCGGCCGCGGAGATGCGCGATCACGACTGCAGGGAGCAAAACCGTGAGACGTCGTACCCGTCAACGCCTTGCCGTTGCGTCAGCAGCAGCGATCACCTTGGTCGCTGCAGGAGTTACCGGAGCCGAGGCCGGAGGAGCGCCCTGGTCCGGGCAGGAAGCGCCGTTTGTCGCCGAGGGCGAGTCGGTCATCGCACCCGACGCGTCCGGCGAAGACAGCGAGCAGCTGGCCCTGCCGGCGGTCCCCAAGGAAATGAACGACCTGGCTGCCTCGCTCAGCGAGCAGTACGGCACCGACCCGCAGTTCTCGGCGGTCGAGGTCACCCGGGATCGCACCCAGGTCATCGTGTACTGGCACGGCGAGATCACCACCGAGCTCGCGCGCGACACCTCCACCGTTCCCAGCGTTGAGGTGGTGATCGAGCAGACCGAGTTCATGCCTGGCGAGCTCCGCGATGCTGCCCGCCGCCTGGTCGAGTCGGACGCGCGTGTGGCGTCTGCGGCTGCGCTCTACGACGGATCCGGGATCAGGGTGAGCCTCGACGAGGTCAGCGGCCCCAGTGCCCAGCGGTCGGCCGAACCCACGTTGCAGGAGCGCCTGCAGAACGAGGCGCATTTCCCCCTGACGTTCGACAACGACGTGCCGCAGGCCGCGTTCGACAACGCCCGGCTCAGCGACATCAGCTACCACCTCGGCGGGGCACGGCTCACGTCGTGGAATACCGGCGCCGGCTGCACCAGCGGCTTCACCGTCGTGAAGGACAACGACGCCAGCGCCCGCGGCCTGATGTTCGCGGCACACTGCGGCGCCGTCGGAGAGCAGTGGGTCACGCCGGACCGGTCGGTCACGCCCGTGCAGTGGTACCTCTTCGGCACGACCGCCACACGGGACGTTCTGAACGACGGCGCGATCCTGACGACCACGTTCGCGAACCCGTACATGTGGACCGCTGAATACAACTCGACGATCTTCTCGGCCATCAACGGCCAGACAACGCCGTACATCGGACAGGAACTGTGCTTCTCCGGGTCCTACAGCGGCCTGAACTGCGGCAACCTCGTCAGCTCGACCACGGAAAACTACAGTCTCGGCGGCGACCTGACCGCCGTCTTCGGCATGCGCACAACCAACGTGAACGACCAGCCCGCTGCCGGCAACGGGGACAGCGGCGGGCCTGGCTACACGATCGTGAGCTCTTCCGCGGGGGCGCAGCGGCTTGCTGTGGGCATCATCTCTGCGATCCCGACGGGCTCCCCGACCACCTGCCAGGGCGTTCCTGGTGCCTCCGATGGTCGCCGGTGCAGCCCGACTGTGTGGCTCACCAGCGTGGTGGCGATCGGCAACAACCTCGGATGGCGCGTTCCCACTACCTAGGGCACCCCCGACTCTAGAGGGCGCGACGGGACTGCATGACGGCGCCCCGGGGGTGGCGTTGCCACTGTCCCTCGGGGCGCCGTTGGGGCGGATCACCTGGACCCGGTCCCGATCTACGTACGTATGGGCTCGAGAGCGTGGTGCTGCTCGCGACCCGACGGATCGCCTCACGGACGCGCGGGTCCTCGGTGAGCAGCATCGCCGGGACGCGGCGCCCCTCGCGCCACGACCACCTCCGTCGCAGTGCCAGGCTGGCGATACCGGGCACGCGGCCTCGATCAGAACCTTGGCTGCAGCCTTGGCTGCGCTCGGGGCGCGCTGGTCCACGTCGGAGAGGGCGCCTGCGAGAGCGCCGTCGATGTGCGCACCTGCGACGTACGACGACGAGGGAGACGTCATCACGACGTGCGGGTGCGTCAGAACCGCCACCCTCAGCCTCGAGTTCTTCCTCCGCGAGCGTCAGCCGCTGCTGTTCGGTACGACGCAGTGGTTCGCATCGTACTCCCGCCGGTCCGCGATCGAGCACGTGCACTCCGAAGCGCGCGCCCACCGCGATATGAACTTCGACCGGTTCTGCTCTCGCGTTCACGGCGCGTCCCGCAACCACGCTCTGATCACGTTCGGGCTTGTCGGGTTGAACGTCCGGAAGATCCGCGACTGGCACCTCCTGCGCCTGGCACCGAACCCATGGCTCGCCGCGATCGGCGACCACTCCGACGCTCCGCCGACGGACAAGCTGAAGAGGCGCAAGCGCCATCCTCGCGCTCGCGCCCTCCACGAGTGCGTCGAGCGGCCCCACTACCTGACCGCTCGGAACTCCCGGAAGACCTTCGCGGACGTCGGGCGCCGGCCTGTCCCTCTGGTCCGCACTACCGCGGTCCCCCACCAGCCCGGGTGACACACCCCGGGGATGCTCCCCTACTGAACTGAACATCCCCACCCGCCAGCCCACTGACCGTGACGGTCAGCGCGCTGGTTGGCATACACTCCAAAGCCCGCTGCTCACGTCAAGCCCGGGGACTAGAACGCTCACGTGCTAGTAGAGTCCCTGCTCAACACCTAAACACACAAACCGCCCGCCGAGAACACGCCGCAGAGCAGTTAGACAAACAACTTCGCTCGTTCATGACGAACAAGCCGTGGTGGGCCCGGCCGGTCTCGAACCGACGACCTCCGCGGTGTAAGCGCGGCGCTCTGACCAACTGAGCTACAGGCCCCTGCGCTGGGCAGCCTACCGGTGCGGGTGCCGCCGCCCGCTCCGGACGCCGGCCCCCGACGGGACAGGTGCCGGCACCCGTTCCGGCACGCGGGTCACAGCCCCGCGACCGCCTCGCGGTACGCGGCGAACGGCCTCCCGACCCCGGCGGCGGACTCGACCGACCAGCGCAGCACGCCGGCGGCGTCCAGCAGGAACGACCCGCGCCGCGCGTACCCGTCGACCTCGTCGAACACCCCGTAGGCCCGCGCCGCTGCGCCGTGCGGCCAGAAGTCGGACAGCAGCGGGAACGTGTACCCGTCCTGCTCCGCCCAGGCACGCAGGGCCGGTCCGGGATCGCAGGACACGGCCCGGACCTCGACGCCCGCGCGGGTGAGCTCCGGCAGGTGCGCCTGCAGCTCGCGGAGCTCCGCGGTGCACACCCGGGAGAAGGCGAACGGCACGAACACGAGCAGCACCGGGGCGGCCGACGTCCCGCCGACCCTCACCGGCGCGCCGTGCGCGTCGGGCAGCGTCAGCACGGGCGCCGCGTCGCCGACGACGGGCACCCCCGGCCCCTGGCTCACGGCCGGGACCGCGCGGGGCTCAGCGCCCGCGGCCGCGGCTGCCGAGGCGCGTCGCGGACCAGTCGCCCGCGATCGAGAACGTGCTCGTCGCGTGCAGGCCGGCCGTGGTCGCGGCCTCCTCGATGTCGTCGTGCCCGACGTGCCCGTCGCGGCCCGGCTTCGGCGTGAGCACCCACATCTGGCCGCCGTCGTCCAGCACGGTCATGGCGTCCATGAGGGTGTCCGCCAGGTCCCCGTCCTCGTCGCGGAACCAGATGACCACGCCGTCCACGACGTCGTCGTAGTCCTCGTCGACGAGCTCGGTGCCGGTGATGCCCTCCAGACCGGCGCGCAGGTCGTTGTCGACGTCGTCGTCGTAACCGAACTCCTGGACCACCTGGCCCGAGGTGAACCCGAGACGGCCCGCCCCCTCGGGGGCGTCGCCGGTGCTGGATGCCACGTCCTGACCTGTTCCTTCCGTCTGGCGTGCCGGGCCGGTCCCGGGCACCGCCTGTTCGATGATCACCGAACGGTAGCCCACCGCACCCCACGTGCGCGTGGCAAGCACCGTCGTGGCGCCGACGAGCTCGGCGGTTCGCGGACCTGCGCCGCCGCACCCGCGACACCGCCGCCCGCCGGAGCCGCCCCTCCGACGGTCGGCGACCCCGCGCCCCACCCCGCCGCCGACCGCCCCGCACGGGTGCCCGCGCAGCCCGGAAACGCCCCGTGACGTGCCCGGACGTGACCCGGGACACCCCCGCGGGGGGCGACTGTCACGGACGTCACGCATCCCGAGTGTCGGACTGGGAGACTTTCGGTGTCCGGACGGCGGACAATGGTCCTACTACCCGCCCGGCGGCGGCGCGCACCGAAACCGGCGCGCACACCGGCGGGCCGAGATGCGCACCGGGGCCGACCGGCCCCCGCGTGGAGAGGCGAGGAGCACTGGTGGCTTCGAAGGACGAGCGCGGACCGCTCATCAACGGCCTGCTGAGCCAGGTCCCGGACGTGGACCCCGAGGAGACCTCCGAGTGGGTCGAGTCCATCGACGGGCTCATCGACGACAAGGGCGGTCCCCGGGCCCGCTACGTGCTGCTGAGCATGCTCAAGCGCGCGCGTGAGCGGAACGTCGCGGTGCCGGCCGAGCTGAACACCCCCTACGTCAACACCATCGGCGTGCACGAGGAGCCGTACTTCCCGGGCGACGAGGTCCTGGAGCGCCGGTACCGCTCGTGGAACCGGTGGAACGCCGCGGTCATGGTGACCCGCGCGCAGCGCCCCGGCGTCGGCGTCGGCGGCCACATCTCCTCCTACGCCTCGGTCGCGACCCTGTACGAGGTGGGCCTCAACCACTTCTTCCGCGGCAAGGACCACCCCGGCGGCGGCGACCAGATCTACTTCCAGGGCCACGCCTCCCCCGGCGTCTACGCCCGCGCGTTCCTCGAGGGCCGGCTGACCGAGCACCAGCTCGACGGCTTCCGCCAGGAGGTCTCGCACCCGGGCGGCGGCCTGCCGTCCTACCCGCACCCGCGCCTCATGCCGGACTTCTGGGAGTTCCCGACGGTGTCGATGGGCCTCGGCCCGGCGTCGGCGATCTACCAGGCGTGGACCAACAAGTACCTGCACCTGCGCGGCATCAAGGACACCAGCCAGCAGGACGTCTGGGCGTTCCTCGGCGACGGCGAGATGGACGAGCCCGAGTCGCGCGGCATGCTCCAGCACGCCGCCCAGCAGGGCCTCGACAACCTGACCTTCGTCGTGAACTGCAACCTGCAGCGCCTCGACGGCCCGGTCCGCGGCAACGGCAAGATCATCCAGGAGCTCGAGGCGCAGTTCCGCGGCGCCGGCTGGAACGTCATCAAGGTCGTGTGGGGCCGCGAGTGGGACGCCCTGCTCAACGCCGACAAGGACCGCGCGCTCGTCCACCTCATGAACGAGACGCCCGACGGCGACTACCAGACCTACCGCGCGGAGAACGGCGCGTTCATCCGCGAGCACTTCTTCGGGCGCGACCCGCGCACCAAGCAGCTCGTCGAGAAGATGACCGACGACGAGATCTGGGCCCTCAAGCGCGGCGGCCACGACTACCGGAAGATCTACGCCGCCTACAAGGCCGCGCGCGAGCACACCGGGCAGCCGACCGTCATCCTGGCGCACACCGTCAAGGGCTACGGCCTGGGCTCCGGCTTCGCCGGGCGCAACGCCACGCACCAGATGAAGAAGCTCAAGGGCGCCGAGCTCAAGGCCCTGCGCGACTCGCTCTCCATCCCGGTCACGGACGAGCAGATCGACGAGAACCCGTACCTGCCGCCGTACTTCCACCCCGGCCAGGACGACCCGGCGATCCAGTACCTCCAGGAGCGCCGCCGCCAGCTCGGCGGGTACGTGCCCGAGCGCCGCTCGACGCACAAGCCCCTCACGCTGCCCGGCGACAAGGCCTACGAGCTGCTGAAGAAGGGCTCCGGCACGCAGGAGGTCGCCACCACGATGGCGCTCGTGCGGCTGTTCAAGGACCTCGTCAAGGACAAGGAGCTGGGCCGCCGCCTGGTCCCGATCATCCCCGACGAGGCCCGCACGTTCGGCCTGGACTCGATCTTCCCGAGCGCGAAGATCTTCAACACGAACGGCCAGAACTACCTCGCCGTCGACCGCGACCTCATGCTCTCCTACAAGGAGTCCGAGTCCGGCCAGATCATGCACACCGGCATCAACGAGGCCGGTTCCGCGGCCGCGTTCCAGTCGGTCGGTACGTCGTACGCCACGCACGGCGAGGCGCTGATCCCGTTCTACTTCTACTACTCGATGTTCGGGTTCCAGCGGACGGCCGACCAGTTCTGGGCCGCCGGCGACCAGATGACCCGCGGGTTCCTCATCGGCGCCACCGCCGGCCGCACCACGCTGACCGGCGAGGGCCTGCAGCACGCCGACGGCCACTCGCCGCTGCTGGCCGGCACCATGCCGCACGTCGTGCACTACGACCCGGCGTACGGCTACGAGATCCGGCACATCGTCCGCGACGGCATCCAGCGGATGTTCGGCGAGGACGGCCGCGACCCCGACGTCATCTACTACCTCACGGTCTACAACGAGCCGATCGTCCAGCCGGCCGAGCCGGAGGACGTCGACGTCGAGGGCATCCTCAAGGGCATCCACCTGCTGTCCCCGGCCGAGGGCGACGGGCCGAAGGCCCAGATCCTGGCGTCCGGCGTGGCGGTGCCGTGGGCGCTCGAGGCGAAGCAGCTGCTCGCCGAGGACTGGGGCGTGCACGCCGCGGTCTGGTCCGTGACGTCCTGGAACGAGCTGCGCCGCGAGGCGCTGGCCGCCGACCAGCACGCGTTCCTGAACCCGGGCGAGGAGGCCCGCACGCCGTACCTCACCGCCAAGCTCCAGGGCGCCGAGGGCCCGTTCGTCGCCACCACCGACTACGACCACCTCGTCGCCGACCAGGTGCGCGAGTGGATCCCGGGCCGGTACGCCACGCTCGGCGCCGACGGGTTCGGGTTCTCCGACACCCGCGCCGCCGCCCGCCGGCACTTCAAGATCGACGGGCCGTCGACCGTGGTCCGCGTGCTGCAGCAGCTCGCCCGCGAGGGCAAGGTCGCGGCGGACGCCCCGGCCCAGGCCATCGAGAAGTACCGGCTGTACGACGTCACCGCCGGCACCTCCGGCAACGCGGGCGGCGAGTCCTGACCGGACCCGCCTGACCGCACGGCGACGGGCCCCGCACTCCCCTCGGGGGGTGCGGGGCCCGTCGCTGTCCCGGGGGCGCTGCGCCGCGCCGCGCGCGTCTCCGGCGCCCGGGGCCGGCGCCCTCCCCGCCCCCGTCAGTCCGCCGGGCGCGTCCACGCGCGCGCCGGACCCCGCCGAGATCGGCGCTTCCCCCCGAGATCGGTGCTCGCACCCACCGATCTCGACGCGAACCGCCGATCTCGGCGCCGGGTCGTCGACTGACGACGGGACGGGCGGCGGCAGGGCTGGGGACGGGGTCGGGCGGAGCGGCAGGGGCCGCGCCCGGGGTGCGCGGCGTCAGGCGCCCGCGTGCCGCTCCGCCTGGTCCACCAGCCGCGCGAGCTCGCGGCGCATCTGGGCGATGTCGTCCTGCCGCGGGTACAGCTCGAGGTTCGCGAGGTGCTGCTTGGCGTCGAGCGGGCGACCGGCCTCGACCGCGGCGAGCACCAGCTCGCGCCCGACCTCGGGGTCGTGCTCCCGCGGGTGCCAGTGCCCGGTGCCGAGGCCGAGCGCCTCGACCGGCAGCCCCGCCTCGCGCAGCAGGCGCAGGCCCGCGACGAGCGCGGCGCCGGACGGGTCGCGCTCGGTGGCGGTGGTGAGCCGGCGGAGCGTCCCCTCCAGGTCGTCGCGCACGGACAGCCGCGCGACCTCGACCAGCGGGTACCAGGCGCGGGGGTTGCCGGCGAGCTCCTCGCCGAGCGACCACACGGCCAGGTCCGCGGCGCGCTGCCGCTCGGCGTCGGCCGCCTCCGCGGTCAGGGGGTCGTCGTCGACGCCGGTGACGGCGTGCCGGCGGACGATCTCGGCGAGGGCCGCGAAGGCGCGCTCGTCGTTGGGGTCGTCGCCGAGCCGGGACCTGAGGGCGTCCTCCTGGGGGACGTCGCCGTGCCGGGCAGCACCCGTCGGCCGACGCGCCCCGATCCGGGACGCGGGCGCAGGGCGGCCCAGCAGGCGGCGCAGTCGGGGCAGCAGAGCCATGACGCGACACTATCCGGTGCGGTCGTCCCGCACCGGTCGAACGGTCCGCCACCCCGTCCGGCACCGGCGGGACCTTTGTCGGTTCCCCACAACGTGCCCCTATGCTCACCGCATGCCTCAGCCCCGCCGGAAGCCCGCGGCCCCCGCCCCCGAGGGCGCCGCCCCGGCCCCGTCGCCCGCCGCGTCGACGACGGTCGCGACCGCGACGGCCGCCGACGCACCGGCCGCAGCCGCCAC
>NZ_SZYE01000159.1 GCF_005239125.1 Cellulomonas hominis | reverse complement strand
CGCCGGCGATCCGGTGGATCTCCGGGGCCCAGATCAGGTGCGACTGCGGACCCGACGCGTGCCGGGTCCAGATCGTCACCTCCTGCGCGGCCTGCAGGTCCTCCAGGCGCTCCGCACGACGCAGCACGATCCGGTCGTACAGCGGGTGCGACCCCGTGAAGTAGTACTGCCCCCCGTGCCGCAGCACGCACGGGTCCGCCCGCTGCAGCACGATCGGGTTCACGCCCACGCCCGACCCCGCACCGGTGCCCTCCGTCACGCGGCCCACCGCCTCTCCACCGCCGTGGCGGCCCCGTTGGCCCGCGCGTCCGTCGCCAGCGCGCGGTACGTGTCCGCGACCGGCGTCCGCCGGCGGTCCAGCCCGCCCGCGCCGTCCTCCACCAGGTCGAACAGTCCCATCGTCAGCAGGTACTCCTCGCGCTCGGCCGTGCCGTGCCGGTACGTCCACTCGTACATGTCGAACACCGGCCACCAGGTGTACCCCACCACGCGGTGCCCCAGGGAGCGCAGCGTGCGGATCGCCGCCACGGACTCGTGCAGCCAGGCCACCCGGTCGGCGACCGGGGCGGTCACCGCGGTCTCGGTCAGCATGACGGGCGCCCCGTGCCGGCGCTCGGCCTCCAGGAGCACCTCGACCAGGCCGGCCACGCCGGCGTCCTGCGCGGGGCGGGGGTCGGCGAACCCGCCGCGGTGGTGCACACCGTCCTCGAACACCTCGGTGGAGATGCGCGGGTAGTAGTTGACGCCCATCACATCGGGCCGCACGGCGTGGTCGGCGAACCACGCGAGGTCCGCGTCGGCCATCCCGTGCGCGCGCAGCACGCCGGCGAGCGGGTGCCGGTCGTCGACCGCGCCGGTCACCAGGTCCTCGACCAGGTGCGCCTGGTGGGTGAGCCGCTCGGCCTGCGCCCGGTGCTCGCCGTGCACGTCCCCGGCGTAGCGCATCGAGGCGTCGACGTGCATGAAGGTCGCCCGGTCGCCGAGCACGTCGGCGATCCCCCGCTGGGTGCGGACGAAGCCCTCCCCCAGCGCGCGGACCATCGTCGTCAGGCCGGTGTCGCCCGTGAGGTACGGCGGCCAGTAGCCGTACACCCCGCAGAACAGGGCGTGGATCATCGGCTCGTTCACCGGCGTGTAGTCGGTGACCCGGTCGCCGTACCGCTCCGCGAACGCCACGCCGTACTCCGCGACGACCTGCGGGTAGTCAGGGTGCGCGAACTGGCCGTCGAGCCACAGCGGCGTCCCGTAGTGCAGCAGGTCGATGACCGGCCGCAGCCCGAGCTCCCCGAACCGGTCGACCACGCGGTCCACCCAGGACCAGTCCCACACCCCGCGGCCGGGGTTGACCCGGTGCCACGGCACGCCCCAGCGCAGGAACGTCGCGCCGGCGTCCGACGCGAGGCCGAGGTCCTCGCCGTACCGGGCGTAGTGGTCGGTGAGGGCGTACTCGTCGATCGGGCGCTCGCCGGGGCCGCCCTGCGGCACGAACGTGTCCTCGATCCCGAGCCCGAAGTGCAGGGCGCCGTCCTCGAACCAGCGGCCGCCGGCCGCGGCCCCGGTCACTTGAGCCCCGTGGTGGCGATGGACTCGATGAACTTGCGCTGCACGAGCATGAAGGCGAGGACCAGCGGGACGACCGCGACGAGCGCGCCGGCCATCATGACGCCGTACGGCACGATGCCGCCCGGGCCCGTGAGCTGGGTGAGTCCGGATGTGATGGTGCCCATCTCCCGTTCGGTGGTGAAGACCAGCGGCCACAGCAGGTCGTTCCAGTTGTTGACGAAGACGAAGATCGCGAGCGTCAGCACGGCGGGGCGTGCGTTCGGCAGCACGATCTGCCAGAAGACCCGGAGCTCGGAGGCGCCGTCGATGCGCGCGGCGTTGTCGAGGTCCCGCGGCAGCGCCACGAAGAACTGCCGGAGGAAGAAGATCCCGAACGCGTCGGCGGCGCGCGGCGCGATGAGCCCGGCGAACGTGTTCACCCAGCCCAGGTCGCTGACGATCTGGTACACGGGGATGAGGGTCGCCTGGAACGGGATCATCAGCGTCGCGACGATCGCCACGAGCAGCGTCCGGCGGCCGCGGAAGTCGATCCGGGCCAGCGCGTAGGCGGCCAGCGCGTCGAAGGCGACCGCGAACGCCGTCACCCCGCCGGCGAACAGGAAGCTGTTGCCGATCAGCCGGGCGAACGGCAGGTCGGCGAAGATCCGCTCGAAGTTCGCGGTCGTCCACGCGTCGGGCAGCAGCGTCGGCGGGTAGGCGTTGACCTCCGCGGTCGGCTTGAACGCCGTGAACAGCACGATGAACAGCGGGAGCAGCACGATCAGCGTCGTGACGGCGACCGCGGCGGTGAGCAGGACCGTGGACACGCGGACCCGGCGGCGGCCGGCGGCGACGACGCGCCGCTGCTCCGGGGCCGGGGCGGGTGCCGGTGCGGCGCCGGGCGTCAGGGTGGCGGCGGACATCAGGACTCCTCCTCGCGGCGCCCGAAGAACACGAACTGGACGATGCTGAGCGCGAGGGTGGCGAGCAGCAGGACGTAGGACAGGGCGGAGGCGAACCCGAGCTCGAGCTTGCGGAAGCCGGACTCGTAGATCTCCATCACGACCGTCTGGGTGTTGCCGTAGGGGCCGCCCCCGGTCATCACGTAGATCTGGTCGAAGGCCTGCAGCGCGGCGATCAGCGCGAAGATCAGCACGAACGCGGTGGTGTTCGACAGCATCGGCAGCGTGATGTGCCGGAAGCGGGACCAGGCGCCGGCGCCGTCCATCTTGGCGGCCTCGTACAGCGAGCCCGGGATCTCCTGGAGCCCGGCCATGAAGATCACCATGTAGAAGCCGAAGTTCTTCCACACCGCGACCAGGGCGACGGCGGGCATCGCCAAGGTGGGGTCCTGGAGCACGTTGCCCAGGTCGATCCCCACGCCGCGCAGCCAGTAGTGCAGCAGCCCCACCTGCGGGTCGATCAGGTACGACCACGCCAGCGCGGCCACGGCCAGCGAGATGATGAACGGCAGGAACAGCGAGGTGCGGAACAGCCCGCGCAACGGCAGCCGGTCGTTGGTCAGCAGCAGCGCGAGCGCGAGCGCCACGACCACGGCCGTCGGCGTGAACAGCAGGGCGTAGACCACGGTGTTCAGCACCGCGTCGCGGATGTCGGGGTCGGTGAAGATCCGGGTGTAGTTGTCCAGCCCGACCCATTCGGCCCGGCCGAACCCGCTGGCGTCGGTGAACGACATCTGCAGCGCGGAGATCATCGGCCAGACCACGAACACCGCGAGGATGATCAGGGCCGGCGCGAGGAACGCGAGGGCGGTGCGGGTGCGGCGGCTGCCGGTGCGGGTGCGCTGCCGGACGGGGCCGCCGCGCCCGCCGAGCGGGGCGGGTGCGCGGTAGGCCCGCTTGCGGGACCCGGCCGCGTGCGCGGTCGTCATGAAAGGTGCCTCTCGAAGGTGGCGGGCCGCCCCCGGGGGAGCCGGGGGCGGCCGGTCCGGTTCGGGTCAGTCGTCCAGCGCGGCCTGGATCGCGGTCTGCGCCTGGGCCAGCAGCTCGTCGACCGGCTCGCCGGCCATCGCGCGCTGGGTCAGGTCGTCGACCGCGGTCAGCACGTCGGTGCTGTTCACCACGCCGGGCAGCAGCGGGCGGCCGAGCTCGGCCTGCTCCGTGAGCGCGGCCACGACCGGGTTCTCGTCCACCTCGTCGGCGGTGACGTCGGTGCGCAGCGGGGGCCAGCCCGAGCCGAGCGCCCAGGCGACCGACTCCTCGCGCGACAGGAAGTACGAGAAGAACTCCTGTGCGGCCTCCTGCTGCGCCTGGTCGGCCTGCCGGGTCAGCGCCATCGAGACGCCGATCGCGGACGCCGCCTGCTCCTCGGGCCCGGCCGGGATCGGCGCGATGCCGTAGTCGATCCCGTTCTCCTCGGAGACGGTCGCCATCCAGGGCCCGCCGACGTACATCGCGACGCGGCCGCTGCTGAACAGGCTGTCGCCGCTCACGCCGTCGACGCCGGTCGGGCTGATCTTCCCGGCGGTGACCGCGTCGTGCCAGAACTCCAGCGTCTCGGCGTTCTCCGGCGAGTCGATGACGGCCTTCCCGTCCTCGACGACGGCGCCGCCGTTGCCGTAGAACAGCGTCGGCCACACGCCGTTGCCGACCGTGGCGTGGTCGGCCAGGGCGAGGCCGTACTGCTCCGGGGTGCCGTCGCCGTTCTCGTCGACGGTCAGCGCCCGGGCGGCGGCGACCCACTCGTCCCAGGTGGTCGGGACGGCGACGCCGGCCGCGTCGAGCAGGGCCTTGTTGTAGAACATGGTGAGCGGCACGAAGCCGGTCGGGACGCCGTAGGCGGTGCCGTCGACGGTGACCATGTCGAGCGCGCCGGCGTTGAGGTCCGGCGTGGCCTCGTCGTCCGCGTAGAAGTCGTCCAGCTCGACGAACGCGCCGCGGTCGGCGTAGACCGGCAGCCGCTCGGCCGGCATCGCGACGATCTCCGGGCCGTTGTCCGCGGACAGCGCCGGCAGGAACGTGTCGTCGATGACGTCCCAGGGGTTCACCTGGGTCGTGATGGTGATCTCGCCGTCGTGCGCGGCGTTGAAGTCGTCGACGATCTGCTCGAGCACGTCGCCGTCGGCCTCGGTGTACCCGTGCCAGAAGGTGAGCTCGACGGGACCGTCGGAGTCGGAGGAGCCGCCGCTGGAGCAGGCGGCGAGGGTGAGCGCCAGGCAGACCGGCGCGACGACGAGGGCGGGGATGCGCTTCATTGCGTGGAGTCCTTTCGGGAGAGCCCGCATACAACGTTGTAAGACAACGTTGTAAGTGGGATCTTGGAGCGCGGGGCCGGGGCGTGTCAACCCGGGGCCCGGGTGATCGCCGGGGCGCAGGAGGGCGCGCGGGCGGCCACGTGGGCGCGCCGGTCCCGGGCGGCCACGTGGAGCCGCCGGTCAGCCGCCCGTGGACTCCCGGACGACGAGCCGGAAGTCCGGCGCGAGGACGCGCGGCTCGAGCTCGCCGCGCGCCCGGTCGTCGATGCGCTCCCGGAGCAGCCGCACCGCCTCGCGCGCGATGTCGTGCCGCCCGGGCTCGACGGTCGTCAGGCTCGGGTAGGTGTACCGGCCGTCGGCCACGTCGTCGAACCCGACCAGGGCGACGTCCCCCGGCACCGCGACGCCCCGCTCCTGGAGCGACCGCAGGGCACCGAGCGCGAGGTCGTCGTTCATGGCGAACACGGCGTCCATCCGCACGCCCGCGTCCAGCACCCGCGCCATCGCCTCGGCCCCGCTCCTGCGGTCCCAGGTCTCGACCGGCACCACCAGCGCGTCGTCCACCGCCAGGCCGGCGCCGTCGACCGCGGCCCGGTAGCCCGCGTACCGCAGGGCGGCCACGCCGGTCTCCTCGGTCGCGTGCGCGCCGAGCAGCATGACGCGCCGCCGCCCGAGCCCGAGCAGGTGCGCCGTCGCGGCGCGCGCCGCCTCCTCGTGCCGCATGGTCACGTGGTCGACCGGCCCGTCGAACAGCGGCTCCCCCAGCACCACCAGCGGGCGGCCCGCCGGGTCCGGGACGACGTCCTCGTGCGTCAGCCCGAGCGGCGCCAGCAGCAGCCCGTCCGTCAGCGACAGCCGGGGGTTCCGCAGTGCCTCGAGCTCCCGCTCGCGCAGCCCGCCGGTCTGCTCGACCAGGACGACGAGGTCCTGCTCCGCGGCGACCCGGATCACCTCGTCGGCCAGCTGCGCGAAGAACGCCTGGCTCAGCTCCGGGACCGCGAGGCCGATCACGCCGCTGCGGCCGAGCCGCAGGTTCCGCGCGGCGAGGTTCGGCCGGTAGCCCACCTGCTCGACCGCGGCGAGCACCTTCGCGCGGGTCGACTCCCGCACCTGGGGGTGGTCGTTGAGCACGTTGGACACCGTCTTGAACGACACGCCCGCCACCTGCGCGACGTCGCGCAGCGTCGGGGCGGCCCTGCCCTCGGGTTCGATCGCCACGGGGCCGAGGTTACAACGTTGCAACGGCGCGCGGGGCCGATCCGGCCGTCGGCCGGTCAGCGCGACGTGCCCGGCCCCGCCGCACCGCCGCCGACCGCCGGCTGGACGCGGTCGACCTCGCCGTCCTCGTTCATGTCCGCGGCCCGCGGCCGCCGGGCATCCCGCCGCAGCAGCACGGCCGCCCCGGTGGCCGCGAGCAGCGTCGCGGTGAGGACCGCGATCTTGGCGGCGCCCACCATCCCCGCGTCGCCCTCGAAGGCGAGCTCGGCGATCAGCAGCGACACGGTGAACCCGATGCCCGCGAGCAGGGCGACCGGGGCCAGGTCCCGCACGCCGATCCCGTCCGGCAGGCGCAGGGTCCGCCCGCGGGTCACGAGCGCGACCACGCCGAGGATGCCGGCGACCTTCCCCACCAGGAGGCCGAGCACCACCGCGGGGACGACCGGCTCGGCGAGCAGGCCGGCGAAGCCGTCGCCGCCCACGACGGTCACGCCGGCGGCGAAGAACGCGAACACCGGCAGGGCGACCACGGCCGACCAGGGCTTGATCGCGTGCTCGTAGCGCTGGGCGCGGGACCCCGCCCCCCCGTGCACCGGCCGCGCCGGGACGGTCAGGCCCAGGAGCACCCCGGCGATCGTGGCGTGCACCCCCGACGCGTGCATGCAGCCCCACGCGACCAGCCCGATCGGCCACAGCAGCCACGGGTGGACGTACGGCGACCGCGCGAGCGCGGCGAACGCCGCCACGGCGGCGAGCGCACCGGCGAGCGGGCCCCAGGCGAGGCCGTCGGAGTAGAACGCGGCGATCACGGTGATCGCGAGGAGGTCGTCGACCACGGCCAGCGTGAGCAGGAACGTGCGGATGGCGATCGGGAGCCCGCGGCCGAAGATCGCGAGCACCGCGAGGGCGAACGCGATGTCGGTGGCGGTGGGGACCGCCCAGCCCGGCAGCGCGTCGCGGTCGCCGGAGGCCGTGACGACGGCGACGTACAGCGCCGCCGGCACCAGCATCCCGCCGACCGCGGCCAGCACCGGCACGGCCGCCCGCCGCGGGTCCCGGAGGCTGCCGGCGACCAGCTCGTGCTTCAGCTCGAGCCCGACCGCGAAGAAGAAGACCGCCAGCAGGCCGTCCGCCGCCCAGTGCGCCAGGTCCAGGTCCAGGTGCAGCGCGTCCGGACCCAGGGTGAACGCCGACAGGCCGGCGTAGCTCCCGCGCCAGGGCGAGTTGGCCCAGACCAGGGCGACGAGCGCGGCCGCGACCAGCAGGGCGCCGCCGGTCGTCTCGCGGGACGCCCAGCGGGACAGGGCGGACGGGGCGTGGGCGTGCGGGGGCGAGGAGGTCATGCGGTACTCCCGGGGCGGCTGGACCACCTGCCCGGAGGGTCGCCGGACAGGGAGCCGACCAGACTTCCCGGCACACCGCGTCCCAGGATACGGGGGGCCGCGCGGTCACGCCCGCCGGTCGAGCGCCCCCCGCACGATGCTGTCCCCGGAGTGCGCGGGGTCGCCGTCGAACGGCTCGGCCGACACGTCCACCACCGGGAACTCGTCGAGGTCGAGGCCGGGCGGGACGGCGAACCGGCCCTCGTCGCCGTCCAGCGCCCCGAGGCTGACCAGCCGCGTCGCGTCCTGGTCCAGCAGCCACACCGCGCGGAAGCCGTCCTCCTCGGTCGGGGACACCCGCACCACGAGCGTGCGCGTCCCGTCCGCGCCCTCCTCCAGCCACGCGTCGCCCGAGGCCGCCCAGCCGGGCAGCGCGTCGAGCCGCGCCTCCGCGACCACGGTCTCCGCCGGCCGCTGGACGGACGCGACGACGGCGCCGCCGCCGACCGCGCCGACCACCAGACCCGCGGCCACGGCGAGCAGCCACCGGCCGCGGGAGCCACGGACGGGCGCGCCGCCCGACCGGGCGGACCCCGTGCCGTCCCCCGGCTCGGTCACGACGGGGCCGGCCGGGCCGGGCCGCACGTCCGGGGCCAGACCCAGCTCGGCGGCGATCCGCTCCCAGACGGCGTCGGGCGCGGGCACGAGCGCCTCACCGGCCCCGGCACGGGCGGTCGCGGCCGTCGACCGCAGGGCCGCCAGCTCGCGGGCGCACCGGTCGCACGCCGCGAGGTGCCGCTGCTCCGCCGGGGTCACGGGCTCGCCGACCGCGTGCAGGGCGAGGGCGTCAGGCTCGAGGTGCGGCACCGTCCCTCACCTCCTCCATCCGGTCGCGCAGCCGCAGCAGGCTACGTCGGATGTGGCTCTTCACGGTGCCGAGCGGCAGGTCGAGCCGGCGGGCGATCTCGTCGTGCGTCAGGTCGCCGTAGAACGCGAGCGCCAGGATCGTGCGCTGCGGCTCGCCCAGCTGCTCGAGCTCGTCGACGACCGTCACCCGCTCGGCGACCGACGCGACGTCCGGGACCTCGGCCCGGTCCGCGCGCCGCGCGACGGCGTGCAGGTCCCGGACGTCGCGGCTCCGCCGGGCCAGCGCGTCCGTGACGGCGTTGCGGGTGATGCCGGTCAGCCAGCCGCGCAGCGCACCCCGGTCCGCGCGGTAGCCGGAGCGCCCGCGCCACGCGGAGACGAACACCTGCTGGGTGACGTCCTCCGCGTCGGCCGCGGACCCCAGCGTGCGCAGCGCCAGCGTGTGCACGTACGCCGCCCACCGGCGGTAGGCCTCCGCGAGGGCGTGCTCGTCGCCGGCCTCGAATGCGCGCGCGAGCGCCTCGTCGTCCCACTCGGGCGGTGGGCGCAGGTGCGCCACGGTCCTGGGCAGGGCGGTCCTCCTCGTCGGGCGGCGCGGCGGCTGCGGCGCGATCTGCTGCGCGGTCACGGGGCGTCCGCGGGGCTGGCGGTGACGAGCACGTTGTCGCGGTAGTGGCGGGTGCCGCGGTCGAAGGTACCGCCGCAGGTCACGAGCGCCAGCCGCGGGGGCCCGTCGCGGGTGAACACGTCCGGCCAGCGGGCCTCGCTCTTGGGGAACCGCGTCACCGCGTCCACCACGTACGTGCGGGTGCTGCCGTCGGCCAGGTCCACCCGGACCTCGTCCCCGGGGACGACGTCGACGAGCCGGACGAACGGCCCGGTGCCGGCCGAGGCGACCGAGTCGACGTGCGCGGCGACCACGGTGGTACCCGCGGCGTCGCCGGGGTCGGACCCGTACCGGTACCACCCGCCGCGCTCGGCCAGCGGCGGGATCTCCATCTGGCCATCCTCGGCCACCCCCACCGGGTCGACCGGCACCTCGATCGACCGCGCGGGCACCGCGACCCGGACCGGGGCGCCGCCGTCGTCCTCGGGCGGCGGCGGGGTGGCCGGCACCACGGGGACGGCGGGCGCCGCGGGCGCGTCCGTCGGCGTGGCCG
>NZ_SZYE01000158.1 GCF_005239125.1 Cellulomonas hominis | reverse complement strand
GGCACCCCGCCCACCGGCACCGCCCCGACCGGCGCCCCGCCGGTCGGGGCGCCGCCGCCCGGGCTCCCCCGCGCGAGGCGCCGCCCGGGCGCCCGGGACGTGCGCCTGGTCGTGCTGTTCGCCCTGCTGAACGCCGCCGCCTGCCTGCTCGGCCGCTCGACGCGGGTGCCCGAGGCCGACGTCAGCCTCGTCTGGCCGGCCGCGGGGGTCGCGGTGCTGTGGCTGGTCGTCCGCGCGCGCCGCCCGTGGCCGTGGCTGGACCCGCTGGTGCTCGCGGTGTCGACGGGGGCCGTGATCGCGGCGACCGGGTCGTCGGCGCTGTCGGCGGCGATCGGGGCGCTCGCGGCGACCGTGCAGGCGGTGGTGTGCGCGGCGGTGCTGGCGCGGCGGGCGCCCTACGTGTGGGCCGCGCGCGGGACGCAGCAGCTGCGCCGGGTCCCGGACCTGTGGTGGTTCGTGCTGGGGGCGGCCCTGAGCTCGGCGGTGTCGGCGCCGCTGGTGGAGCTGGCGGTGGTCGTCGGCGGCGAGCCGTGGACCTGGCGGACGGCGCTGCTGTGGTGCGCGCGGAACACCGTCGCGATCGTCGGCATCGGCACGCTGGGCTTCACGGTGGGCGCCTGGCTGCACCACCGCCGGCGGCGGACGGCCGAGGAGCGGGTCGAGTGGTGGACGGAGGGCAAGGGCGCCGACTACCTCGCGGCGCTGCTGCTCGCCCCGCTGCTGTACGTCGTGTGGTTCGTCGAGATCGACTGGCTGGCGGTGGTGTTCCCGCTCATCGGCCTGACGGTGTGGGCGGGCTCCCGGTTGCCGACGCGCTCGGTCGTGCTGCACACCACGATCTGCGGGGTGGTGGCGATCCAGCTGACCCTGGCGGGCACCGGCCCGTTCGCCGAGCTGCCCGACCCGACGGCGCAGGTCGCGATCGCGCAGCTCTACGTCGGCCTGGTGGCCGTGATCGGCCTGGCGCTCGCGATCGCGCGGGAGGAGCGGGTCCGGCTGGTGACCGACCTGCAGGCGGCGCGCGACCGCGCCCAGGAGCAGGCGACGCTGCTCGCGACCGTCGTGGACACGATGTCGGAGGGCGTGCGGGTGGTGGACGCCGCCGGGCGGGTGGTGGTGCGCAACCCGACGGCGGGCCTGCTGCTCACGGGCCGCCCGGACGCCGGCGCCGACGACGGGTCGGACCTCGCGCACCTGTGGCGGATCGACGGCAGCCCGGTGCCGGAGGCGGAGCTGCCGTTCCGCCGGGCGCTCGCGGGCGAGCAGGTGCGCGACGCGGACCTGCTGGTGCGGGTGCCCGGGTCGACGGAGCCCCGGATCGTCACCTTCTCGGCGGCGCCGCTGCCCGCGGCGGCCGGGGGCGGCGCGGTGACCGTGCTGCGCGACGTCACGGCGGAGCGGACGGAGCTGCGGCGGGCGGCGCAGGTCCAGGCGAGCCTGCTGCCGTCCCGGGCGCTCGACGTGCCCGGGCTGGACCTCGCGGCGCGGTGCGTGCCGGCGGGGTCGGTGGGCGGCGACTTCTACGACTGGCAGGAGGTGCCGGACGGGCTGGTGGTGACGCTCGCCGACGTGATGGGCAAGGGCCCGGCGGCCGCGATCCTCGCGGCGACCACCCGGTCGGTGCTGCACGCGCAGCCGGTGCTGCGCGACGTGGCGGGCACGCTGGCGGCCACGGAACGCGCGATGACGGCGGACCTCGCGAACGCGGGCGCGTTCGTCACGATGTTCCGGGCGTACGTGGACGCGGCGGACGGGGAGGTGTCCTACACGGACGCGGGCCACGGGCTGTCGCTGATCATCGACCCGGACGGCACGGCGCGCCGGCTGTCCGCGACCGGGCTGCCGCTCGGGATCGCCCCGGGGCCTGCGCGGGTCAGCGCGCGGGCGCGGCTGGCCCCGGGCGAGCTGCTGGTGACGTTCTCCGACGGCGTGCTGGACGCGCTCGGGGGCTCGCTGGGCGACCTCGACCAGGTGGGCCGCGCGGTCCGCGGCACGCGCACCGCGGAGCAGGCGGCCGACGCCGTCCTGTCGCTCGTGGACCCCCGGCACCCCGAGGACGACCTCACGGTGGTCGCGCTGCGCCGGGCCGCGTGATCCCCGCCGACACCCCGGGAGGCCCCGTGGACCTGCTGCTCCTCGCCGACACCCACGTCCCCCGACGCGCCCGCGACCTGCCCCCGGTGGTCTGGGACGCGGTCGACGCCGCGGACGTCGTGCTGCACGCCGGCGACTGGGTGGACGTCGCGCTGCTGGACGCGCTCGAGGCCCGCGCCCGCAGGGTCGTCGGCTGCTGGGGCAACAACGACGGACCCGACCTGCGGGCCCGGCTGCCGGAGGTCGCGCGCGCGGAGCTCGGCGGGGTGCGGTTCGCGGTCGTGCACGAGACCGGGCAGGCCGCCGGCCGGGAGGCGCGGTGCGCGGCGGCGTACCCGGACGTCGACGTGCTGGTCTTCGGGCACAGCCACATCCCGTGGGACACCGTCGCCCCCGGTGGGCTGCGGCTGCTGAACCCCGGGTCGCCGACGGACCGGCGCCGGCAGCCGACCGGGACCTACCTCACGGCCCGCGCCGAGGGCGGGTCGCTGACCGACGTGGTGCTGCACCCGGTGCCGCCGCGGCGCTGACGGGGGCGGTCGCGGGCACGGTCGCGGGCCTCAGCCCGCCCGGCGCACCGCCACGACGGTGAGGTCGTCCGGCCGCTCCGCCGCTCCCCGCGCGAGCCGGAGCACCGCGTCCACGGCCTCGCCGGCGGACCTCGTCCCCCGCACGGCCTCGACCACCGGCGGCACGCCGGCGAGGGTGCCGTCCGCCAGGTCGAGCACGCCGTCGGAGAAGGTCACCAGCAGGTCGCCGGGGCCCAGGTGGACGACCCGCTGCTCGCGCGCCGCCTCGTCCAGCACGCCGAGCGGCAGCCCGGTCGCGGCGAGCCGCTCGTCGGTGCCGTCGGCGCGGACGACCACGGTGAGCCCGTGCCCCGCGTCGGCGTAGCTGACGTCGCCCGTCGCCGCGTCGAGCGCGGCGTGGAACGCCGTGGCGAACACCCCGGCGCCGGACAGGTCGGAGTGCAGGATGGCCCCGGCGTACAGCAGGGACCGCGCGACGTCGGCCCCGTGCGCCGAGCCGCGGAGGACGGCGCGGACCGACGCGGCCAGGATGCCGGCGCCGGCGCCCTTGCCCATGACGTCGACCAGGCTGAGCACCACACCGCCGTCGGTGGCGGTCCAGTCGTAGAAGTCGCCGCCGACGGCCCGGCTCGGCAGGCACGCGCCCGCGACCTCGTACCCCGGGACGTCGGGGGCGCTGCGCGGCAGCAGGCCCGCCTGCACCTGCGCGGCACGCTCCAGCTCGGAGTCGATCACGAGCTCCTTCTCGACCCACGCGGCCAGGTCGCGCAGCAGCGCGGCGCTGTCGGCGCCGAACGCACGCGGCTCGGGGTCGGCGATGCACAGGGTCCCGACCCGGTACCCGCCGGGGGCGACGAGCGGCTGCCCGGCGTAGAACCGGAGCCCGCCCGGGGCGGCGACGAAGGGCTTGTCCCGGAACCGCTCGTCCTGGGCGGCGTCGGGCACGACGAGCATGGCGTCCGACAGCACCGCGGTGCCGCAGAACGAGTCGTCGCGCGGGACGACCGGCTCGTCGAAGCCGGCCATCGCCTTGTGCACGACGACGTCGCGGTCGACGAGGGAGACCAGTGCGGTGGAGACGCCGAAGAGCTGCCGCGCGAGCCGGACGACGCGGTCGAACCGCTCATCCGCGGGGGTGTCGAGCACGCCGAGGCGGTACAGCGCCGCGACCCGGTCGGCTTCCGGGTGGGTGGTGTCGGTGGCCATCCCCACGACCGTACGTCAGCGGCCGGGACCCGCGCGCGGACCGGGCGCGGGCCGGGCGGTCACGCGGACCGGTGCCGCGCCAGCCGCCACGTGTTCCGGTCGCCGTCGCGGTCCAGGCTGAGGCTGTCCACGGCGCGCAGGACGAGGGCGATGCCCCGCCCGCTCTCCGCGAAGTCGTCCACCGGGGCCGGGTCCAGGTCGACGCGCACGGGCGCGCCGTCGTCCGAGAGCTCGGCCTCGAGCCCCTCGGGGCGGGCGCGCAGCAGCACGGTCGCGCGGACGGGCCCGTCGCCCACCGGGACGGTGTGCCGGACCACGTTCGTCGCGATCTCGATGACCGCGGTCTCGAACCGCAGCCGGTCCAGGTCCGGGACGTCCGGCGCGGCGGCCCACAGCCGCGCGAACGCGTCGTGCACCTCGTCCAGCCAGCCGGGCTCCGCGGACCCGTCGACGCGGAGCTCCACGGCCCCCTCAGCGGCCGGCACCGACCGCGTCCTCGACGGTGGCGTACGGGCGGAGCACCCGGTCCATGGTGGTGAGCTCCAGCACCGTCCGGACCTGCTGGCCCACGCCGGCGATCCGGAGGTCGCCCCCGGCGGCGCGGGCGGTGCGCAGGCCCCCGACGAGCGCGCCCAGGCCCGAGGAGTCCAGGAACGCCGTGTCCGACAGGTCCACCACCACGAGGGTGCGCCCGTCGGCCACCTCGCGGTCGACCGCGGCCTTCAGCTCCCCCGCGGCGGCCATGGTGAGCCGCCCGTGCACGCGCAGCACCGCCGCGTCCCCGCTCCGCTCGGTCGTCAGCTCCATCGGGTCCTCCTCGTCGTCGTCATGCGATGCCCCGGCGCCGCGCGCTGGGCGGCGGGCTCGCCTCGGGCCCGGTGAACCCGCGGTAGCGCAGCGCCTGCACCACGACGCTGAGCACCACCAGGTCGTACACCACCCACAGCAGGTTCACCGTCGTGCCCACCCACAGGGACAGCCCGAGCGAGGCCCGGACGATCCCGACGACCGCGGCCACCACGAGCAGCGCCATGGCGAGCAGCTGCGGCCACACGAGCCGCCACTGGCTCGGCGAGCCGTCCGGCCGGACCTTCGGGGTCACCGCGAACCCGAGCGGCCGGCCGAACCAGACGTTCGCGACCGCGGTCCACACCGCCTTGATCCACACCGGGAACAGCGCGAGCGCGTACTGCTGCCCGCGCCAGGTCCGCACCCCGCGCGCGGCGACGACGAACAGCAGCTGGCTGGCCAGGAAGAACGGGATGAACCGGGCGAAGAAGTCGACGGTCCACGCGGTCACGGGCAGCACGCCGAAGCACAGGAAGATGATCGGGGCGGCGAGGTACACCAGGGCGGCGAACCCCGACAGGTACGACCACATGGTCGCGAAGTACATGAGCTTCTGCCCGACCTTCAGGCCCCGGACGCCCAGCGGGTTCTCCTTGAGCATCACCTGCATGGTGCCCTGCGCCCAGCGCAGCCGCTGGGTCATCATCGTCCCCAGGTCCTCCGGGGCGAGGCCGTGCGCCAGGCTCTCGTGGTGGTAGACCGTCTTCCAGCCGAGCGCGTGCAGCCGCATGGCGGTCGCCATGTCCTCGGTGACCGACAGCGTCGCGACCGGCATCACCGCCTGCGCCTCGGACGACCGGTCGACGTCGACGGCCCGCACCAGGGCCTGCACCGACTCGATCGCGCCGAGCGGCGACCACTCCCGGTCGGCGAGCCGGGCCAGCGCCGGCTCGTCGACGACGACGGCGCCGATCTGGTCGTCCCGCGCGATCGGCAGGGCGGCGATGGCGGCGAGGTCGTCCTGGATGCCGGCCACGTCGCGCGCGACGACCTGCCCGGAGATGGCGTCGACCTCCCGCTGGAACCCGTAGGTCACGTCGGACAGCGGCTCGCCGGCGTCGAGCCCGCCGAGGGCCCGCGCGGCGGCCTCCTGCACCTCGTGCAGCACGGCCGCCTGGACGGCGTCCGGGGCGTCGCGCTGCGCGCGGTCGAGCAGCCGCCGCGAGGCGTGCAGCGCCTCGCGCACCGAGCGCTCGGTCTCGCGGACGTAGCCGACCAGGCCGAGCTGCATGAGGGCGTCCCGGCGCAGCACCGCGTTCGACCCGCAGAAGAACGCGGCGTTCCAGCCGTCCTTGCCCTGCTGGATGGGGCCGTAGAACAGCGGCGCCTGGCTCCCGAGCGGGTCGGCGGTGGTGACGTTGGTGAAGAACTGCGGGGTCTGCACGAGCGCGACCGCCGGGTCCGCGAAGTACCCGAGCGTGCGGTCCAGGATCTCGGGCTCCGGGATCTGGTCCGCGTCGAGGATGAGCAGGAACTCGCCGTCGGTCTGGAACAGCGCGTTGTTCAGGTTCCCGGCCTTGGCGTGCCGGGGCCGGTCCGTCCAGTCCTCGGAGCGCTCGATGTACCCGACGCCCGCGGCCCGCGCCGCGGCGGCCAGCTCGGGCCGCGACCCGTCGTCGAGGACCCAGGTCCGGTGCGGGTAGGTGATGTCCCGCGCCGCCTCCGCGGTCCGCAGCACCAGCTCGACCGGCTCGTCGTACGTCGTGACGAACACGTCGACGGTGAGGCCGGGCTCCGGGGGGCCGGGGTCCTCGCGCTGCTTCGCCTTCCACATGGTCATGCCGAACAGCGCGACGTCGACCAGCGAGTAGGTCTCCGCGATCACCAGCGGGACGGCGATCCACCACGCCGACCAGTTGACCGAGTCGAGCCAGCGCCAGGCGATGTAGTTCACCCCCAGCAGGAGCGTCAGCACGACGACGACCCGCAGCACGAGCTGCTGCCTCATCCGTTCTCCCTCCGCAGCACCACGACCGTCAGGTCGTCGGAGCGGTCCGTGGCGGGGCCGGCGGCCGCGAGCACGCGGGCCACGGCGTCCGCCGCCGACGTGGCGGCGCCGAGCGGCGCCGCCAGCACGTCCTCGGGGTCCAGCGCCCGGTCCCCGCGCTCGAGCACGCCGTCGCTCACGACGGCGAGGACGTCGCCGGGCGCGAGCGTCACCTCGCCCGCGACGCGCGGCTCCCCCACGACCACGCCGAGCGGCGGCCCCTGCGCGGACAGCCGGCGCAGCGTCCCGTCCGCCGTCCGCACCACCGCGAGCCCGTGCCCGGCGTCCGAGTACCGGAGCACGCCGGTCGCCGGGTCGAGCGCCGCGTGGAACGCCGTGACGAACGCCCCGGCGCGGTCGAGGTCGGGCTCCAGCACCCGCTCCGCGAGCGCCAGCGCCTCGCCCACGTCCTCGTGCCGGCCGACGCCGCGCAGCACCGACCGGACGGTCGCGGCGATGATCGCCGCGCCGAGGCCGCGGTCCATGACGTCCGCCAGGGTCAGCAGCAGCCGCCCCGGGGCGGCCTGCCAGTCGTAGAAGTCGCCGCCCACCCCGTGCGCGGGCAGGCAGGCGCCGGCGAGGTCCCACCCGGGGACGTCGGGCGCGGCGGTGGGCAGCAGCCCGCGCTGCACCTCGGCGGCGCGGCCGAGCTCGGCGTCCGCGGACAGCTCCTTCTCCACCCAGCCCGCGAGGTCGGACAGCAGGGCCTCGTCCTCGGCGGTGAACTCCCGCGGCCGGCGGTCCATCAGGCACAGGGTGCCGACGCGCTCGCCACCCGCCGTGGCCAGCGGGCGACCGGCGTAGAACCGGATGTGCGGGGCGCCGGTCACGAACGGCGCGGCGGTGAACCGCGGGTCGCGGGTGGCGTCCCGGACGACCATCGTGCCGGGCTGCTGGATCGCGGCCGCGCAGAACATGCCCTCGCGGGGCGTCTCGCGCGCCGCGGTGCCCTGCCGCGACTTGAGGAACAGCCGGTCGGTGTCGACCAGCGAGACGAACGCCATCTGGACGTCGAACAGCTGCTGGGCGAGCCGGGTGACGCGGTCGAACCGCTCCTCCGGGGGCGTGTCGAGCACAGCCAGGTCACGCAGCGCGGCGACCCGTCGTGCCTCGTCCGCGTCCGCTCGTGCGGTCCCGCCCATGCCTCACCCCCCGGCGTGACCCTACCCACAGGTCCCCTGACCTGCAGGTCGGCGCGGGCCGCCAGGTCCACCCGCCTGACGGGTCAAGCAGCGCGCTGCGATGCCGATCAGGAGACCGTGCTGCAGCGTGCCTCCCTCCCGCGGCTCGCGGTCGTCGTCGCCGTGCTGGTGACGCACGCCGCGCTGCCCCCGGGGACCCTCCGGGACGTGCTGTACGGCGTCGTCGGCGTCGTGTGCGCCGCGCAGGCCTGCCGGGCGGCCCGCCGGATCTCGGGGCCGCAGCGGCGCGCGTGGCAGCTGCTGGCCCTGGGGCTCGTCGCCTGGGTGGTCGGCGACACGGTGTGGACGCTGCTCGAGCGCGGCCTGGGCGTGGAGCCGTTCCCGTCCGTCGCGGACGTGGCGTACATCGCCTCGTACCCGCTGCTGGCCGCCGGGCTCGTCCGGGCGTTCCCCGCGCCCCGCGGGCGGCGGCCGACCTGGCTGCTCGACGCCCTGCTGGTCACGAGCGGCGCGCTGCTGGTGCTCTGGCTGCTGGTCCTGGAGCCGACGCTCGCCGGCTGGCCGGCCGACCCGCTCGGCACCGCGGTCGGCGCGCTCTACCCCGTCGGCGACGCCGTGCTGCTCGTGCTCCTGGCCCGGGCCGCCACCGCGGCCGGCACCCGGCCCCCGGCCCTGCGGCTGTCGACGTGGGGCGTGCTGGCGATCCTGCTCGCCGACGAGCTGTTCCTGCTCGCCCCGGGCTGGCCGGCGCTCGAGGCGCGCGCGCACCTGATCGACACCCTGTGGCTCGCCGGCTACGTGCTGCTGGCGTCCGCGGCCCGGCACGCCTCCGCCGGCCGCGCCGCGCCCCCGCGCGCCGACGGCGACCTCGGCACCGGCTACCTGGTGCTGCTCGGCGCCTCGGTGTGCGTGCTGCCCGGCACGGCCGCGCTGGAGGCGGCCCGCGGTCTCCCCGTGCACCTGGCGGAGGTGTGCATCGCCGCCATGGTGGTCATCGCCGCGTTCCTGCTGCGGTTCGGCGGGCTGCTGCGGGCGATGCGACGGCAGCACGCCCGGCTGGAGCACCTGGCGGTGACCGACCACGTCACCGGGCTCGCGAACGCGACCGGGCTGGCGCGCCGGCTCGAGGCGGGACCCTGCGACGCACCCCCGGGGTCCGTCCCCGCCGTCCTCCTGGTCGCGCTGGACGGCTACCGCGACGTGGCGCAGACGCTGGGGCACGCCGTCGCCGACGACCTGCTGCGCGCGGTCGGCTCGGTGGTGGGCCGGGAGGCCGGGGACGTCGGCACGCCGGCGCGGCTCGCGCGCGACGTGTTCGCCGTCGGGCTGGACGTCGACGGCCCGGGCGCGGCCGAGCACGCGGCGCGCCGGCTGGTCGAGAGCCTGACGCCGCCGCTCCCGGTGGGCGGCCTGCACCTGTCGGTCCGACCCCTGGTGGGGGTCGCCGTGGCGGCGGCGCGCCCGGCCGCCGCGGACGC
>NZ_SZYE01000157.1 GCF_005239125.1 Cellulomonas hominis | reverse complement strand
CCCGCCGCGGCGCCCGCCCGCGGGTCCCGGGTCCGCAGCGCCGCCGCCCGCGCCTGCTGCGCCGCCGCGGCCATCTCGGCCCGCATCCCGGCCATCGACCCGGCGACCTCGGTCCGCACCTGCGCGGCGAGCTCCCGGACCACGTCGGCGAGCTCGTGCTCGAGCGCGGCGAGCTCGGCGCGGTGCGCGTCGACCTCCTGGCGGCCGCGGTCGGTCAGCGCGTACAGCGTCTTGCGACCCGACTCCGTCCGCGCGACCAGGCCCTCCTCCTCCAGGCGCGCGAGCCGGGGGTACACCGTCCCGGCGCTCGGCCGGTAGGTGCCGCCGAACCGGTCGGACAGGGCCCGGATGAGCTCGTACCCGTGCCGCGGGCCGGCCTCCAGGAGCGAGAGCAGGTACAGCCGGAGCTGCCCGTGCCCGAACACGGCCATCAGGCGTCGCCCGCGTCCACCACCGGCTCGGCGAGCGGCGCGCCGTGCAGCACCGTGAGGTGGCCGGACACGGTCTGGGAGTAGACGTAGCAGGTGGCGCGGTCGTCGCGCAGGTCGACCGTGGTGCGCCCGGGCCGGCGGTCGCCGCGGTCGACGCCGTCGACCACCACGCGGCCGGAGACGCTGCGCGCCTCGACGCCGACGCCGTGGCCGGCGGGCAGGCGCACCGCGACGTCCCCCGAGACGGTCCGGACGTGGCACACGGAGGTCGGGGCCAGGCAGTCGAGCGTGACCTCGCCGGAGACGCTCGTGACGGAGACCCGGTGCAGCGCGCCGGAGGCGGTCGCCGCGCCGGAGACGGTGCCGATCGACAGGTCGCCCAGGTGGTCGCGGACCACGACGTCGGAGGAGACGCTCTTGGCGGACAGCGCGCCGCGGGTGCCGTCGACGACCACCCCGCCGCCGACCGTCGACACCGTGGCGTCCTGCTGGACCCCGGCGAGCAGCAGGTCCGCGTTCACCGAGGCGAGCGACGCCACGACCGCCTGCGGGACCGCCAGGTGCACCTCCACCCGGTCCCGCTGGCCGGGCCCGCGGAGCCGCTCGAGGAAGCCGTCGATCCCGGTCACGGACCGCACGCCGGCCCACAGCGCACCGTCCGCGTAGGTCACCTCGAGCGGCGAGCCGTCGACCCGGTGCACCTCGAGGCGCGCCCCGGTGATCGTGGGGTCGTCGTGCGCGACGACGTCGACCCGCCCGCCGCTGACCTGGACGCGCAGCGAGCGCACGTCCTCCACCTCGATGATCTGCGGGCCGATGACGACCCAGGACTCCGTGGCCATGACGTTGCTCCTCCGCATCGAGATATATCGCGTTCGGACACGCTATATCGCGTCTGCGGTCCCGGCAAGGGCTGCCGCGGGCCGGGTGGGGGCTCGACCTGGGGCCCCCGCGCCGGCGCCCGGCGGTCACGCGATCAGGCCGACCGACCGCAGCTCGACGGTGAGGTCCTGCGGGTTCGTCGCCACGCCCAGCGCCTCGTCGTAGGTGACGGTGCCGTCGGCGACCAGGCGCACCAGGTGCTGGTCGAAGGTCTGCATCTTGTAGTAGTCGCCCTGCTTGATCAGGTCGAGCAGCGGCTCGCTGCCGGCGGGGTCGACGATCGCCTCGGCCGTGCGGCCGGTGTTGACCAGCACCTCGACGACGGCCGTCCGGCCGCCCCCGTCGGCCTTGCGGACCAGCCGCTGGGAGACGATGCCGCGCAGCGCCTGGGCCAGCGCCACGCGGATCTGCTGCTGCTCGTGCGGCGGGAAGAAGTCGACGATCCGGTTGACCGACTCGGCGGCGTCGATGGTGTGCAGGGTCGACAGCACCAGGTGGCCGGTCTCCGCGGCGGACAGCGCGGCGCGGACGGTCTCCACGTCGCGCATCTCGCCGACGAAGATCACGTCCGGGTCCTGCCGCATCGCGGCGCGCAGCGCGACGGTGAAGTCGGCGGTGTCCTGCCGGATCTCGCGCTGGGAGACGATCCCGCGCTTGTCCGGGTGCAGCACCTCGATGGGGTCCTCGATGGTGACGATGTTGGCCTCGCGCACCGTGTTGATCAGGTCGATCATCGACGCCAGCGTCGTCGTCTTGCCGGAGCCGGTGGGTCCGGTGACGAGCACCAGGCCCCGCGGCTCGAGCGCGAGCTCCCCCAGCACGTCGGGCAGGCCGAGCTCGGACAGCGACTGCGCGCCCATCGCGACCAGGCGGAACACCAGGCCGTAGGTGCCGCGCGCCTGGTACGCGTTCACCCGGAACCGGCCGACGCCCGACAGCGAGAACGCGAAGTCGGCCTCGTGCGTGCGGACGAACGTCTCGGTCAGGTCCTCGGGCAGCACCTCGCCGAGCATGTGCTCCGTGTCGCGGGGCCTGAGCACCGGCACCTGCAGCCGGCGCAGCCGGCCGTCGACCCGGACCCGGGGCTCGGAACCGACCTTGACGTGCAGGTCGGAGCCGCCGGCCTGGGCCAGGGCGTGCAGGAGGGGGACGACGGACTGCGGCTGCTCGCTCACACCGGTCTGATCGGCCGGTACGCCCCCGTCCTTGAACCATCGGTGCGGACGAGCAGCGCGGATGTGGGACCATGGAGGGTCCCCGGGCGGCTGTACCGCCGTGCCGGTCAGTCTCACCAGGGAGAAGTTCCATGAGCAAGCGTGGCCGCAAGCGCCGTTCCCGCGCCGGGAACGGCGCCAACCACGGCAAGCGCCCCAACGCCTGAGCGTCGGGCGGCGCAGCCGCACAGCACGAGGGCCCGGTGCGACGCACCGGGCCCTTCGTCGTGCTCGGGGCGGATCAGGGGGTCCGCGTCACCCGCAGGGTCGTGAGCTGCGCGTGGATCTTGACGCGCAGGTCCGCCGGGGCCTTGTCCTGGCAGCAGCGCTTCACGAGGTCCTTGAGCATCGTCTCGACGGCGATCTCGTCCAGGCACGGCCGGCAGTCCTCGATGTGCTGCCGCACCTCCTCGGCGTCCCGCGGCTCGAGCTCGCGGTCCACGTAGGCGAACAGCCGCCCCAGCGCCTGCTCGCACTCCGGGCCGCAGCCCCCCGCGTCCCCTGCCGCCGGCGTCGACGTCCCCGCGGCGTCCCAGCCCGTCATCGTGCCCTCCTCGACGATCCCGTGCCGTCCCCGCCCTCGGCGGTGGCGGCGCCCCCTGCCGGTACGAGCCCCCGGTCGCGCGCGTAGTCGGTCAGCATGTCGCGCAGCTGACCCCGCCCGCGGTGCAGCCGGGACATCACCGTCCCGATCGGGGTGCCCATGATCTCGGCGATCTCCTTGTAGGCGAACCCCTCGACGTCCGCCAGGTACACGGCGATCCGGAAGTCCTCCGGCAGCCGCGCGAGCGCGTCCTTCACGTCCGAGTCCGGCAGGTGGTCGAGCGCCTCCGCCTCGGCGGAGCGCAGGCCCGTCGAGGAGTGCGACTCGGCGCGCGCGATCTGCCAGTCCTCGATCTCGTCGGCCTGGGACTGCTGCGGCTCGCGCTGCTTCTTGCGGTACGTGTTGATGAACGTGTTGGTCAGGATCCGGTACAGCCACGCCTTGAGGTTCGTGCCCGGCCGGTACTGGTGGAAGGCGGCGAACGCCTTCGCGAACGTCTCCTGGACCAGGTCCTCGGCGTCCGACGGGTTCCGGGTCATGCGCAGGGCGGCGCCGTACAGCTGGTCCAGGTAGACCAGCGCCTCGGCTTCGAACCGCTCGCTGCGCGCCGCGTCGTCCTCGGACTCGGGGGCGCGTGTGGTGTCCTCGCTCATCACCACCGAGCCTAGTGCGCGCGCGGGCGCCGGGCCGCCCGGGCGGGGCAGCACGGCGACGCCGCCGGTCACGGCCGGTGGCCGGTCGAGGGTGGAACAGCTCATGGACGGCACAACGTGAGGGGCCCCCCGGGGCATTCCCGGGGGCGTGGGGCCGGTCGCGCCGCTAGGTTGGACGGCAGGCGTCCGTGCGTCGCGGACGGCCCGGAGGAGGACGTCATGCTGCTGCGCCGCATCGCCCGACCGCTGTTCGCGTCGTGGTTCCTGAGCGAGGGGGTCGACGCGCTGCGCCGGCCGACCGCGCACGTCGCGGTCGCGCGGGGTGCGGTCGACCGGTTGACCGCCACCGTGCCGCGGGGCGCCCTGGGCGGCGCGCTGGACGCGTACCGCCACCCGTCGGACGCGCAGCTCACCACCGTGGTCCGGGTGCACGGCGGCGCGACGGCGCTCGCCGCCCTGCTGCTCGCGACCGGGCGCGCGCCCCGGGCGTCCGCCCTCGCCCTGGCGGCGCTCACCCTGCCGCTCGCCGCCGCGGACGCGCCCGCGTCCCGCAAGGAGCGCGGCCAGCTCACCGAGCAGGAGAAGAAGGACCGCAAGGCCCGGTTCCTCCGCGGCCTGGCGCTGACCGGGGGTGCGTTGATCGCCGCCGCCGACACCGCCGGCCGGCCGTCCGTGCGCTGGCGCGTCGAGCACGCCCGGGCCACCCGGGCCGCCGCCGCCAGGACCGCCGCCGCCGCGGCGACGGCCGCCGCCGCGAAGAAGGCGGCCTCGAAGAAGATCGCGGACGCGGTGCACTGACGGGCGGCACGAGCACGGCGCCTCGCGGACCGGACGCCCGGCCCGGGGTCCCGCGCGCCCCCGATAGCCTGACGCCATGAGCTCCGAGGTCCTCCCCGCCACCGCGCCCGACTGGCCCGCCCCGACGGCGACCGGCCCCCTGGACGCGACCGTCGAGGTCCCCGGGTCCAAGTCGCTCACCAACCGCTACCTGGTGCTCGCCGCCCTCGCCGACGGCCCGGGGCGGCTGCGCGGGGCGCTGCGGTCGCGGGACACGCTGCTGATGGCGCAGGCGCTGCGCGACCTCGGCACGACCATCGAGGACGACCCCGCGGCCCCCGGCGACTGGCTGGTCACCCCGGGCGCGTTCCGCGGGCCGCGCGCGGTCGACTGCGGCCTCGCCGGCACGGTCATGCGGTTCCTGCCGGCCGTGGCCGCCCTGGCGGACGGCGACGTGCGGTTCGACGGCGACCCCGGGGCGCGGGTGCGCCCGATGGGCCCCGTGCTCGCGGCGCTGCGGGCGCTCGGCGTCGGCGTCACCGAGCACGGCAAGCCGGGCCGCCTGCCGTTCACCGTGACCGGCACCGGCTCCGTCGAGGGCGGCGTCGTGGACGTCGACGCGTCCGGCTCGTCGCAGTTCGTGTCCGGCCTGCTGCTGACCGCCCCGCGGTTCGCGCGCGGCCTGACGATCCGGCACACCGGGCCGACGCTACCGAGCCTGCCGCACATCGAGATGACGGTCGCCGCGATGCGGGCGGCGGGCGTGGTCGTCGACGACTCCGTGCCCACGGTCTGGCAGGTCGAGCCGGGCCCGGTCGCGGCGCGGGACGTGCGCGTCGAGCCCGACCTGTCGAACGCCGCGCCGTTCCTGTGCGCGGCGCTCGTCGCCGGCGGCACCGTGCGGGTCCCCGGCTGGCCCGCCGCGACGACCCAGCCGGGCGGCCTGCTGCCCGGCATCCTGGAGCAGATGGGCGCCACCACCCGGCTCGACGGCGACGTGCTGTCGGTGACCGGCACCGGGACGGTCCGGGGCGTCGACCTGGACCTGCACGCCGCGGGCGAGATCGCACCGACGATCGCCGCGATCGCCGCGCTCGGCGACTCCCCCACCCGGCTGCGCGGCATCGCGCACCTGCGGGGGCACGAGACCGACCGGCTGGCCGCCCTGTCCGCCGAGATCACCCGGCTCGGCGGGCAGGCCGAGCAGACCGCCGACGGCCTGGTGATCACGCCGCGCCCGCTGCACGCCGGCACCGTCCGCACGTACGCGGACCACCGGATGGCGACCTTCGGCGCGCTGCTCGGCCTGGCCGTGCCCGGCGTGCTGGTCGAGGACGTCGCCACGACCGCGAAGACCATCCCGGACTTCGTGGGGCTGTGGGACGGGATGCTCGCGTGACCGGGCCCGCGACGAGCGGGGGCCGCTGACCGTGGCCCGCCGCGCGCTCGACGAGTCGGACGTCCGGGTCCGGCCGAACCGCCGGGGCACCCGCCCCCGGACCAAGACCCGCCCGGAGCACGCCGACGCCGACCGGGCGCTGGTCACCGGCGTCGACCGCGGTCGGTACACCGTCCTGGTCGACCCCGACGGTCCGGACGAGCGCGTCGCCGTCGCGATGAAGGCGCGCGAGCTGGGCCGCGAGCGGGTGGTGCCGGGCGACCGCGTCGACCTCGTGGGCGACACGTCCGGGGCGGGGGGCTCGCTCGCGCGGATCGTCCGCATCGTCGAGCGCAGCACGGTGCTCCGCCGGACCGCCGACGACACCGACCCGGTCGAGCGGGTCATCGTCGCCAACGCCGACCAGCTCGTGGTCGTCACCGCCCTCGCCGACCCCGAGCCGCGGACCCGGATGATCGACCGGTGCGTCGTCGCCGCCTACGACGCCGGCATGGACGTGCTCCTCGCGCTCACCAAGGCCGACCTCGCGGACCCCGCCACGCTGCGGGCGCTGTACGAGCCCATCGGCGTCCGGGTCGTCGTCAGCTCGCGGACCGACGAGGCCGCGATCGAGGGGCTGGACGAGGTGCGCGCCGCGCTGGCCGGGCGGGTGTCGGTCCTGGTCGGGCACTCCGGCGTCGGCAAGTCGACGCTGGTGAACGCGCTGGTGCCGGACGCCCTGCGGGCGGTCGGCGTGGTCAACGACGTCACCGGCCGGGGGCGGCACACGTCCACCTCGGCCGTCGCGCTGCGGGTGCCCGGGGAGCCGGGCACCTGGGTCATCGACACCCCGGGCGTGCGGTCGTTCGGGCTGGCGCACGTGGACCCCGACCACCTGCTCGGCGCGTTCGCCGACCTGGCCGAGGTCGCGGCGGAGTGCCCGCGCGGCTGCACGCACGCGGCCGACGCGCCGGACTGCGCCCTGGACGAGTGGGTCGAGGCCGCCCCCGACGACGAGACGCGCGCCGCGCGGACCGCGCGGGTGGACTCGTTCCGGCGCCTGCTGGTCAGCCGCTCCACCGCCCCCGACGCGGGCTGACGCACCGCCCCGGCGCCGAGCCCGCAGCAGCTGCGGGGTTCGCGCGCCGGGAACCCCGCGGGTGCTGCGACCTCGGCGGACGTGCTCGGCCCGATAGGTTGGGCCCATGACCCGGTACGACGACGACCTGCGCCTCGCCCACGTGATCGCCGACCAGGTGGACGGGCTCACCATGTCGAGGTTCAAGGCGCAGGACCTCCGGGTCGAGACGAAGCCCGACCTGACCCCCGTCTCCGACGCCGACCGCACCGCCGAGGAGCTCATCCGCTCGCAGCTGGCCCGGGCGCGGCCGCGCGACGCCGTGCACGGCGAGGAGATGGCGGACACCGGCCACGGCCCGCGGCGCTGGGTGGTCGACCCGATCGACGGCACCAAGAACTTCGTCCGCGGCGTGCCCGTCTGGGCGACCCTGATCGCGCTGCTCGACGGCGACGAGGTCGTCGTCGGCCTGGTGAGCGCGCCCGCGCTCGGCCGCCGCTGGTGGGCCGCCGTCGGGTCCGGCGCCTGGACGGGGCGCTCCCTGGCGGCCGCGACCCGGCTCCAGGTGTCCGAGGTCGGCCGGCTCCAGGACGCGTCGCTGTCCTACTCGAGCCTGAGCGGCTGGGAGGAGCAGGGGCGGCTGGACCACTTCCTGGACCTGACCCGGAAGGTGTGGCGCACCCGCGGGTACGGCGACTTCTGGTCGCACGTGCTGGTCGCCGAGGGCGCGGTCGACCTGTCGGCCGAGCCCGAGCTCGCGCTGCACGACATGGCCGCGCTGGTGCCGATCGTCACCGAGGCCGGCGGGCGGTTCACGTCCGTCCAGGGTGTCGAGGGGCCGTTCGGGGGCAGCGCGCTCGTGAGCAACGGGCGCCTGCACGGGGCGGCGCTGCAGGTGCTGGACCCGCTGATCGAGCGCTGACCCGCTCCGGGGCCGGCGCCGGTCCCCCGACGCGCGGCGGCGCCGGGGTCCGGGTCAGCGCGGGATGCCCGCCAGCTCCGTCGCGTCGTACCAGAGCAGGTCCCGCTCGGCGAGGGAGTCGAGCGCGGCGTCGTCGCCGTCCAGCGCGCGGGCGACCTCGTCCTTGGCGGCGGGCTCGTCCACGTGCGCGCACACCACCTCCGCCAGCGTCGCCGGGGCCGTGAGCGTCACCAGGCTCGCGGCCTCGTCGTCCACCCCCGCGCCCTCGTCCGGCGCCCCGTCGCGCACCGCGTCGTCCGGCACCTCGACGGTGACGACGAGCCGCAGGCCGGGCGCGTCCGGGCGGGACGCGAGGAGCACGAGCGCGTCGTCGGCGGCCATCAGCTGCGCGGCGAACTCGACGCCCTCCTCGTCCTCGTCGGGCAGCAGCGCGGTCAGCGCCGGCGTGACGGCGTGCGCGCGGCGGGGCGCGGCGAGCGGGCCGCGGCCGCCCAGCAGGTCGTCGAGCTCGTCCAGGGTGGCAGGCAGGTAGAGGCGCACGGGACCAGTGTGCCGCCCGCGGCCGCCACCGGGCACATCGCGGACGAATCCGGGCGAGTCCCGCGCGTCGCGCGCGACCCGCCGGCGGTTGTCCCCAGGTGGCGCGAACCACGGTGGCGCGAGGGCGTGGGTGAGCGGTACATCTGGGCACGGCGGGGGCCGAGCGACGAAGGAGGTCACCCATGAGAAGGCACGTCACCAGCGCGACCACGACCGGCATCCCGTGAGCACGGCGGTCCGGGTGCGCCTCGTCCCCGCTCCCCCGCCGCTCCGGGCGGGCGCGCAGGACGGCGCCGACGTACCCCCGCCCCGCACCGCCGCGGGTGCTGCCGACGACGCTCCGCCGGGCGCGGTGCGGCAGGGGGTCGTCCCGGCGGCGCCCGGCAGGACGCGTCCCCGGGCACCGGCCGGTCCGGCGCGCGACGTCGGGGGCGGGGCGCCGGAGCTCGACCCCCGGCAGGCGTGCTGCATGGTCGCGCTGGCGGCCGTCGAGGTGCTCGCGGGCCACCGGCCGCTGGCCCAGCTCGCGCGCTGGCTCACCCCGGACATCTACGACGGCCTGGCCCGGCGCGCCGTCCTCACCGCACCCGGGACGCGGGTGCTCGACGCGGCCGCGGGCGCGCACGACCTCGCCGGCGACCCGACGGACCCCGTGCCCGCAGGGGTGGCACGGCGCCCGTCGGTCCGGCGCGTCCGCGTGCACCGGGTCGACGCGCACACCGTGGAGTCCTCGGTGGTGGTCGCGCACGCCGACCGGGTCCGCGCGGTCGCCGTGCGGCTCACCCGGTCGACCGGGCGCTGGCGGGCGTCGGCCCTCGTGGTGGGCTGACGCCGGCGGCTCGGTCCGCGGCGCCCGCGGCCCGGGACGCGACGACGCCGCCCGACCCTCCCCGAACGGGGTGGGCGGGCGGCGTCGGCGTGCGGGCGCTCGGTCCCGGCGGTCAGCCCCGGCGGCGCTGCTGCTTCGCGGCCTTGCGGCGTGCC
>NZ_SZYE01000156.1 GCF_005239125.1 Cellulomonas hominis | reverse complement strand
TCTGCGCGGTGGACGGCCCGGGCCGCGGCCGAGGAGCCGGCCGTGACGGCCGAGTCCGCGCTGCTCGCGCGGGCCGCGCTCGACGCCGCGACCGGGGTGGAGCCGCTGCGGGTGTCGCCGCAGCCGCTGGACGACCTGCCCGGGCTGGACGCGGCCGTCATGCGCCTGACCGACGCCTGGTCCCAGCCGGCGGCGACCCCCGGGGACCGCGTGGCCGCGGCCCTGCGGGTGCGGGAGTCGGCCGGTGCGGTCTTCCGGCTGGCGCTGGCCGTGGAGCGCAGCGTGCCGGTGGCGGCGGAGCGCGCCGCCGGGGACGGCGGAGGCCTGGAGCAGGTCGAGCAGGCCGTGACCGAGGCCGCCCGCGCCGCGGCGGACCTCCCGGTGCTCGACGGGCGCGTCGTGGGCGCCGCGGTGCGCACGGGCGGCGGGAACGGCCGCGCGGCCGGGCTGCTCGCGGACGGCACGGTGGACCCCGCGCTGCTCTGCCCGGTGCCGTTCGCCCCCGGCGCGCGGCTGCGGTGCGACGCGGTCACCGCGCTGGTCGCCCTGAACGCGGAGTTCCGTGCGGACCACGGGACCGACCTGCCCGTCGGCAGCACGTACCGGACCTACGCCGAGCAGTCGGCGCTGAAGGCCGCGAAGGGCGGCCTGGCGGCCCCCGCCGGCGTCTCGCACCACGGCTGGGGCGTGGCGGTCGACTTCGCCGGGTTCGGCGGGGTGGGGCAGTTCGACTCGCCGCTGTACGCGTGGATGACGGAGCACGGTCCGGCGCACGGGTGGGAGCACCCCGCCTGGGCCGGCCCGGGGGGCTCCGGTCCGCTGGAGCCGTGGCACTGGGAGTACACCGGCGCTCCGGCGCCGGGCGCCCCCGCCGGGACCGGCCCCGCCGGCCCCTGAACCGGCGGCGGGCCGGGCTCGCCCCCGCCGGCGGGTCAGCGCGGCGGGCGGGTGCGGCGCGACTCCCGCAGCAGCCGCCCGCGGCGCACGTCCTCCTCGGCCTTCGCCCGCTTCTTCTCGCTGGCACGGGTGTCGCGGGGCGGCAGCTGGATGGTGCGCTCCGCCTCGATGCCGCCCTGGAGCTCGCGGCCGCGCTCGATCTCGGCGTCCAGCTCGGCGCCGAACAGCAGGGCGAGGTTGGTGATCCACAGCCACAGCAGCAGGACGATGGCGCCGGCGAGGGAGCCGTAGGTGCTGCCGTACGACCCGAAGTTGGCGACGTAGAACCCGAAGGCGAGCGACGCCAGGATCCACACGACGACGGCCACCAGGGCGCCGACGCTCATCCAGCGGAACTTGGGCTGCCGGACGTTCGGCGTGAAGTAGTAGAGGATCGCGATGGCGACGATCACGAGCAGCAGCACGACCGGCCACTTGGCGATGTTCCAGGCGGTCACGGCGGCCGAGCTCAGGCCGATCGCGTCGCCCACGGTCTCGGCGATGCCGCCCGAGAGCACGACGGCCACCACGATCACCACGGCGAACAGCACCAGCACCAGCGTGACCAGGAGCAGGACCGGGCGCAGCTTCCAGATCGGGCGGCCCTCGTCGATCTCGTAGACCCGGTTGATGCCGCGGCTGAAGGCGTTCACGTACCCGGAGGCCGACCACAGCGCGACCACCAGCGAGATCACGAACGTCAGGCCGGCGCCGGGGGAGTTGGTGAGGTTCTCCAGGATCGGCTGCAGCGTCTGCTCCGCGGAGTCCTGGCCGATGATCCCGGTGGCGGTCGACACCAGGTCCTCGACGAGCTGCTGCCCGTCGCCGACCAGGCCGAGGATCGACACGACGGCCAGCAGGCCCGGTGCGATCGCCAGCACGGCGTAATAGGTCAATGCCGCGGCCAGGTCGGTGCACTGGTCGTGGTTGAACTCGCGAACGGTCGTGCGCAGCACGTACTTCCACGACCGCTTGGTCAGGTCGTCGGGGGAGTCGGGCTTGCGCGGGTCGTCCGGGGCCGGGGCGTCGGCCCGCTCGGTGCTCGTCTGGTCGTCGTGGGCCACGGGGACCTCCTGGGCGGTGCGGCGGTGTTCCGGTCGCCAGCGTCACCCGCCCGGGCCCGGCCCGCCACAGGAACGGGTCTCAGCCCTCGATGCGCAGTCCGTCCAGGACGTTGAGCCGGTAGCCGACGCCGCGGACCGTCGCGATCAGCCCGTCGAGCCCGGACTTGGCGCGGACCCGCCGGACGTGGACGTCGACGGTGCGGGTGCGGTCGGACAGGTCCTGGCTGCGCCAGGCGCCGTCGTACAGCTCGTCGCGGGTCACCACCCGGCCCGCCGAGCGGGCGAGGTACGCCACCAGGTCGAACTCCTGGCGGGTCAGGTCGACGTCCTGGCCGTCGACGGCGAGGCGGCGGCCGGGCAGGTCGACGAGCACCGCGGGGGTCAGGGGCAGCGCGGCCAGCAGCTCCTCGAACCGGCGCAGGTCCGCCTGCGAGGGCAGGTCGGCGGCGGGCTCGGCGGGCCGCCGGGCGGGGTGGGCGGTGGGGCGGGTGGACGTGGCAGGGGTCAGGACGCTCACGGGGGTGCTCCTCGGGGGTCCGCCGCTCGCGGCGGCGGGGCGGGACGACGACGTCCCGCGCGGATCTGACGGCAGGGGTGGCGGTCAGGCCCGACAGAGCGGACACGCGCAGGCGAGCCGCGGCGAGCGGCACGTCGGGAGCGCGGAGGTCATGGCGGCGAGTGTGGCACGCGGCACCGGGCGCCGCACGGATCCGGCGCCGGCGTCTCAGGTCGCGGACGGACGTGTCGCCGGGCGGCGCCCCGGCCGGGGAGCGGGCGTCAGCCCTGGGCGGGCGCCGTCGCCGCGCCGGTGGGCGTCGCCGTCGGCACCTCGTCCGCCTCCTCGGGCACCGGGACGACCTCCGGCCAGGGCTCCGGGTCGTGCACGACCGCACTGGCGTCGGTGCCGATCTCCACCAGCTGCCAGTCGAGGATCTGCCGGCTGTCCGGGTCCCAGCGCAGCAGCGTCATCTCGGCGGTGCCCTTCAGCGGACCGATCCGCGGCTCGTTCTCCTGGGCACCCGCCGTGGAGGAGGAGATGTACCGGATGCCCTCGCCGATCTGCTCGGGGTCCGTGCGGGTGTGCATGTGCCCGGAGACGAGCGCGGGCACGCAGCCGTCGGCGAGCAGCGCCGGCGCCGTGCGCGGGTTGTGGAACAGCACCAGGTCGACCCCGTCCGGCTCGTCGCAGGCGACGTCCGAGAGCCGCTCGCCGACCTCGGCGTAGGACTCGTCCTGGGTCTGCGTCGTGATCAGGCGGGTGGCCTTCGGGTCCTTGTCGCCGAGGATCCGCATGCCGCGCACGTCGATGACGCCGCCGTCCAGGACGGTCGCGCCGGCACGCGCGTACTGGGCGGTGGTCTCGGCCGAGTCGTGGTTGCCCGGCGCGGTGACGAGGTCGACGCCGCGCGGGACGGCGCGGGCGAAGGTCGTCACGCAGTACTGCTCCACCGAGGTGCCGTTCATCGTGGTGTCGCCCGCGTCGAGGACGACCTCGGCGCCGGACCGCTCGACGAGCGAGGTGATCAGCGGCGCCATGCCGACGTTGCAGTGCAGGTCGGAGATGACCAGGAGGGTGAGCGGCTCCGCCTCCTCGTCGGTGGACTCCTCGGGCGTGGGCGCGGCGCTCGACCCGGCCGTGGCGGTCGCGTCCGGGGTGGGGTCGCCGGCCGGCGAGCCCGCCCCGTCCTCGTCGTCGGCGTCGTGGTCGGCCGCGGCCTCGACGGTGGCGCGCCGCGCCTCCCAGTCGTCCCAGGCGGCGACCAGCGCGCCGTCGGCCCGGTCGTAGAAGTCCTCGTTGTCCTGGAACGCCTTCACGACGAGCCCGCCGTAGGTGTCGACGATGCCGCCGAGCCGGCCGGTGATCCGCGCGCCCTCGAGCGGCGTGCCGTCGAACACGGCCGAGGTCCGCTGCGACGACGTGCGCTCCGCGGCGTCCCCGCGCTCGCTCGCCGTCACCAGCGTGCCGACCAGCACGACCGCGAGCCCCCCGGCGGTGAGCTGCGCGGCGTGCGGCGTGAGCCGCGCCCCCAGCTCGGCGCGGCGGGCGGCCCCGAGCAGCCACCAGCCCGCGGTCCACACCGCGACCAGCACGACCAGCGCGGCGAGCGTCCGCCACAGCGCGTTCGCGACCAGCGCGCGCGCCGCGTCCTCGATCGTCGCCTGCGGCCCGGTGAAGAACTGCAGGTAGGAGCTCAGGTCCCCGGTCAGCGCCTGGAGCGTGTCGACGCCGTGCAGCGCGTCGACGTCGGCGGGGATCTCCTCGACCGTGACCCGCGCGCCGAGGCCGAGCGGCAGCGGCGAGTCGATCTGCAGCGTGCCGAGCGGCCCGAGGTCGACGGTCACGGTCGCGTCGGTGGTGACGTCGTACCGCGCCTCGTGCGGGCCGAAGCTCGACTCGGCGGTGGCGGTGGTGACGCCGAAGACGAGCGCGGCGAGCAGCGCGACGACGGCGAGCAGGGCGCGCACCACCCACCGGCGGCGGCGGCCGGCGCGGTCCGGGGCGGCCGCCGGGGACGGGGGCGCGTCGGGTGCGGGGGCGTCGGGTCCAGGCATCGCGTCGAGCCTAGACGGGACCGCGTCCGGCCGTCGCGCCACCGCCGCCGGCGACCCGCCCGGCCGTGCGGGTCGCCCGGCGCTGTGCTAGTCCGGGAGCATGACCAGCCCCGTCACCACCCCGGACGGCCCGCGAGCCCCGGCGGGCGGCCAGGACGAGAGCACGCTCACCGTGGTCGTCGCGTTCACCGCCAACGCGCTGATCGCGGTCGCCAAGACCGTCGCCGCGGTGCTCACCGGGGCGGCCTCGATGCTCGCGGAGGCGGCGCACTCCTGGGCGGACACCGGCAACGAGGTGTTCCTGCTGCTGGCCCAGCGCCGCTCGGCCCGGGAGCCGGACCGCGCGCACCCCCTCGGCTACGGGCGCGAGGTCTACGTGTGGTCGCTGTTCGCCGCGATCGGGCTGTTCGCGGTCGGCGCCGGGGTGTCCATCACCCACGGCATCCAGGAGCTCGTGCACCCGGAGCCCGCGTCGTCGTACGTCGTGGCCTACGTGGTGCTGGGCGTGTCGCTCCTGCTGGAGGGCACCTCGTTCCTGCAGGCCTGGCGGCAGGCGCGCCGGGCGGCCGCGCGGCGCGACATGGACCTCTGGGAGCACGTGCTCGCCACGTCCGACCCGACGGTGCGGGCGGTGTTCTTCGAGGACGCGGCGGCGCTGGTGGGGATCGTCATCGCCGGCACCGGCATCGCGCTGCACCAGGTCACCGGGTCGCCGGTCCCGGACGCCGTCGGCTCGATCCTGGTCGGCGTGCTGCTCGCCGTGGTCGCCGTGCTGCTCATCGACCGGAACCGCCGGTTCCTGGTGGGGGAGACGGCCGACCCCGCGCTGCAGGGCGCGGCGGTGCGGGCGCTGCTCGCCATGCCGGAGGTCGCGCGGGTGACCCAGCTGCGGCTGGAGGTGGTCGGTGCGCGTCAGCTGTTCCTCGTCGGTGCGGTCGACCTCGCGGGCAACCCGGCCGAGGACGAGGCGTCGCACGTGCTGGCCGCCGTCGAGCGGCAGGTCGCCGCGGTGCCGGGCGTCGTGGGCGCGGTGCTGTCGCTGTCCGAGCCCGAGGAGGCCGCGCTCACGCCCTGACCCCGCCCGCGCACCCCGCCGCCCGGCACCTCGGAAGGACCCGCATGCCGCACGCCACCGTCAGCCCCCGCACCCCCGTGGACCTGGGACCGGCCCGGTCCGCCGCCGTCGCGGCGCGGGTGCTCGGCCCGCTCGTCGCCCAGGGCGCCGTCGTCCGACGCCCCCGTGCCACCGCCTGGGCCGAGCGGCACCAGACCGACCGGTCCGCGGGCGCGCTGCCGCGGGACCTGCGGCGGGAGCACGCAGGCGCCCCGGTGGTCCTGCGGCTGGGCCCGCGCCGGGTGGTGCTGCCGCTCGACGCCGGGGACGTGGGCGCCCTGCTCGCCGGCTCGCCCGAGCCGTTCAGCCCCGCGACGGTGGAGAAGCGCGCGGCGCTCGGGCACTTCGAGCCCGACGCCGTCCTGATCTCGCCGCCCGGACGGCGGCCCGCCCGGCGGCTGCTCAACGAGCAGGCGCTCGACACGTCCGAGCCGGTGCACCGGGACGCCGCCCCGCTGCTCGCGGCCGTCGACCGCGAGGCCGCGGCGCTGCTCGCGACCGTCGGGCGGAGCGGCGTGCTCGACTGGGACACCTTCGCCCCGGCGTTCTGGCGGACGGTCCGCACGGTCGTCCTGGGCGGGTCAGCGCGCGACGACGACCGGGTCACCGACGTCCTGCAGACGCTCCGGCAGGCCGCGAACTGGGCGTACCTGCGCCCGCGCCGGCCGCGGCTGCGCGCCGAGCTCGCCGACCGGCTGCACGCGTACGTGCGGCGCGCGGAGCCCGGCAGCCTGATCGCGCACGCCGCGGCCGCGCAGGCGGACCGCGGTGTGGACCCCGCCGGTCAGGTGCCGCAGTGGCTGTTCGCCTTCGACGCGGCCGGCGCCGCGGTGCTGCGCGCGCTCGCCGTCGCGGCCGCCCGGCCCGCCGTCCGGGACCTGCTGCGGGCGGAGGCGGCGTCCGGTGCCGCGATGCAGCCGTACGCGCGCGGGGCGGTCCTGGAGTCGGTGCGGCTCTGGCCGACCACGCTCGTGGTGCTCCGGGACAGCACGGCGCCGACGACGTGGGGCGAGCGGGTGCTGCCCGCGGGCACGGGCTTCGCGGTGGTGAGCGCCCACTTCCACCGGGACCCCGAGCGGCTCGGCACCGCGGACGCGTGGGCGCCCGAGGCGTGGCTGGACGGGCGCGCCGACGCCGACTGGGGGCTGCTGCCGTTCAGCGGCGGACCGGTGTCCTGCCCGGGGCGCAACGTCGTGCTGCTCGTCGCGGGGCGGCTGCTCGCCCGGCTGTCCGAGGCCGACCTCGTGTTCCCGCGGGCCCGGTACCTCGCCGCCGACCCGCTGCCCGCGACCTTCGACCACTACGGCGCGCGGTTCCGGACCGGGACGCGGGCCGCGGACTGACCGGCGGCCCCGGGCACGCGGCCCGGGGCCCCGTCCGGGAGCGTCCCGGGGCACCCGGCCGGGGTGCGCGGGCGGGTGAACGCCTGGGCCGTCCGGGCGCCTCCGCTGGTGGCTGCGTCACAGTTCCCCGAAATACGGACGAAACCTGTCGCCCGACAGGCGTAAAGTGGGCCCCGAGGGCGCGTCGCCCGCCGGGGCCAGTCCCGGGCGGCCGCTCGACTGCCGACGACGGCCGCCTGCGAGCCGCAGCGCGGCGCGTTCGCCCGTCCCGCGCCCTCCGCGGCGACCGGCGACCCCGGGGGCCGCGGTCCGTGACGCACCGCAACAGCCCAGGAGGGCCCCCGATGAACACGTCCATCGCCCGAGCCGGTCGCCGGACCACGCGCACCCTCAGCGTGGCCGCCGCCGCCGTCGCGACGGTCTCCCTGCTCGCCGCCTGCGCCTCCGCCGAGGGCGGCACGTCGGCGGGCTCCGCGTCCGACGACACCACCACCGCGTCGGCCGAGGCGAAGGAGGTCCAGGTCATCGACCAGACCAACCTGCTCCTCACCACCGCGCAGGAGACCCTCGAGGCCCGCGGCCTCGAGGTCCAGGTCGCCGACGCGTCCGGCCAGGGCCGCGCGATCGACGACCCGACGCAGTGGGTCGTCGTGACCCAGGACCCCACGTCCGGCTCGGTCGAGGCGGGCACCGAGGTCACCCTCACGGTCCGCATGACCACCGACCCGGTGGGCTGACCGGAATAAACGCTGGCGCCGCCGCGCTGGACCGGGTGAGACTGAGAGCTCCCGGTCCGCGCGGCGGTGCAGCATCCCGCCGCGGAGGGACCGGCCCGGACGCGGAGCACGCGCCCCTCGTGAGGGGTGGACGGACGCGGGACGGGTGGCTCGTCACCGACGGCCCTCAACGAGGCCGGGGCGGATCAGGTCGCGCGGGAGAAGGACAAGCGGGCGCGGCGGACGGTGGCGTACAGGTGCTGACCCCTCGGGGCGTCCGCGCCGCCGGGTCGGCGACCGACCCGGCCGGCCGGCCGCCCCCTCAGACGTAGGGCGCCGCGAGGCGGCGCAGCTGGGCGGCGTACCCGCCGCCGAACAGCACGGCGTGCATGCCCACCGGGTACACCTGGTGCAGCGCGACCCGGTGCTGCCACCCGCGGCGCAGCGGGTGCACCTCCTGGTAGGCGTCCAGGACGTCCGCCAGGTGCGGGCAGCCGAACAGCGCGAGCATCGCCAGGTCGGACTCCCGGTGGCCGCCGTGCGCGGCCGGGTCGATCAGCGTCGCGCCCTGCGGCGTCCACAGCACGTTCCCGGACCACAGGTCGCCGTGCAGCCGGGCGGGCGCGTCGTCATCGTCCCAGTCCCCGGCGCGCAGCCGGGCCGCGAGCCGGTGCAGCAGGGCGAGGTCGTCCCGCCCGAGGGCCCGGCGGCTCTCCGCCGCCGCGGCGAGCGGCTCGATCCGGCAGTCGGCGAGGAACGCGCCCCACCGCTTGTGGTCGCCGGCGGGCATGGGCAGCGGCTGGTCCAGCGGCCCGAAGAACCCGTCGCCGGACCAGCCGTCGGGCGGGCTGCCGAACCGCTGCGCTCCGGCGTCGTGCGTGACGGCGAGCCCCCGGCCCAGATCGCGCGCCGCCCGGCGGGTCGGCGGCACCTCGGTGAGCGCGGCGAGGTCCAGGTGGTCCGGCCCGACGTCGAGCACCTCGACGACCGGTGCGCCGCCCCGGACCCGCAGCCAGCGCAGGCCTGCCGCCTCGCACGCGAAGAACCCGGCCGGCGCGCCCGCGCGGCGCTTGCGGTAGCTGTCCATGCGGCCTCCTCCGTGCGGGCGGGGCGGCGGCGCGGTCCGGCTAGCCTGGCGCCCGTGCCTGCCGACGCTGAGGCGATCCTGGTGAGCGCGGCCGGCGCGCCGGGGGAGGCGCGCCGTGCCGGGGGTGCCCGCCCGGCGCCGGTCCTGCCCGCCGCGCTCCGTTCCGGCGCGGGCCGCACGCCGGAGGGCGCGGCCTGGCTGGCGCGCCTGCCCCGCCTGGTCGACCGCGCCGTCCGGCGGTGGGGCCTGGAGCTCGGCGACCCGTTCGCCTCGGGCTCGGCCTCGTGGTGCGCGCCCGCACGCGACGCGGCCGGCCGGGACCTGGTGCTCAAGGTGTCGTTCCCGCACGACGAGGCGCGCCACGAGGCGGCGGTGCTGCGGGCCTGGGGCGGGCGGGGCGCGCCGGCGCTGGTCGACGCGCACGAGGGCGACTGGGCGCTGCTGCTGGGGCGGGTGCGGCCCGGGACCCCCATGCGGGCCGTGCGGACGCCGGCGACCCGCCGGCTGGCCGAGGCGGCGGACCTGCTGCGCGTCCTGCACGCCGCGCCGGCGCCCGCCGGCCTGCCCGCGCTGGCCGACGTCGCGGGCGGGCTCGGCGACCAG
>NZ_SZYE01000155.1 GCF_005239125.1 Cellulomonas hominis | reverse complement strand
GCCCCGGCCCCACCCGCGCCGGCCACGCCGACCACGGCCCCGTCCGCCGCCGGCGCCGCCACGCCGTCGGGCTCCACCGTCAGCCACGCGGGGTCCTCCAGCACCAGCCCGGCGACCAGGTCCGGTGCCGCGAGCGCCAGCTCCTCCGCGGTCACGCCGCCCATGGAGTGCCCGACGACCAGCGCCGGCCCGAGGTCGAGCGCCCGCAGCGCGGCCGCCGCGTCGGCGGCGAGCGCGGCGACGGTGAACGGCTCGTCGGGCAGCGGCGTGCCGCCGTGGCCGCGGGCGTCGAGGGCGACCACGGGCCGGGTGCCGGCGTAGCGCGGCAGCACCGTCGGCCAGCACGTGGCGGCGTCGGTGAGCCCGTGCAGCAGCACGACCGGAGCCGCACTCACCGGCGCGCGGTCCCGTCGACGGCGTGCGGCTCGATGGCGGCGATCTCCTCGGCCGTGAGCGGCTCGGCCCGGAGCGCGGCGACGTTGTCCTCGAGCTGCGCCACCGAGGAGGCCCCGATGAGCGCCGAGGTGACGCGCGGGTCCCGCAGCACCCAGGTGAGCGCGAGCTGGGCGAGGGACTGCCCGCGGGCCCCGGCGATCTCGTTCAGCGCCCGGGCGCGCGCCAGGTAGGTGTCGCCGATCTGCTCGGCCGACAGGAACCGGCTGGTCGCCGCGCGGGAGCCGGCCGGGACGTCGCCCGACAGGTACCGCCCGGTGAGCAGCCCCTGGGCCAGCGGCGAGAACACGATCATGCCGATGCCGAGGTCGCCCACGGCGTCCAGCAGCGACTCCGTCTCCCCCTCGGCCACCTGCTCGACGTGCCGGTTGAACATCGAGTACGACGGCTGGTGGATGAGCAGCGGCGTGCCGAGGTCGGCGAGGATGCGCGCGGCCTCGCGGGTGGCCGACGGCGAGTAGTTCGAGATGCCCGCGTACAGGGCCCGGCCGCTGGTCACCGCGGTGTGCAGCGCGCCCATCGTCTCCTCGAGCGGCACGGACGGGTCCGGCCGGTGCGAGTAGAAGACGTCGACGTAGTCCAGGCCGAGCCGGCGCAGCGACTGGTCGAGCGAGGACAGCAGGTACTTGCGGGAGCCGCCGTCGCCGTACGGGCCGGGCCACATGTCGTAGCCCGCCTTGGACGAGATGACGAGCTCGTCGCGGTACGGGCGGAGGTCCTGCGCGAGGTGCCGGCCGAAGTTCTCCTCCGCGGAGCCGTACGGCGGGCCGTAGTTGTTCGCGAGGTCGAAGTGCGTGATCCCGAGGTCGAACGCCCGGCGGAGGACCGCGCGCTGCGTCTCCAGCGGGTTCACGTCGCCGAAGTTGTGCCACAGGCCGAGCGACAGGGCGGGCAGGTCCAGCCCGCTGCGCCCGGTGCGGCGGTAGGGCATGGCGTCGTACCGGTCATCGGCGGCGCGGTAGACGGGCATCGTCGGCATCGTGGTCCTCTCGCAGGTCGGCGGGGCACTCGTCGCCCCGCCGCAGCACACGCTAACGCCCGGGTGAGAGGATCACCGGCGTGCTGCACGTCGTGTTCTTCGAACCCCGCATCCCCGGCAACACGGGCAACGCCATCCGCCTGGCCGCCGCCACGGGGGCGACGCTGCACCTGGTCGAGCCCCTGGGCTTCGTGATGGACGAGCCGCGGCTGAAGCGCGCCGGCCTGGACTACCACGACCTCGCGCACGTCGTCGTGCACCCCGACCTGGACGCCTGCCTGGCGGCGCTGGCGCCGTCGCGGGTGTTCGCGTTCACCACGCACACGGAGCGCCGGTACACCGACGTGCAGTACCGCGACGGGGACGTGCTGATGTTCGGCCCGGAGCCGACCGGCCTGCCGCCGGAGGCGCTGGAGCACCCGGCGGTGACCGACCTGCTGCGCATCCCGATGCAGCCGGGACGCCGCTCGCTGAACCTCACCAACGCCGCCGCCACCGCTGTCTACGAGGCGTGGCGGCAACTAGGCTTCCCGGGCGGGATCTGACAGGTCGACCGATCCGGTCTCACCCACCGGACCCCGGCGTGCGAGGAGGCACAGGCTTCGGCATGCTCGCGCGCGTCCTGCCGTCGTCCGAGGGGGTCCCCCGTGGCCATCAGCAACCGCAGCGTGCTGCGCCGCAAGTCCGTCGAGGACTCGCTGGCGTCGGTGGAGGACCCGGAGCGGTCCCTCAAGCGCTCGCTCACGGCATGGGACCTCGCGGTCCTCGGCGTGGCCGTCGCCGTCGGCGCGGGCATCTTCTCCGTCGGCGCCACCGCGGCGGCGAACTACGCCGGCCCCGGGGTGATCATCTCGTTCCTGATCGCCTCGGTCGTGTGCGCGCTGGCGATCATGTGCTACGCCGAGTTCGCGTCGACGCTCCCCGTCGCCGGGTCGGCGTACACGTTCTCCTACGCCACCGCGGGCGAGCTCGTCGCGTGGATCATCGGCTGGGACCTGATCCTCGAGATGCTGCTGGCCGCGGCCGTGATCGCGAAGTTCTGGGGCGTGTACCTGTCGGACGCGTTCGGGCTGTTCGGGATCGACGTCCCCACGACGCTGGAGCTGGGCCCGGTCGACCTCGACTGGGGTCCGGTGCTGGTCGTCGGCGTGTTCACCGCGCTGCTCGCCGTGGGCACCAAGCTCAGCACCCGCGTGAACAGCATCTTCACCATCATCAAGGTCGCGATCACGCTGTTCGTCATCGTCGCCGGGTTCTTCTACGTGCGCGCCGACAACTACTCGCCGTTCATCCCGCCGTCGCAGCCCGCGGAGTCGGCGTCGGGCCTGGAGCAGCCGCTGTTCGGCTTCCTGTCCGGGTTCGACCCGTCGCAGTACGGCGTCATGGGCATCCTGTCCGGCGCGGCCCTGGTGTTCTTCGCGTTCATCGGGTTCGACGTCGTGGCGACCACCGCGGAGGAGACCAAGAACCCGCAGCGCGCCGTGCCTCGCGGCGTGCTCGGCGGTCTCGCGATCGTCACGGTGCTCTACATCCTGGTCACCGTCGTCGTCACCGGCATGGTCTCCTACACCGAGCTCGCGGCGTCCGACTCGCCCTCGCTGACCACCGCGTTCGTCCTGGTCGGCGCGGACTGGGCGGGCAAGGTGATCTCGATCGGCATCCTGATCGGGCTGACCTCCGTGATCATGGTGCTGCTGCTCGGCCTCACCCGGATCGTGTTCGCGATGAGCCGCGACGGCCTGCTCCCCCGCGGGATCTCCCGCACCTCGCCCACGTACAAGACCCCGATCCGGCTGCAGATCGGCGTCGGCATCATCGTCGCCCTCATCGCCGGCCTGTCCGAGGTCGAGCGCCTGGAGGAGATGATCAACATCGGCACGCTGTCGGCGTTCGTGCTGGTGAGCTTCGGCATCCCGATCCTGCGCCGCACCCGGCCGGACCTGCAGCGCGGGTTCCGGGTGCCGTGGTCGCCGGTCCTGCCGATCGTGGCCGGCGTCGCCTGCCTGTGGCTGATGACGAACCTGACGGTGCTCACCTGGCTGCGGTTCGCGGCCTGGCTGGCCGTCGGCCTCGTGATCTACGCCGCCTACTCGTACCGGCACTCGCGGGTCGGCCGGGGTGAGGTGCCGGACCCCGCCGACGACCTGCCCGCCCCCGCCGGCGGCCACTGACCGCGCGCGCCGGAAAGCCAGGACGATGGCGCCGCTCGCCGACCGGCCCCGGTTCCACGCCGAGACCGTCGAGGACTGGCGCGCCTGGCTGGCCGAGCACCACGCCACCTCGGACGGCGTGTGGCTGGTGCGGTGGAAGCCGGCGTCCGGGCGGCCGACGTTCGGTTACGAGGAGATGGTCGCGGAGGCGCTGGCCGTCGGCTGGATCGACGGCCAGGCGTGGGCGCCCGACCCGGACAGCACCCGGCAGTGGTTCGCGCCCCGGCGCCGGGGCAGCGGGTGGTCCCGGCTGAGCAAGGAGCGGGTCGCCCGGCTGGAGGCGGCCGGGCGGATGGGCCCGGCCGGGGCCGCCGTCGTCGCCGCCGCGCGGGCCGACGGCTCGTGGACGCTGCTGGACGACGTCGAGGACCTGGTCGTCCCGCCGGACCTCGTGGCGGCTCTCGACGCGCTGCCGGGGGCCCGGGCGCACTGGGACGGGTTCCCGGCGAGCACCCGCAAGGTGGTGCTGCGGTGGCTGGTCGACGCCCGGCGCCCCGAGACGCGGGCGGCGCGGGTGGCCGAGGTCGCGGCGCGGGCGGCGGAGGGCGTGCCGGCGCGGCGGTGACGCGTCGTCGGGGTCGGGCGGTGTCACCCCGAGGTGCGTCCCCGCGGACCGGCGTCGCCGGACACCGAGGTCCCCGGCGCCGCTCCCCGCCGGCTCACCCCCGCGGGACGCCCTGGCGGACACGCTCCGTGAGCGCCGCGTACGTCGAGCCAGGCCCCTCCCAGCGCGACTCGACGAACCACGTCGCACCGGCCTCGGCGAGCGCCGCGGCGTGGTCCCGCGCCTCCGCCGGGTCCGCGGGCAGGACGCCCTGCAGGACGATCTCGTAGGGGCCGGCGTCGGGGGCCCGGTGCTCGCGCACCCACGCGGCGATCTCCGCGACCTCGGCGGGGCCGAGCTCGTCCATCGCGCGGTCGCCGCGCAGCTGCGGGACCAGGCCGTCGTACCGCACCGCCCGCCCCATGGACCGCTCGCTGGGGTACGCGCCGACCACCCAGATCGGCACGCGCGGGCGCTGCACCGGCCGGGGCCGGAACTGCAGGTCGGTGACCCGGTGGTGCGTGCCCTGGTAGGAGAACGGCTCCCCGCTGAACGCCAGGTCGAGGATCGCGAGGTGGTCGTCGAGGAGCTCGGCGCGCTCGCGCGTGCTCGTGAGCTCGCCCTCGACGCCGGCGAACGCGCGGTCGAGCGGCACGCCCAGCCCCGCGGGGATCACCAGGCGGCCGCCCGAGAGGTGGTCGACGGTCAGCGCCTGCCGCGCCACGACCCACGGCCGGCGCCGCGGCAGCGCGAACACCAGCGCGCCCAGCGTGATCCGCTCGGTGCGGACGGCGGCGGCCGCGAGCACCGCCCACGGGTCCCACACGTCGCCGTCGACCCCGATGTCGACCGCGTCCCACGTGAAGTAGCCGTCCCAGCCCGCGTCCTCCGCCTCGGCCGCCAGCCCCACGAGCTGGTCGACCGTGCCGAACGTCCCGACGATGCCGAACTTCATCGCGTCCCCCTCGTCGCCGTGCCCACCCGGTCGTCGACCGTGGTCCTGGGTCCGCCACGGTACCGACGACCTCCGACACGGCCCCCGGCCGCACGTCGGCGGGGGGGTCGACGTACCGTGGGCGACGCCCCGCCCCGCCCGCGCCACCCGGAGCCGCCCGTGTTCACCACCCGCCCCGAGCTCGTCGGCACGCACGGCATGGTCGCCTCCACGCACTGGCTCGCCAGCGCCGTCGGGCAGTCCGTCCTGGAGGCGGGCGGCAACGCGTTCGACGCGGCCGCGGCGGCCGGGTTCACGCTGCAGGTGGTCGAGCCCCACCTCAACGGCCCCGGCGGCGACGCCCCGATCATCGGGCACCGGGCCGCGGACGGGCACACGTTCACGGTGTGCGGGCAGGGCACGGCGCCCGCCGCGGCGACGATCGCGGCGTACACCGACCAGGGGCTCGACGTCGTCCCCGGCACGGGGCACCTGGCGGCGGTCGTCCCGGGGGCGTTCGGCGCGTGGCTCGACCTGCTGGCCCGGTACGGCACCCTGCCGCTGGCCGACGTGCTGTCCCCGGCGATCGGCTACGCCCGGGACGGCTACCCGCTGGTGCCCGCCGCCGTGCGGACGATCCGGACCGTCGAGCGGCTGTTCGCCGAGCACTGGCCCACGTCCGCCGCGACCTACCTGCCCGGCGGCCGCGTCCCCGAGCCGGGCGCCCGGTTCCGGAACCCGGCGCTCGCCGGCACCTACGAGCGGGTGCTCGCCGAGGCGCGCGCCGCGGGCACCGACCGGCTGGCGCAGATCGAGGCCGCGCGCCGCGCGTTCTACGAGGGCTTCGTGGCGGAGGCGGTGGCCGCGTTCGTCCGGGAGCCCGTCCTCGACTCCTCGGGCGAGGCGCACGCCGGCCTGCTCACGGCCGACGACCTCGCGGCCTGGCGGGCCACCGAGGAGCCCACCGTCGCCGTGGACTTCGCGGGCGTGCAGGTGCACAAGACCGCCGCGTGGGGGCAGGGGCCGGTGCTGCTGCAGCAGCTGCGGCTGCTGGAGGAGCTCGGCGTCGCTGACGCGGACCTCGGATCGGCCGAGCTGGTGCACACCGCGCTCGAGGTGACGGACCTGGCGTTCGCCGACCGGGAGGCCTGGTACGGCGACCCCGTCGACCGCGACGTCCTCCCCGTGCTGCTGTCCCGGTCGTACGCCGCGGAGCGGGCGCGGCTGGTGGGGCCGTCGGCGTCCGACGGGGTCCGCCCCGGGTCGCCGGGCGGGCGCACGCCGCGGCTGGCCGCGCTGTTCGGGGAACCGGCCGCCGGGCCCGACGGCGCCCTCGTCTGGCCCGGGCGGTACGAGGACGCCGCGGGCGGGCCGGTGCTGGGCACGGGCGAGCCGACCCGCGGCCCCGCGACGGCGGACGGGGCCGCCGCGGTCGACGGGCCCGCGCTCGACGTCCGCCCGTCCGGCGAGACCCGCGGCGACACCTGCCACGTCGACGTGGTCGACCGCTGGGGCAACCTGGTGTCCGCCACGCCGTCCGGCGGCTGGCTGCAGAGCTCGCCCGTCGTGCCCGGCCTCGGGTTCGGGCTCCCGACCCGCGCGCAGATGTTCTGGCTGGAGCCCGGCCTGCCGTCGTCGCTCGCCCCCGGACGCCGGCCGCGGACCACGCTGAGCCCCGGCCTGGTGCTCCGCGACGGCGGCGGGTTCGCGTTCGGCACCCCGGGCGGCGACCAGCAGGACCAGTGGACGATCCCGTTCCTGCTGCACCACCTCCTCGGCGGGCTCGACCTGCAGGCGGCGATCGACGCGCCGGGCTGGCACTCGACGCACGTGCCGTCGTCGTTCCACCCCCGCACCAGCACCCGGCGCGGCGTCGAGGCCGAGTCCCGGCTCGGCGCGGACGTCCTGGCGGAGCTCGCGCGGCGCGGCCACGCCGTGCGGGACGCGGGGCCGTGGAGCCTGGGCCGGGTCAGCGCCGCGGGCGTGCGGCCGGACGGGATGCTGCACGCGGCGGCGAACCCGCGGGGGATGCAGGGCTACGCCGCCGGCCGCTGACGGCCCCGACCCGTCCCGCCCGTCCGTCCGGGCCCGGGAGCGGAGTGCTCTGCCCGAGCCCGCTCGGGGCCGGGTGAGGGGGCTCACATCACCCGCGGAACAAGTTGCCCCGCGCAACTGTTGTGATAGTTTGCCTGCTGCAACCAATGAAAGAGGTCCCCGCCGTGCCCAGCACCCCCGCCTACCGCGTGCTCATCGACGCCATCGCGCGTCTGCAGCGCGTGCAGCGCGAGGTCGGCACCGAGCTGGCCCGCGACCTCGACTGCCCCCGCGCCGCGCTCAGCCTGCTGTGGCTGCTCGACAAGGCCGGCGAGCTGGGCATCGGCGACGTGGCGCAGCACCTGCACGTCGACATCTCCGTCGCGAGCCGGCAGGCCAGCGCGCTGGTCGACGCGGGGTACGCCGAGCGCAGCACCCCGGACGCGCCGGGCACCGACCGCCGCGTCCGCACCGTCCGGCTGACCGAGCGCGGCCGGGCGTTCACCGCCGACACCAAGACGGCGATGGACGCGCGCGCCGCCGCGGCGTTCAGCGCGTGGACCCCCGCCGAGCTGGCCGACGCGTCGGCCACCCTCGAGCGGATCGCCGACACGATGGCCGAGTTCGGCGCCCGCGCGACCGCCGCGGACACCGTCGCCGCCGGCATCCCGGTGCTGGCCACGGCCACCTGACCCGACCCGGGTCGGTGCGCAGCCGCGCGCACCGGCCCCCGCAGCACGCGACCGCACCGGCCGCGCCGCACCACACCACCACGTCCGCCGACGGCGCCGGGCACCGCATCCCAGGGCGAAAGCAGAGACCACACCCATGAGCAGCACCACCCGGGCCGAGAGCCCGACCGTCGACAGCGGGCCCGCGCCCGCGATGAGCCACCGGCAGGTGATGGAGGCCCTCTCCGGCATCCTGCTCGGCATGTTCGTGTCCATCCTGGCCACGAGCGTCGTGTCGAGCTCCCTGCCCAAGATCGTCAGCGACCTGAACGGGTCGCAGTCGTCCTACACCTGGGTCGTCACCGCGACCCTGCTGACCACCACGATCACCACGCCGATCTGGGGCAAGCTCGCCGACCTGGTGAACCGCAAGCTCCTCATCCAGATCGCGCTGGTCATCTCCGTGCTGTCCTCCGCGGCGGCCGGCTTCTCGCAGAGCGTCGGCTTCCTCATCGGCATGCGCGCGTTCCAGGGCATCGGCGCCGGCGGCCTGACCGCCCTGGCGACCGTCCTGCTCGCCGACATCCTGAGCCCCCGCGAGCGCGGCCGGTACATGGGCCTCATGGGCGGCATCATGGGCATCGGCATGGTCGGCGGCCCGCTCCTCGGCGGCGTCATCACCGACAGCCTGTCCTGGCACTGGAACTTCTTCGTCGGCCTGCCGTTCGCGGTCGCCGCGATCATCGTGCTGCAGCGCACGCTGCACCTGCCCCAGCTGGCCCGCAAGGTCGTGAACATCGACTACTGGGGCGCCGCGCTCATCTCCGTGGGCATCGCGTCGCTGCTGCTCTGGGTCACCTTCGCCGGCGACAAGTTCGACTGGATCTCCTGGCAGACCGCCGTCATGGTGATCGGCGCCCTCGTGGTCCTCGCGATCGCCGTGCTGGTCGAGAACAGGGTCGCGGACCCGATCATCCCGATGCACCTGTTCAAGAACCGCACCCTGGTGTTCTCCGTGATCGCGTCCGTCGCGGTCGGCGTCGCGATGTTCGGCACCTCGGTGTTCCTCAGCCAGTACATGCAGGTCGCGCGCGGCAAGACCCCGACGCAGTCCGGCCTGCTGACGATCCCGATGATCCTCGGCCTGTTCATCTCGTCGACGATCTCCGGGCGGCTCATCACCAAGTACGGCCGCTACAAGGGCTTCATGATCGCCGGCGCCGTCCTGCTGACCGGCGGCCTCGCCCTCATGGGCACCATCCGGTACGACACCAGCTTCGTCCTGGTCGGCCTGTTCATGTTCATCATGGGCGCGGGCGTCGGCATGCTGATGCAGAACCTCGTCCTCGCGGTGCAGAACACCCTGGACGTCTCCGAGACGGGCTCCGGCACCGCGACCGTGGCGTTCTTCCGGACGCTCGGCGGCGCGATCGGCGTCTCGGCCCTCGGCGCGGTGCTCGGCAACCGGATCACCAGCTACGTCACCGACGGCATGGTGTCCGCGGGCGTCGACCCGGCCGCCCTCGGCGGCGGCACCTCCTCGGTGCCGGACGTCTCGGCCCTGTCGGAGCCGTTCAAGACGATCATCGAGTCGTCCTACGGCCACGGCATCGCGGACCTGTTCCTCATCGCGGTCCCGCTCGGCGTGGTCGCGCTCATCGCGGTGCTGTTCCTCAAGGAGGTGCCGCTCGGCAGCCGCTCCGGCGTGGAACAGCTGCTCGACCAGGAGCAGACCGCCGAGTCCGTCGTGGCCG
>NZ_SZYE01000154.1 GCF_005239125.1 Cellulomonas hominis | reverse complement strand
GCGCGCGCGGCGGCGCGGCGGGTCAGTGCGCGGGGCGCGGGCGCGCGTGCGCCGGGACCCGCAGGCCGCTCGCGCGCAGGCGGCGGATCAGCTCGCCCGCCGTGACCGGCTCGGCGCCGAGGGCGACGAGGTCCGCGTGCATGTCGTCCGGGACGTCGTAGTGGTCCAGGTCGAACGCGCGCCGGGGGAGCCCGGCGCGCTTGGCGAACGCGTGCAGCTCGGCCAGCGAGCGGTCGCTCACGAGGTGCGACCAGTGCCGGCCGTGCCGGGGCCAGAGCGGGGGGTCGACGAGGACCGTCACGCCCCGGGCCGGACCGGGTGCCGCTCGCCGGCGTGCGCGGGCCGGACGGCGCCGGGGGCGTCCGCGGGGGCCGGCGGGTCGGTGGGCGGCGTGCCGGGGACCGTGACGGCGGGGCCGTCGGCGGCGTCGAGCTCGGCGAGCACCTTCTCGATCTTGTGCAGCTCGGCGCCGAGGTTCTGCCGCGCGGGCTCCTCCCAGGCGGCGCCGAGCGGGCTGACGAACAGGCTGGGCCGCTTGAGCAGCTTGCGCACGATGCGCTCCCGGGCGCGCAGGTAGTCCTGCACCGGGATGTCGGCGTACTCCTCGCGGACGTCGTGCAGGTACGCCTTGTAGCGCTGCGGCTCGGCGGCCAGCATCGCGAGGTCGGCGTCGCACAGCACGGCGCAGTCGAAGTCGCTCGGGTCGGCGGCGTGCCGCACCAGGGCGATGACCATCTGGTGCACCCGGTCGACGCGCTCGGCCGGGACGCCGAGGTCGGTGAGCTGCTCGCGGGCGAGCCGGGCGGAGGCGGCCTCGTCCTCGCCGCCGCGGTTGGCGTACGCGGCGACCTGCGCGGCGTCGAACACGGCGCCGTGGTACCAGGCGGCCAGCCGGACCAGGTCCGGCTCGTGGGTCTCCTCGGCGAGCTCGTCCACGCGGGCCAGCACGTCGGTCAGGTGCCGGAGGTTGTGGTACGTCCGGCCGGGGCCCGTCCACCGCTCCACGAGGTCGGACCCGACCTCCCGGAGCCGGTCCTCGGGTGCGGTCGCTCCCGCCCCCTTCGCGCTGCGGACGAACGCGGACAACAGCCACTGTGGCGCGTCGTAGACGCCCATGGGAACAGCCTCACTGCGACAGACGACCCTGCTCGGACGCGTCATCGTAGACCCATCCGGACGGGGTTCCGCCACGGGAGCGCCGTCAGCGGACGGGGTGACCCTCGGCGGCGCCGGGACCGGCCGGTTCGCCCTCCGCGCGGCCCCCGCCGTCGGCGCCCGGCCCGGCCCCGCCGGCGGCCGCCGCGGGGAGCGCGACGCGGATCGTGGCGCCGCCGCCCGGGGTCTGCGTGATCGCGACGTCCCCGTGGTGCGCCGCCACGATGGCGGCGACGATCGCCATGCCCAGGCCCGCGCCGCCGCCGGTGCCGTCGCGGGTGCGGCTGGCGTCGACCCGGTAGAACCGCTCGAACACCCGCGCGGCGTGCTCCGGGGCGATGCCGGGGCCGTGGTCGCGGACCTCGAGCACCACCTGGTCGCCGACCCGCCCCACGCCGAGCTCGGCGGGGGTGCCGGCCGGGGTGTGCCGCGCGACGTTGCCGACCAGGTTGGCCACGACCTGCCGCAGGCGCGCCTCGTCGCCCTGCACGACCGTGCCGCCGGGGGCGTTCGCACCGCCGGCGCCGGCCGAGCCGGCGAGCGGCCCGACCCGCACCTCCCGCGTCGGGTCGATGGCCCGCAGGTCGTGCGCCGCGTCGGTGGCGAGCACGGCCAGGTCCACGGGGCCGGTACGGCCGGGCCGGTCGGCGTCCAGCCGGGCGAGCGACAGCAGGTCCTCGACCAGCCCGCCCATCCGGGTCGCGGACTGCTCGATGCGCCGCATGGTGTCGTCGACCTGGTCCTTCTCGGTCAGCGCGCCCATCCGGTACAGCTCGCCGTACCCGCGGATCGCGGCCAGCGGTGTGCGCAGCTCGTGCGAGGCGTCCGCCACGAACCGGCGCATCCGCTCCTCGGACCGGGTGCGGGCGTCGAAGGCCGCCTCGATCTGGGTGAGCATGGAGTTGAGCGCGGCGCCGAGCCGGCCGACCTCGGTCGTCTCGGGCGCGGGCGGGACGCGCTGGGACAGGTCGCCGGCGGCGATCTGCGCGGCGGTGCCCTCGATCTCGCGCAGCCCGCGCAGCGAGCGGCGCACCGCCCAGGTCGCCACGACGGCACCGATGACCAGGATCGCGACGGCGGAGGTCCACAGCAGGAACGCCGCCCGCCGGACCGTGTCCTGCACGTCCGACAGCGGCTCCGCGTAGGCCACGTACCCGACGACGGTGCCGTCGGGGGCGATGGGGGTGATCGCGACCCGCCAGGTCGCGCCGCGGACGGTGCTGGTCACGGTCGAGTACGTCGTGCCCCGGAGGTGGTCGAGGTCGACCCGGGGGAGGTGCGGCCTCCCCGACCGCTCGACCGTCGAGTCGTCCGGCGCGAACGTCGAGCCGCCGCCGAGCATCCACACGGTGAGCGCGTAGTCGCGCTCGCCCCAGGTGGGGTAGCTGAGCCCCTCGGCGGTGCCGTACTGGTCGTAGGCGTTGACGACGCTCTCCCGGAACGCCAGGGCCTGCACCCGCATGCGGTCGTCGACCTGGCTCACCAGGAACCCGGACAGCGACGTGGTCGTGATCGCGCCGGCGAACGACAGCCCGAGCGCGAGCAGCGCGGTCGTGATCCCCACCAGCCGCGCGAGCAGCGGCGTGCGCGCCCAGGCGTCCCGGACCCGCGCCGTCACGGCGTCGACCGGACCGGGGGAGCGGCCCGGTCCCTCGTCCACCGCGCCCTGCGGCGCCTCGTGGTCCGCGGACGTCGTCGTCACGACCCGCTCGGCCTGCGCAGCATGTACCCCACGCCGCGCTTGGTCTGGATCAGGGGGTCGACCTTGGTGCCGTCCGCGCGCTCGACCTGGTCGACCTTGCGCCGCAGGTACGAGATGTACGACTCGACGATGTTCGCGTCGCCGCCCCAGTCGTACTGCCACACGTGGTCGAGGATCTGCGCCTTGGACAGCACGCGGCCGGGGTTGAGCAGCAGGTAGCGCAGCAGCTTGAACTCGGTCGGGGACAGGTCGACGACCTGCCCGGCCCGGCGGACCTCGTGGCTGTCCTCGTCGAGCTCGAGGTCCTCGTAGGACAGCACGCTGGTGGAGGCGACCTCCGCCTGGGTGCGGCGCAGGATGGCCCGGATCCGCGCGACGACCTCCTCCAGGCTGAACGGCTTGGTGACGTAGTCGTCGCCGCCGACGGTGAGGCCGGTGATCTTGTCGGCGGTGTCGTCGCGCGCGGTGAGGAACAGCACCGGCACGTGCTGGCCCTTGTCGCGCAGCCGCCGGGTGACGGTGAACCCGTCCATGTCGGGGAGCATGACGTCGAGCACCAGCAGGTCGGGCTGCACCTGCTTGGCCAGGCGGAGGGCGGCGCCGCCGTCGGCGGCCGCGTGCACCTCGAACCCGGCGAAGCGCAGCGAGGTGGCGAGGAGCTCGCGGATGTTCGGCTCGTCGTCCACGACGAGGAGCGTCGCCTCGGGGGTGCGGTCTGCTGCGGTCACCGCTCCAGTGTGCCCCTCCACCCTGGAGGATTCCTGGGAGCGAACTGGTCGTGCCGGGTTCGCGGTACGGTACCGCCCCGTGAGCGCAGCCGATTCTCCCACCGGTTCCCCGACGCCCGTCGTGACCGTCGTCCAGCTCGACCCCGCGGTGCCCCTGGACCGGTTCGCCGACCACCTCGACGGGGTGGACGTCCGCGTCGTCCGTGCGTACGCGGGCGAGCACCCCGGGCCTGCGGACCGCCTCGAGGGCCTCGTCGTCCTCGGCGGCAACATGTCCGCCCACGACGAGCACGAGCCGGGCATCCCCGAGACCCGCGCCCTGCTGGCCGACGCCGTCCGCGCCGGCGTGCCGACCCTGGGCATCTGCCTCGGTGCGCAGCTGCTGGCCGTCGCGACCGGCGGCCGGGTCGACGTCGCGGCCCCTCCCGGGCGCGAGGCCGGCGTGGTGGACGTGCGCTGGCGTCCCGAGGCGGCGACCGACCCGCTGGTCGGCGCGCTGGCGGCGGACGCCGAGCGCACGGCCACCCGCAGCACGCCGATGCCGACCATGCACGCGGACGCCGTGGTGGACCTGCCGCGCCACGCGGCCTGGCTGGCCGCCTCGCGCACCTACCCGTACCAGGCGTTCCGCGTCGGGGACGCGGCGTGGGGCCTGCAGTTCCACCCGGAGGCGTCGCCGGAGCTGATGGACGCCTGGTCCGCCGACGCGGGCGACTCCGCCGACGAGCGCGCCGCCATCGCGGCGGCGGTGCGGGGCGTGGACGAGCAGGTCCGCGCCGACGGGGCCCGGCTCGCGGCGACGTTCGCCGGCCTGGTGGCCGTGCGCGCCGCGGAGCGCACCCCCGTCTGAGCCGCCCCCGCCCGGGACGACGAACGGCCCGGCACCCCCTGCGGGGTGCCGGGCCGTCGCGCGTCGGGCCGTCGGGCCGCTCAGGCCTCGATCTGCGGGGTCACCTGCGTGCCGCCGAGCTGCTGCGGCTGGCCGCCGCCCTTGAGCGCGGCGAGCCGGGCCTCGATCTCGATCTGCGCGCCGTCCGCCTCGAGCTCGGCGAACTGCGAGTCCAGCGAGGACGCGGCGATCTCCGCCTGGCCCATCGCGAGGGCCTCCTCGCGGCGCACCTTCTCCTCGAACCGCGCGAGCTCGCTGGTCGGGTCGAGCACGTTGATCGACGAGATCGCGGTCTGCACGGTCTGCTGCGCCTGGGCCGACTTCTGCCGGGCGACCAGGGTGTCGCGGCGCTGCTTGAGCTGACCGAGCTTGTCCTTCATCTGCGCCAGGCCGGACTTGAGCTTGTCGACCGTCTCGCGCTGCGAGCGGATCAGCGGCTCCGCGTCGCGGACCTCGCCCTCGGCGGCGATCTGCTTGCCGAGCGCGACCTTGGCCAGGTTGTCGAACTTGTCGGCGTTGGCGGCGTCGCCGGCCTGGCGGTACTGGTCGGCGCGCGACGACGCGGCGAGGGCCTTGCTGCCCCACTCGCGGGCCGCGGCGACGTCCTCGTTGTAGTCCTGCTCGGCGAGGCGCAGGTTGCCGATCGTCTGCGCGATCGCCTTCTCGGCCTCGGCGATCGAGTTGGTGTAGTCCCGGACGAGCTGGTCCAGCATCTTCTGCGGGTCCTCGGCCTGGTCGATCAGCGCGTTGATGTTCGCCCGCGCGAGCTGGGTGATCCGCCCGAAGATGCTCTGCTTCTCGGTCATCGCCTCGTGCCTCTCTCGTGTCTTGCGTCTGCCGAACATGTCCTAGAACCCGCCGCCGCGTCCGCCGCCGCCGAAGCCGCCACCGCCGCCGAACCCGCCGCCGCGCCCGCCGCCGCCGAAGCCGCCGCCACCGCCCCAGCCGCCGCCGTGCGCGCCGCCGCCGCCCCAGCCGCCGCCACCGCCGCGCAGGATCGAGTCGATGAGGATGCCGCCGAGGACCATGCCCCCGATGTCGCCGAGCCCGCCACCGCCGCCCCGGTTGCCCGGGCCGCCGCGCCGCTGCTGGTCGTACCAGTCGACGTCCCGCTGGGCGAGCTGCTGGGCCTCCCGCACCAGGCGGTCGGCCTGCTGCGCCTGGCCGAGCGCGGCCTCCGGGTCGGTGTCCCGCTGGTCGACCGCGGCGCGGAACATCCGGCCGGCCTCCGCGAGCCGGGTGCGCGCCTCGGGCCCGACCGCGCCGCGCCGGGTCTCGATGTAGTCGGTGGTGCCGCGCAGGGCGGAGTCCACCCGGCCGAGGGTCTGGTCGAGCAGCTGCCGGGCGCGCCCCGCGCGGTCCTGGGCCTCGCGCATGGGGGCCAGCGCCCGGTCGATGGCGGCCTCGGCCTCGGTGAGCCCGCGCAGGGCGGCGAGCGGGTCGCCGTCGCCGGCGCGCGCGGCCCGGCCGGTGGCGATCGCGGCGCGCGCGGCCTCGGCGCGGGCGGACACCTCGGGGTGCTGCGGCGCGAGCCGCTGGGCGTCCTCGACGTCGGCGGAGATGGAGGCGATCGCCGCGTCCAGCCGGGAGCCGATGGTGGCGAGCTCGGTCCCGGCGCGGTCCACGCCGTCGAGCAGCGTGCGCACCTGGCCGAGGGCCTCCTCCGCGGCGCGGGCGTACCGGACGGCCACCCCGCGGTCCCCGGCGGCGACGGCGGCGCGGCCCTGGGCGATCGCGGTGCCGACCTCGTCGAGCAGCGCGAGCGCCTGGTCCGGGTTGCCGGTCACCGAGGTGAGCGCCTCCGCGGGGTACCGCGCGGCGAGGGTCCCGAGCGTCGCGCGGGCCGCCTCGACCCGGGCGCGCAGCTCGGCGGCCGTGCGCTCGTGGGCGTCCAGGGCCTCCCCGGCGCGGGACTCGACGTCCCGGAGCCGGTCGAACGCCTCCTTCTGCTCGTCCAGCGCCGCCGACGCGGCACCGACGACGTGCAGGATGCGGGTCGCGGTCTCGCGGACCTGCGGCTCGGTGTCCGGCACGTCGTCGTCCAGGGTCTGCCGCAGCCGGAACGCCTCGGTCACGTCGGCCCGGGCCCGGGCGAGCACCTGCTCGAACTCGCGGGTGGCGTCCGCCCCGAACTGGGCCTGGGCGAAGCCGAGCTCCTGCTCCGAGGCGCGCAGGGCGTCGTCGATGCCGACCAGGGCGGACGCGGACCGGCGGTCGAGCTCCGCGGTCGGCAGCGCGGCGAGCTCGCCGGCCGGGCCTCCGGGGACCTGCGGCCCGCCGGGGAACCGCCCGGGCGCGCCGGCGCCCACCCGCGCGCGGGACGCGCGGCGGCGGGACGACGCCCACGCCGCGGCGGTGATCGCCGCGATGACGACCAGGCCGCCGACGAGCAGCCAGCCCAGCGCGGAGCCGCCCCCGCCGCCGGTCGCGGCGTCGCGGATGCCGTCGGCCGCGGCCACGGCGGCGCCGGACCAGTCGTCGGCGCGCAGCTGGTCCTCGACCGCCGCGTCCACCCGGTCCAGGTCGCCGGACGACAGGCCGGGGACCTCCAGCGGCGCGAGCACGTAGGACCGCTGGTCGACCGCCACCGCCAGCACCAGGTCGTTCGCCCCGAGCCCGGTCAGGCTCGCGGTCTGGTCCACCCAGTCGATCCGGTCGAGGTCGCCGAAGTCGCTCACGTACACGACGTACAGCTGGTACTGCGTCTCCTCCGCCAGCTGGTCGAGGGCCGCCCGCACGGTGCCCTCGTCGCCCTGCAGGGCGCCCACCTGGTCGGTGATCTCGCCGGTCAGCGCCTCGGGATCGGCCGCGACGAGCGGGGGCGCGGCGGGCACCGGGGCGGCGGCGGGGGCGGCCCCGACCAGCAGCGGGGCGGCGAGCAGCGCGGAGAGGAGCGGGACGGCGGCTGACCAGCCACGGGACGACGACGGCACCCGACGATCCTTTCTCAGGGCGTGCACCCCTCGCAACGACACGGCCCGCCCGGTGGTTCCCGGGCGGGCCGTGCGGTGGGAGATCACCCGGTCAGGCCGGCTCCTCCGTCGCCTGCTCCAGGTCCTCGGCGTCGACGATGCGGTAGGCGTAGCCCTGCTCCGCGAGGAACCGCTGCCGGTGCGCCGCGAAGTCCTGGTCGACGGTGTCCCGCGCGACCACGGCGTAGAAGTGCGCGGTGCGGCCGTCGCCCTTGGGACGCAGCAGCCGGCCGAGGCGCTGCGCCTCCTCCTGCCGGGACCCGAACGACCCCGACACCTGGATGGCGACCGACGCCTCGGGCAGGTCGATCGAGAAGTTCGCGACCTTGGACACCACGAGGGTGGAGATCTCGCCCGCGCGGAACGCGTCGAACAGCCGCTGCCGCTCGGTCACGGACGTCCCGCCGGTGATCACGGGGGCGTCGATGTCCGCGGCGAGCTCCTCGAGCTGGTCGATGTACTGCCCGATGACCAGCAGCGGCTCGCCGCGGTGCTTCGCCACCAGGCGCTTGACGACCTCGGTCTTGCCCGGGGCGCTGGCCGCGAGGCGGTACTTGTCCTCCGGCTCGGCGGTCGCGTAGAGCATCCGGTCGCGCTCGGGCAGGGTCAGCCGCACCTCGACGCAGTCGGCGGGCGCGATGTAGCCCTGCGCCTCGATGTCCTTCCACGGGGCGTCGTACCGCTTGGGGCCGATCAGGCTGAACACCTCGTCCTCGCGGCCGTCCTCGCGCACCAGGGTGGCGGTCAGGCCGAGGCGGCGGCGCGCCTGGAGGTCGGCGGTCATCCGGAAGATCGGCGCGGGCAGCAGGTGCACCTCGTCGTAGACGATGAGGCCCCAGTCGCGGGCGTCGAGCAGCTCCAGGTGCGGGTAGACGCCCTTCCGCCGGAGCGTGAGCACCTGGTAGGTGGCGATCGTGACCGGCCGGATCTCCTTGCGGGAGCCCGAGTACTCGCCGATCTCGTCCGCGGTGAGCGAGGTGCGCCGGATCAGCTCGTCGCGCCACTGCCGCGCGGAGACCGTGTTGGTGACCAGGATCAGCGTCGTGGTCTTGGACCGGGCCATCGCGGCGGCGCCCACGAGCGTCTTGCCGGCGCCGCAGGGGAGGACGACGACGCCGGAGCCGCCGTGCCAGAAGCCGTCGGCCGCCTCGGCCTGGTACGGCCGCAGCTGCCACGGGCGCGGGGCGCCGTCGGTGCCGACGTTCGACTCGCCGGAGGTGTCCAGGTCGATCGGGTGCGCCTCGCCGTCGACGTAGCCGGCCAGGTCCTCGGCGGGCCAGCCGAGCTTGAGCAGCGCCTGCTTGAGCGTCCCGCGCTCCGAGGCGTGCACCACCACGTCGGTGTCGTCGAGCCGCTCGCCGACCAGGCCGGCGGTGCGCTTGGACCGCAGCACCTCGGCGAGCACCGCCGCGTCGAGCGCGTGCAGCACCAGGCCGTGCACGGGGTGCGCGACGAGCTGCAGGCGGCCGTACCGGGACATGGTCTCGGCGACGTCGACCAGCAGCGCGTGCGGCACCGGGTACCGCGAGTACTCCAGCAGGGTGTCGACGACCTGCTCGGCGTCGTGGCCCGCCGCCCGGGCGTTCCACAGGCCCAGCGGGGTCAGCCGGTAGGTGTGCACGTGCTCGGGCGCGCGCTCCAGCTCCGCGAACGGGGCGATCGCGCGGCGGCAGGCCTCCGCCTGGTCGTGGTCGACCTCGAGCAGGAGGGTCTTGTCGCTCTGGACGATCAGGGGTCCGTCGGTCATGCGGTGTCCGTCTCCCGGGGCTCGGGTGTCTCGTCGGCATCGGGTGCGCCGACCGGGGTGACCGCGGCGACGCGGTGGGCCGCGACCACGATCTCGGCGTCCCGGGCGGTGTCGACCACGCGCACCCGTCCACCGTCGACCCGGACGGGCAGCACGCGCCGCCGCTCCAGGGCGCCGCGCGAGCCGACCACGTCCAGCCACACCTCGGTGTGCCCGGCGGCCGCCTCGCGCAGCAGCCCCAACGCCTCGGCGGGGTCGGCTGTTCCCCCGGAGGGCCGCGGGCCGCCCCGGGAGCCGGCCGCGCGCGCCGGGCGGCC
>NZ_SZYE01000153.1 GCF_005239125.1 Cellulomonas hominis | reverse complement strand
CGCGAACGCCTCGTCGTCGACCGCCGGATCCCCGGGCAGGCCGGCGGGCGCGTCCCCGGGCAGGCCGGCGGGCGCGTCGTCGGGCGTGCCGCCCGGCGAGCCGGCGCCGCCGGCCGGGTGCTGGTCGCGGTGCTCGTCCACGGTGGCCTCCTCGGGGTCGTGTGCGCCCGTCACCGGTGCGGTGCTGGCGCCTCCACCCCGTCTGTGTCCCCGGGCCGCCGGGGCTTGCACCCCGGGCCACGGCCCGCGGGGGTCAGTCCGCCGCCCACACCTCGCGCAGCCGGGACCGGGCACGGGACAGCGCGGCGTCCGCCCCGCCGCGGGACACCCCGAGCACGAGCGCCAGGTCGTCGCCCGACAGCCCCTCCCAGGCGGTGAGCAGCAGCACCTGCCGGTCGCGGACGCTGAGCCGGGCCAGCGCCTCGCGCACCCGCTCGTCGCGCACCGCCCGCACCGCGGGGTCGTCGGGATCGGGCTCGTCGGGCACCGTCTCGACCGGGACCGGGCGGCCCTTGCGCCGGTGGTTCGCCAGCACGAACCCCGCGGTCCGGTAGAGCCAGGGCAGCTCGTGGCCGTCGGGCACCTCGCCGCGCCGGCGCCAGGCCACGGTCAGCACGTCGGCCGCCAGGTCCTCCGCGTCGTCGCCCGCGCCCCGGCGCAGCAGGTACCGGTGCACGGCGGACGCGTGCCGGGCGAACAGGTCCTCGAACCACGGCGCGTCGTGCGCGGCGGCGGGGCCGTCGGCGTCGCCGGGTCCCGCGGGCACGTCGGCGGGCGCGTCGGACCCCGTGGCGTCCGTCCCGGCGGCAGGCTGTCGAGCGGTGTGCACGCGTTCCCCTCGCGTCGGCGGCGGGGCGCGCGCGACGGCGCACGCCTGTGCCACCACTGTGTCGCGTCGGGGCGGGTCCTTGCACCGACCCGGCGGGCGAGTCGCCCCGGAGTCCGGCCGGCCTCCGCGGCGGGGCTCAGCGCGGCGCGGGCCCCACCGGCGAGATCCCCAGCTCGTGCACCAGCAGCAGGAACGCCCGCCCGTACGGCGTCGCGCCCGTCTCCCGCTGCACCCGCTCCCAGTCGATCTGCTCGCGCAGCGCCCGGACCATCGCGATCATCCGGGTGAAGTCGCAGTAGTGCTCGCCGAGCACCCGCATCTTCGCGGAGATGATGTCCGTCGCGTCCAGCACCGGCATCCGGACCGCCAGCACCTCCATCACGTCGGACCGGCCGAGCATCTCGTGCGTGATCGGCTCCCCGACCATCCGGAACAGGATGTCGACGAGCGCCCCGTGGTGGAACGCCTTGAACAGCCAGTTCTCCGCGGGGTCCTGGACGTCCAGGCCGGCCGCCGCGAGGGCCGCCTTGGCCTGCGGGACGTCGTCCTCGGAGATCGCGAAGTCGGCGTCGTGGTCGGGCTCCGGCGCGCCGCGGGCCCACGCGGCGTAGCCGCCGACCAGGGCGAACGGGATGCCCGCCTCCTCCAGCGCGACCGCCGCCATCCGCAGGGCGTCCTGCAGGGCGGTGCGGGGGTCGGGCGGGTCGGCGGCACCGGGGCCCACCTCGGCACCCGCGACAGCTGCGGTGGCGGCGTCGGAGGTCATGTCCCCGGAGTCTGCACGACGACGCGCGCGTCCGCAGGACGACGGGGAGAATCGCGGTCGTGCGACTCGCGACGTTCAACATCCTGCACGGGCGGAGCCTCACGGACGGCAAGGTGGACCTGGACCGGTTCGCCGACGCCGTCCGCGGGCTCGACGCCGACGTCCTCGCGCTCCAGGAGGTCGACCGCGACCAGCCGCGGTCGCACCAGGCCGACCTGACCGCGGTCGCCGCCGAGGCCATGGGCGCGCAGGCCCACCGGTTCGTCGCCACGCTGCACGGCCACCCGGGCACCTGGACCGCGGCGACCGGCGAGGACCAGCCGACGATCGCCGCCTACGGCATCGCGCTGCTCAGCCGGTACCCCGTGAGCACGTGGCGCGTGCTGACGCTGCCGACGCTGCGCCGCCGGGTGCCGATGGTGCACCGCGGGAGCCGGCGGCCGTCGCTGGTGCAGGACGAGCAGCGCGCCGCGCTCGCCGCGGTCGTCGAGACGCCGGACGGGCCGCTCACCGTCGTCGCCACGCACCTCACCTTCATCACCGCGTGGAACGTGATGCAGCTGCGGCACCTCGTGCGCGCCTGCCGGGCCCTGCCCCGGCCGATCGCGGTCACCGGCGACCTCAACCTCGAGGGCGCGACCCCGGCCCGCGTGTCCGGCTGGCGCTCGGTCGGCCGCGTCGACACGTTCCCGGTCGCGGTGCCGGACCGGCAGATCGACCACGTCCTGCTCGACGGGCCGGTCGTGCCGTCGAGCGAGCCGATCGCGGTCGACACGGGCATGTCGGACCACCGCGCGCTGGTCGTCGACCTCGCGCTCGGCGAGGACCGCCCGCGCGGCTGAGCCGGGAGACCCGGGTCAGTCGGCCTCGGGGTCGACCAGGAACCACACGGTCTTGCCGTCGGCGCCGTGCTCGTCCACGCCCCAGGTGCGCGACAGCGCCTCCACCAGCGCCATGCCGCGCCCGCTCACCGCGGTCGGCGCCGGGTGCTGCACCTGCGGGCGGGCGGGGCTCTCGTCCGTCACCGAGACGCGCACGCCCCGGTGGTCGATCCGCACCGCCACCCGCACCCGGCCGTGCTCCGGCCCGTGCACGACGGCGTTGGCCACCACCTCGCCGGTCAGCAGCTCGATCACCTGGTTCGCCGACCCCGAGACACCCGACGCGGCCACCCGGTGCATGATCCAGTGCCGCGCCGCGCGCGGGGCCGACCGACGGGCGTCCAGGACCAGCTCGTCGTGCTCGGCGCGCGCGTCGGCGCGCCTCGCTCCCGGCGCCGAACGGAGGTCCCTGACGTCACCCACCCGCCTACTGTGCCTGACGCGGCGCGTGCGCGCTGACCGAACGACACGCCGGGTAGGGGTGTCGCGGGCGTCCCGGGGGTGCCGGGCACCGGTCCGCGGCCGTACTGTCGCAGGGCACGGCAGGCGCCGGAACGGGCTCCGCGCCGGTGCCGGTCGCCCAGCCGCCAGGAGGTCCCGTGCCCGTCGACCCCGCCGACGCCACGCCCGGCCCCGCACCCGCGGGGCTCGTCCTGCGCTCCGCCGCGGGCCGGGGCACGCTGCTCGCGACGGTGCTCGGCTCCGCGCTCGTCTTCCTGGACGGCACGGTGGTCGGCATCGCGCTGCCGGCCATCGCGGCCGACCTCGGCGCGACCACCGCCGGGCTGCAGTGGACGGTCAACGGCTACGCGCTCACCCTCGCGGCGCTCCTGCTGCTCGGCGGGTCCCTGGGCGACCGGTTCGGCCGGCGACGGGTGTTCGTCATCGGCACGGTCGCGTTCGCCGCGGCGTCCGTGCTGTGCGCGCTCGCCCCGACCGTCGGGCTGCTCATCGCGGCCCGCGCGCTCCAGGGCGTGGGCGGCGCCCTGCTCACCCCCGGCTCGCTCGCGATCCTGCAGGCGACGTTCGTCGCCGGGGACCGCGCGAAGGCCATCGGCGCGTGGTCGGGCCTGAGCGGCGCGGCCGGGGCGGTCGCGCCCTTCCTCGGCGGCTGGATCGTCGAGCAGGTCGGCTGGCGCTGGGTGTTCGGCATCAACATCCCGCTCGCCGCGCTGGTCGTCGTCGTGGCCGTGCGGTTCGTGCCCGAGTCCGCCGACCCGGAGGCGTCCGGGCAGCTCGACGTGCTGGGCACCGTGCTCGCGGGCGTCGGGCTCGGGGCGCTCACCTGGTCGCTCACGGCCTGGTCCGAGGAGGGCGGGCTGACCGGACCCGTCGCCGCCGTCGGGTCCGCCGGGGTGCTGGCGCTGGCCGGGTTCCTGGTCGCAGAGGCGCGCTCCGACCACCCGGCCCTGCCGCTGCGGCTGTTCCGGTGGCGGCCGTTCGCCGCCGTGAACCTCGCGACGCTGCTGGTCTACGCCGCGCTGACCGGCATCTTCTTCTTCCTGCCCGTGACCCTCCAGGTCGTGACGGGCTGGTCCCCGCTGGCCGCCGGGATCGCCTCCCTCCCGGTGACGCTGCTCATGCTGCTGCTGTCCGCGCAGGGCGGGGCGCTCGGGGCGCGGATCGGGCCGCGCATCCCGATGACGGTCGGGCCGCTGCTGGCCGGGGCCGGAGCGGTGCTGCTCGGCGGCATCGGGCCCGACGCGGCGTACCTGCTCGACGTGCTCCCCGGGGTGCTGCTCGTCGGCGTCGGGCTGGTGCTGACCGTCGCACCGCTCACCGCCACGGCGCTCGCCGCCGCCCCGGACCACCTGGCCGGGGTGGCCTCCGCGACCAACAACGCCGTGGCCCGGGTCGCCGGCCTGCTGGCGGTGGCCGTCCTGCCGCTGGTGGCCGGCGTCGGCGCGGGGCTGTCCGACCCGGACGTGCTCGCCGACGCGCACCCGGTCGCGATGCTCGCGTGCGCCGGGCTGATGGCCGCGGGGGCGGTCGTGTCGGCGATCGCGATCCCGGGGTCCGCGGCGGAGGTGACCCCGCCGGCGTCGGTCGTGCCGACGGGGTCGGGTGCACCCGCGTCCCCGGAACCACCGAGCGCCCCCGGGCCCGTGGGCGGCGACGGCCGCGACTGAACGGGCGGGGTGCGACGCGGCGCGCCATGCGGTCTCCCGGGCCGCTGGGTGGCGCGGTCCGCGGCGGTGCCCGGTCGGTGAGCGGGCACCGAGTCCTCCACAGGACGGACCGTGTGTCTGGTCCCCAGGGCAGGCGCTCCGTCCGAGGTCGTGTCGGAGGTCGCCGGTAGCGTTCTTGCATGGTTGACCTGCAGGAACACCCCGACGGCGACACGCTCGCCGGCCTGGTGCTGCCGGTCTACGGGCCCGACGGTGTCTGCCTGACGGACTACGGCCCGGACCCCGTGGTGGCGTTCGGCGGGGCGCCGCGCACCGGTGAGCAGCGGCAGGTCGAGGCGATCGCCGCCTGTCCTCCCGGGCCCGTGCTGGACGCGTGGTTGCGGGGGCTGGACCTGACGGTGCTGGCCCCCGCCGTCCTCGTGGAGGTCGTGGCGGCGCGGGTGCGGATGGAGGCCCACCAGCACGCCGCGATGCTGGACGCCGTCGCCGAGCTCGCGACCCGCCCCGAGATGGCCCCGGACTGGTCACCGCTCGCGGGAGCGCCACCCACGCACCCGAGCGTGGCCGGGGACGAGCTGGCCATGCGGCTGGGCTGGGCGCGGGTCTCGGCGAACAAGACCGTGAACCGGGCGCTGCTGCTGAACGGGATGCTGGCCGCCACCGGACAGGCCCTGCAGACCGGCCACATCGACGCCGCCAAAGCCGACGTGATCGCGGCCGGGCTGACCGACCTGCCCTACCAAGCCGCGCACGCGGTGGAGACCGCGGTCCTGCCCGACGCCGCGCAGTGCTCCCGCAAACAGCTCGAGCAGCGCGTGGCCCGCGAGGTCCGGCTCGCCGACCCCCACGGTGAGGCCGGGCGGCACACCCGGGCCCGGTGCAGCCGCCGGGTGACCCACCCCCGGCGCCGCCCGCACGGCATGGCCGCGATGTGGGTCGTGCTGGCCGCGGAGGACGCCACCCGGGTGGACGGGGTCCTGGACCACACCGCCCGCGCCGCCAAGGCGCTGGGCGATCCCCGGACCCTGGACCAGCTGCGCGCCGACGGCCTGCGCGACCTCGTGGTCGGGGACGTGCCCGAGTCCGACGGTCCCGCGTTCGAGGTGCACCTGGACCCACCCGCCCCGGTGCTGCCGACCCCGCGCCGAGGGGCGGACTGGCTCGTGACCACCACCCGACGTCAGCCCGTGCGCCCACGCCCGGTCGAGCCGATCCCGACCGCCACCCTCGTCCCGGTGACCGAGCGCCCGTCCAGCCACGCGGTGACCGATCCCGCGCCCAGCAGGGCGCCGACGGCGCCCATGTACGACACCGCACCGGCGCGGACCGACGCCGTGCCCGCCACCGTGCCGAGCGAGCCCGGCACCGCGCCGGCCGTGCCTGACACCGCACCCACGGTGCCCACCTCCACACCGACCGCTTCCGCGCCGACCGAGCCCGCGCCCGGCACCGCGCCGACCGGGGCGACCGCCGCGCGTCGCGGCTGCGGGCGCTGCGCCGGGCGACCCGGCGCCGAGGTGCGAGTCACCATCGCCGCCTCCACCCTCCTGGGCCTGGACGACAAGCCCGCCGACCTCGACGGGTACGGCCCCATCGACGCGGTCCGCGCCCGGGCGCTGGCCGACGGCGGGGTGTGGCGGCGGGTGGTCACCGACCCGGTCACCGACCAGGTCCTGGACGTGGGGCGCGAGCGGTACCGACCACCCGCCGGGCTCGCGGAGTTCGTGCGCACCCGGGACAAGACCTGCGTCGCACCGGGCTGCACCTTCCCGGCACGGCACGCCGACCTGGACCACACCATCGAGTACCACCGACAACCCGGCGACCCACCCGATCAACCTTTGGGCCGGACCGATGCCGGCAACCTGGGCCCGCTGTGCCACCGCCACCACCGCCTGAAGACCGACGGCGGCTTCCGGCTGCGCCAGATCCAACCCGGGCTGTTCGAGTGGATCACCCCCGCCGGCCACCGGTACCTGGTCCGACCCGGCACCGGCCGGACCTACGACGCCACCGCCGACCCCCACGACGCACCGCCACCGTTCTGAACCCGGGTGCCGAGCGGCGCCGGCGTACCCACGGGACTCGGACGTGCAGCTGCGCCGTCGGGCCGTGGTCGTGCAGGCGTGCCGTCGGGACGTGGACGTGGACGTGCAGGTCTCCCGGCGGGACGTGGCCGGCGCAGGACGCCGACATCGGCTGCTCCCTCGTCGGTGCCTCGTCGGTGCCTCGTCGGTGCCTCGTCGGTGCCTCGTCGGTGCCCTGTCGGTGCCCTGCGGCACCATGTCCCCCATGCCCGACTACGTCGCCCACCTCACCGTCCCCGACGTGCCCGACGACGAGACCCGCGCCGGGATGGCGGACGCGCTCGGCGCGCTGCGCGACGACGCCCCGCCGGGGTTCGTCGGGCCGGGCCGGGTGACGTTCGACCTGCGCGGCGAGGCGCCCGACTTCGACACGGCGGTCCGCGCGGCGCACACGCATGCGGCCGAGATCCTCGACGACCTGGCGTGGGAGGTCGAGATCGAGGTCCTGGGCTGAGCCCTGGGCCGCGGTCTCAGTCGGCGAGGTTGTCGCTGAGGATGTCGAGCACCCGGTCGTGCGTCGCCTGCGCGACTGCTCCGGTCCGCGCCGCCACGACCCCGACCAGCGACTCCACCAGCACCGCCAGGGCGATCCGTGAGGTCCGCTCGAGCTCGTGCTGGAACGTCGTCGCGGCAGGCGCCACCACGAGCTCCAGGTCGGCGAGCTCCCCGAGCGGCGACCCCCGGAACGACGTGACGGCCACGACGGCGGCGCCCCCCTGCCGCGCTGCCCGCGCCACCTTGAGCGTCGCCTCGCTGGCCCCGGACCCGCTGAGCACCACGCACCCGTCGCCGGGCACCAGCCCGCGGGCGGCGATCTGCTGCCCGATGGAGTCGGCGACGAAGTCCGCGGGCCGGCCGACGGCGGTCAGCCGCATCGCCATGTCGGTGGCCAGCGGCGCGGACAGGCCGTTCGCCAGCACGAGCAGCCGCCGGGAGCCGGTGAGCACGCCGACGGCCCGTTCGACGGTGTCCTCGTCGAGCACCGCGGTCATCTGGGGCAGCGCCGCGGCGAGCGCCGCGATGTCGGCCCGGAGCCGGCCGAGGGCGCTGGACCCGTAGTCGACCTCGGCGTCGCGGTGCGCGAGCTCGGCCGCGAGCGCCACCCGCAGCTGGGGGTACCCCCGGTAGCCGATGGCCTGGCACGCGCGGACGACGGTCGACCGCCCGACGCCGACCCGGTCGGCGACCTCCTGGGCGGTGCTCTCCACGACCCGCTCGGGCTGGTGCAGCACCTCCTCCAGCACCCGGCGTTCGCTGGCGAGCACGGTGGGCAGCGCGGTGGCGATCCGCACCGTGGGGTGGGCGACGACGTCAGGGCTGGACGGCACGGGCACGGGCTCCCTCCATGATCCGGCGGCGCAGCGCCCCGGACGCGGCGTCGACGGCCACCGTGACCACGACGACCACGAGGAGCAGGACGCCGACCGTGGACCACTGCCGGTACTGCGTGTAGGAGGTGAGCATGTCACCGATGCCGCCGACGCCGATGAGGCCGAGCACGGCGGACGACCGGACGTTGATCTCGAACCGGTACAGCCAGAACGACCCGAACGCGGGGAGCACCTCCGGCCAGACGCCCCAGCGGAGCACGTGGGCCCCCGAGCCGCCGGCGGCGCGGACCGCCTCGACCGGGCCGCGGCCGATGCCCTCGATCGCCTCGTAGCCCCACTTGCCGAGCGTGCCGACCCCGTTGACAGCGAGCGCCAGGGCGCCGGTCAGCGGCGTGAGCCCGGTGACCGACAGGATGACGATCGCGATGATGATCTCGGGGACGGCGCGGATCACCGCGAACACCAGGCGCAGCGCGCCGCGCACCGGTGCGGGCCCGTGGCCGCGGGCGGCGAGCAGGCTCAGCGGGGTGGCCACGAGGATCCCGAGCACCGTGCCGAGCCACGCCATCGCGACGGACCGCCAGGTCTGCCGGAGCGCCTCGGGCAGGGCCGACCAGTCGGGGGCGCTGAACATCAGCCACAGGTAGCGGACGACCTCCGACGGGAGGTCGGCGAGCCGGCCCCAGGAGATGTCGACGGACCAGAACGCGGCGACGACCACCACGACGACGGCCGCGGACAGCGCGCGGGGCGCGAGCCGGGACGGGCGCGGCGGCGGGACCACGGCGGCGCCGACGAGCAGGGCGCCGCGGGGAGCACGGGTGGTGGGGGTGGCGGGGGCGGTCACACCAGCCTCCGGCGGGCGGCGCTGCTGACGGCCTCGAGGACGAGCACCACGACGAGGATCTCCAGGATGATGAGCGAGAGCTGGTCGTACCGGTAGAACGACCGCACGGCATCGATGAGCAGGCCCATGCCGCCCGCGCCGACCAGGCCGAGCACGGACGACGCCCGGACGTTGAGCTCCAGGACGTACAGGAGCTGGTTCCAGAAGCCGGGCATCATGTCCGGTACCGCGACGGAGCGGTTGACCTGCAGCTGCGTGCCACCCGCCGCACGGGCCGCCTCCAGCGCGCCGGTGTCGGCGGCCTCCAGCTGCTCGGACACGAGCTTGACGACGATCCCGACGTCGAACAGCACCAGGGCGAGGATGCCGGGCAGGGCGCCGACGCCGACCATCGCGACGAGCACGGAGGCGTAGAGCAGGTCGGGCACCGCCCGCACGACGTTGAGGACGGCTCGCACGGCGCCGCGCAGGGCCCGGTGCGGGTTGGTGGTGCGCGCGGCCCAGAGGCTGAGCGGCAGGGCGACGACGCCGGCGACGGCCGTCGCGATGACCGCCATCTGCAGGGTCTCGAGCAGCGGCCCGACGGTGCGGGGGAAGAACGACCAGTCGGGCTGGAGCAGCGCGACGATCTTGTCCGCGCCGTTCCGCCAGTTCCTGGCCAGCGCACCGAGGTCGACCTCGACGCCGATCCCGGGGGCGAGCGTCAGCGCGGTGACGGCGAGC
>NZ_SZYE01000152.1 GCF_005239125.1 Cellulomonas hominis | reverse complement strand
GCTCCCAGCGGCGGGCGCCGCCCGGGGGCTCGTCGTCCAGCAGGCCGCGGACCACGGTCGTGGTGACGCGCGCCGCGACGGCCGCGGCGACGCGGCGGGCGGTGCTCACCCCTGCGCCCCCTCGTCGCCGGCCCCGGCGCCGTCGCCCGCGTCGCCCGTGACGTCGCCGGCGGCGTCGCCCGCGCCCGCGTCCCCGGTCGCGACCGGCGTGCGGTCCGGCGGGGTCAGCGTCGTCGCGGTGGGGATCGTCGTGAGGTCGCCCCCGCGGCCGTAGTGGCCGTTGGTGCCGCCGATCCGCGCGTTCAGCGCCAGCGGCACCGACACCTGGCCCGCGGCCGTGTCGCCGTCGCTCACCGTGGTGATCTCCTCCGCGGCCGAGTCGTCGCCCAGGATCGTCGCGACGAGCGTGCCGTCGGTGACCGGGCCGTCGACGACGACCGCGCCCTCGGACCGGGTCTGCGCGACCAGGGCGAGCGCGATCTGCGACTGCAGCACGGCGGCGGCCTCGTCGGCGTCCGGGGTCGCGTCCGTGGCGACGGCGTCCGGCGCGACCGTCGGGGCCACCAGCACCACCGCGTCGGCGGGCTGGGTGATCTCGCCCTCGACGGTCACGAGCGGCGAGTCGCCGGTCGTCATGAACTCGAGCAGCGTCGCCGCGTCGGCGCTCAGGGCGTCCGGGTTCGCGGGGTCGGCGCCCGTGAGGCCCTGGACCAGCGCCTCGGACAGCGAGGTGTCGGCGGTGGCGTCGTCGGCCGGCTGCGGGTCGAGGTAGCTGCTGATGTTGCCGACGAGCGCCTGGCGGAACGACCGCAGGTCGGTCGACGACCACGCCTCGTTCAGCGTCACGTCCGCGCTGACGGTGGCGCCCGCCGCCGTCAGCTGCGCCTCGATCGCGGACCGGGCGTCGCCGTCGACCGTGCCGAGCCCGACCACGGCCACGCGGCGCTGGGCGAGCGTGCCGGCGACGAGCTCCGCGCCCGCGGCCTCGACGAACGCGTCGGACGCGGCGAGGTCGGAGCCCGCGTCGTCCAGGTCCGTGCGCAGCTGGTCCCGCTCGCTGCGCAGCTGGTCCACCTGCCCCGTGAGCGTGTTGCCGATCGTCTCCTCGAGCGGGCCCGCGCCGAGGGCGATGCCCACCGCGAGCGCGAGGAACACCGAGATCAGCGAGACGAGGTGGTAGCGGAAGTCGATCACAGGGAGAGCTCTCGATCGGGTGCCGGCGCGTGCGCGGCACGGGAGGTGGCGGGTCGGGGCGTGGCGGCGCGCGTCATGACGACCCGCCGAACAGCGACCCGAGCCAGTAGACGAAGTCGTCCCAGCGCGCCGCGGTCAGCCCGATCAGGGTCTGGCCCGCGGTCGTCGACGCGAGGGCCACGCCGAGCGCGAGCAGGCCCGCGAGCACGAGCAGCGTCAGCTGGAGGTTGGAGATCCGGTTCCGGTACAGCCGGGACACGCCCTTGGCGTCCACCAGCTTGCTGCCGACGCGGAGCCGGGTGAGGAACGTCGACGCCATGCCCGACCGGCCCTTGTCCAGGAACTCCACGAGCGTGGCGTGCGTGCCGACCGCGACGATCAGCTCGGCGCCCTTGTCGTCCGCGAGCAGCATCGCGACGTCCTCGCTGGTGCCGGTCGCGGGGAACACGATGTGCGGCACGCCGAGCTGGTCGACGCGGGCCATGCCCGGGGCGCGGCCGTCCCGGTACGCGTGCACCACGATCTCGGCGCCGCAGCGCAGCGCGCGGTCGGACACGGAGTCCATGTCGCCGACGATCAGGTCGGGTGTCCAGCCGGCCTCGAGGATCGCGTCCGCGCCGCCGTCCACGCCGACGAGCACCGGGCGGTACTCGCGGATGTACGGCCGCAGCGTGACCAGGTCCTCCTTGTAGTGGTACCCGCGCACCACGATGAGCACCTGCCGGCCCTCGATCTGGGTCGTGATGTCCGGGACGCCCACGCCGTCGAGCAGCAGGTCGCGCTCGCGGCGCAGGTAGTCCATCGTGTTCGCGGCGAACGACTCGAGCTGGACCGACAGGCCCTCGCGCGCGGCCGCCTGGTCGGTGGCCACGGTCTGCTCGGTCTGCACGGTGCCCTCGGCGACCAGCGTGTCGCCGTCGTACACCGCGCCGTTCTCGACGCGGAGCGTGCGGCCCTCGCGCAGGTTCATCACGTCCGGCCCGAGGTCGTCGACCAGCGGGATGCCCGCGGACACCAGGATGTCCGGGCCGAGGTTCGGGTACCGCCCGGACGTCGAGCGCGCGGCGTTCAGCACCGCGGCGGGCTTGCAGGCGGCGAGGGCCTCGGCCGACACCCGGTCGATGTCGACGTGGTCGATCACCGCGATCTCACCCGGACGCAGGCGCTTGGTCAGCGACTTGGTGCGGGGGTCGACCCGGGCGGGGCCGACGAGCTCGCCCCCGGGGGACGCGGCGGAGCGCTTACGCGAGGGCAGGAGTTTCATCGCCGTTCATCGTGCCAGATCCGCCAGCTCCAGGAGCTCCGCCGCGTGCGCGCGCGCCGTACCGGATTCCTCCTGGCCGGACAGCATCCGCGCCAGCTCGCGGACCCGGTCCTCCCCCGCCACCTCGGCCACGCCCGACGCCGTGATGGCGCCGTCGCGCGACTTCGTGACGACCAGGTGCCGGTCCGCGAACGCGGCGACCTGGGCCAGGTGCGTCACCACCAGGACCTGCGAACCCCGCGCCAGAGCCGCCAGCCGGCGCCCCACCTCGGTCGCGGCGCGCCCGCCGACGCCGGCGTCCACCTCGTCGAACACGAAGGTCCCGGGGGTGTGCTCGCCCCGGTCGGGCGACGTGGCGAGCGCCACCTCGAGCGCCAGCATGACCCGCGACAGCTCGCCGCCGGACGCCCCCTTGCCGAGCGGCCGGCCCGGCGCGCCGGGGTGCGGGACCAGGAGCATCTCCACGACATCTCCACCGTGCGGGCCCAGCTCGGGCGCAGCCTCGACCCGGACGGTCAGGCTGGCGCCGCCCATGGCGAGCCCGGCCAGCTCGGCCGAGACGGTCGCGGCGAGCCGCTCGGCGGCCTCCCGCCGGGCCGCGCCGATCCGCCCCGCGAGGTCCGCGAGCCGCGCGTCCAGGGCGTCCCGCTCCGCCGTCAGCTCGGCGACCTTCTCGTCGCCGTCGCCGATGTCGAGCAGCCGGCGGCCGCTCTCGTCGGCCCAGCGCAGCACCGCGTCGACGTCCTCGCCGTAGGACCGGGTCAGGGACGCGAGCTCGGCGCGCCGGGTCTGGGCGGCGTCCAGGCGCAGCGGGTCGGCCTGGAGGTCCTGCAGGTAGGACGACAGCTCCGTGGCGGCGTCCGCGAGCAGGTAGCCCGCCTCCGCCACCCGGTCGCGCAGCTCGGCCAGCCGGGCGTCGTGGGCGCCTCCGCCCTCCAGCAGCCGCTTGGCGTGCTCGACCAGCGCCGCGGCGTTCGCGCCCTCGTCACCGGCGTCCTCGTCGCCGAGCAGGGCCGCGTGCGCCCCCGAGGCCGCCGCGCGCAGGTCCTCCGCGTGCTCCAGGCGCTCGATCTCCTGCGCCAGGTCGACGTCCTCCCCCGGTTGCGGGTCGATCCGCTCGACCTCCGCCAGCCCGAGCCGCAGCAGCTCCGCCTCGCGGGCGAGGTCCTGGCGCCGGGCCGTGAGGTCGTCGATCGTCGCCTGCAGCCGGCCGCGGTCCGCCCACGCCGCCCGGTACTCCCCGAGCAGCGCGCCGTGCGCCGCGCCCGCGAACGCGTCCAGGGCCTCGCGCTGGTGCTGGGGCGAGCGCAGCCGGGCCTGGTCCTGCTGCCCGTGCACCGTGATGAGCTGCTCCGCGAGCTCGCCCAGCACCGCCTGCGGCACCGAGCGACCGCCGAGGTGCGCCCGGGACCGGCCCGGGCTGCCGTCCGTGGACGCGGACACCGTGCGGACCAGCAGCAGGCCGCCGTCGTCGTCGACCGCCGCCCCGGCCTCCTCGGCGCGCTCCAGCACCGGCGACCCCTCGGGGACGACCACCCGGCCCTCGACGACCGCCGCGGCCGCGCCGGTGCGCACCGTCGCCGGGTCCGCCTTCCCGCCGAGCAGCAGGTTCAGCCCGGTCAGCACCATCGTCTTGCCCGCGCCGGTCTCCCCCGTCAGGACGGTCAGCCCCGGGTGCAGCCGGATCTGGGCACCGGTGATGACGCCCAGGTCGCTGATCGTGATCTCCTCGAACACGCGCGCGTCCGCTCCCTCAGTCCTCGTCGGCCGGCGCGCGGGTGGCGCCGGTCCCCCGGTCGCGCCCCGGGATCTCCGGCGCGCGCCCCCGCCATCCGACCACGGGGAGCCCGAACTTGTTCACCAGCCGGTCGGTGAACGGCGCGGGGGTCAGCCGGGCCAGCCTGACCGGCACCGGCGACCGGCGCACCTCGACCCGGGAGCCGGCGGGCACCTCGATGTGCCGGCGCCCGTCGCACACCAGCACCGCCGCCGAGGGCGACCGGGTCAGCACCTCGACCGCGACGACGCTGCGCGGACCGACCACCAGCGGGCGGGCGAACAGCGCGTGCGCCGACAGCGGCACGACGATGAGGCTGTCGACCTCCGGCCACACGACCGGGCCGCCGGCCGAGAACGCGTGGGCGGTGGAGCCCGTCGACGTCGCCAGCACGACGCCGTCGCAGCCGAAGCTCGACAGCGGGCGGTCGTCGACCTCGAGCACCACCTCGACCATCCGGGCCGGCTCCGCCTTCTCCAGCGCCGCCTCGTTCAGCGCCCAGCCCGTCACGGGGTCCCGGCGCCCGGGGACCTGGACCTGCACCTGCAGCGTGGTGCGCTCCTCGACGGTGTAGTCCCCGGCCGCGATCCGGCGCACCGCCTCCTTGATGTCGTCCCGCTCGCTCTCCGCGAGGAAGCCCACGTGACCCAGGTTGATCCCCAGCAGCGGCACCCCCGCCCCGCGCGCGAGCTCGGCGGCGCGCAGGATCGTGCCGTCGCCGCCGAGGATCATCGCCAGCTCGATGTCGTGGAACGCCATGCCGGGCACGTCCTCGCCCGCGAGCACCGGCGTGAAGCCCGCGGCCTCCAGGGCGGCGGCGGCCTCCTCCGTGGCCGTCACCGCCTCGGCCCGCCCGCTGTGCGTGACGACCAGGACCCGCCTGCTGGTCATGCGCCCTCCTCCTGCTCGGTGACGACGGCCCGGACCCGGGCCGCGAGGGCGTCCCCCGTGAGGGCGTCGCCGGTGTGCCCGGTGCGCTGCGTGCCGGTGTGGCCGGTCCGCTGCGTGCCGGCGTGCTCGGTCCTGCGGCGCAGCCGCAGGAAGTACTCCACGTTGCCGCTCGGGCCCGGCAGCGGGCTGCGCGCCACGCCGCGCACCTCGAGACCCCGCTCCTGCGCGACCGCCGCGACGGCCAGCACCGCCTCCGCGCGCTGCTCCGCGCTGCGCACGACGCCACCCGAGCCCAGGCGCTCGCGCCCCACCTCGAACTGCGGCTTCACCATCAGCAGCAGCTCGGCGCCCGGCGCGGCCACCGCCGCCAGCGCGGGCAGCACCAGGGTGAGCGAGATGAAGGACAGGTCGGCCACCACGAGCCCGGGCGCCGGGTCGACGTCGGCCGGGGTCAGGTACCGCACGTTCACGCCCTCGCGGGCCTCGACCCGGGGGTCGGTCCGCAGCCTCTGGACCAGCTGGTCGTGCCCGACGTCCAGCGCCAGCACCCGGCGGGCACCGCGGCGCAGCAGCACGTCGGTGAACCCGCCCGTGCTCGCCCCGGCGTCCAGGCAGTCGCGGCCCTCGACCACGACGTCGCCGAACGCGTCGAGGGCCCCGAGCAGCTTGTGCGCGCCGCGGGACGCCCAGTCGTCGCCCGGACCGTCCGCGCCCGGCTCGACGCGCGCGCGCTGGCCGTCGCCGAGCGGGGCGGCCGGGCGGCGCACGGGCGCGCCGTCCACCGTCACCCGGCCCGCCGCGATGAGCTCGGCCGCGTGCTTCCGCGACCGGGCGAGCCCGTCACGGACCAGGGCGGCGTCGACGCGCGTCGGCACCCGCCTCAGCCCTCCGCGTCGGCGAGCCGGTCCTGCAGGGCCGCGTGCACGGCGTCGAACACGGCGAGCTGCTCACGCAGGGTGAGCTCGGTGACCTCGGTCAGGCGCGCGACCGCCTGGTCGACCGCCTGGTCGCCCGTCGGCTCCACGGTTCCACTCCCCACTCCGCCCGCGGCGGCTGCCGCCAGCCCGCGACGGACCGGCCTGCTGGCCCCGTCGCTCCCCCGGCTGGTCCCACGTCTCCTGTGTGTGCACCCCTGCGCTGCCGGCCAGGCTACCGGCCGGCGACCGCCCCCGCGGCGTCCTCGGGGGTGACACGCAGGTCGGGCACGGTGGACGCGTCCAGCTCCTCGCCCGCGTCGACCGCCGCCCACGCCGCGGCGCAGGCCGCCCGCGCCAGGTCGACGCCCTCCGGCGAGTCCCCGCCGAGCTCCAGGCGCCCCGCCGTCACCCGGGCCGCCGCGCCGCCGCACGCCCACCAGCCCTCGGCCGCCGGCAGCGGCTCCGGGTGCGGGACCAGCAGGCCGCCGAGGTCCGCGGCGATGTAGTGCGGCCGCAGGCCGGCGGGCGCCAGGACGTCGTCGCGCGCCGTGCTCACGCCCGTGAGCACGTGCAGACCCGCGAACCCGCCCGTGCGGGCGCCCGCCAGGTCGGTGTCGAGCCGGTCGCCGACGACCAGCGCCGCCCGCGCGCCGTGCTGCTCGACCGCGATCTCGTACATCGTTGACGCCGGCTTCCCCGCGCTGTCCGGGACCACGCCCGTCGCCGCCTGCACCGCGCCCACGAGCGCGCCGTTGCCCGGCGCGAACCCGCGCGCGGTCGGCAGGCTCTTGTCGAGGTTGCTCGCCACGAACCACGCGCCGCCCGCCACCGCGTACGCCGCCTCGGCGAGCTGCGCCCAGCCGAGCTCCGGGGCGAAGCCCTGGGCCACCGCCTCCGGGTGCTCGTCCGCGGACGTGACGACCTCGAAGCCCGCCTCGCGCACGGCGGTGACGAGACCGGCACCGCCGACCACGAGCACCTTGGCGCCCGGCCGCAGCCGGGAGGCGAGCAGCGCCGCGCACGCCTGGGCGGCGGTCAGCACGTCACCCGGCTGGGTCGGGATGTCGAGCGAGGTGAGCTGGTCCGCGACCGACTCGGGCTCGCGCGAGGCGTTGTTCGTCACGAACACCAGCCGCATGCCCGCGGCGCGGGCACCCGCCAGCCCGGCGGCGGCGCCGTCGATCGGCTCGTGGCCGCGGTACGCGACGCCGTCGAGGTCCACCAGGGCCAGGTCGTAGCGCTCGGCCAGCGGGACGTCGCTGCCGAGAAGCCGTGCGTGGGTCACTCGTCCTCCGTGTCCTTCCCGCCCGCGAGGGCGGCGTCGGGGGTGGGGCCGGCGTCGTCGGCCGGGGTCTCGCCCGGCTCGGCGGGCGTCGCGGGCTCGGGCTCGGGCTCGGGCTCGGCGGACGCGTCGGCGGCGTCGGGCTCGGCGGCGGCGGCCGGGGCGGCGGACGCGTCGGCGGCGTCCGGCTCGTCGGCGGCGTCCGGCCCGTCGACGGCGTCCGGCTCGGCGACCGGTTCCGCCGCGTCGGCGGCCGGGGCGTCGGACTCGTCGTCCGCCGCCTCGGTGTCGTCCGCGAGGCCGTCCTCGTCCTCGTCGAGGTCGAACACCACGACGTCCTCGTCCTCGTCCGCACCCTGCACCTGAGCGAGCAGGGCCGCGGGCACGGTCGCCTCGAGCTCCTCCGCCTCCGCGGCACGCCCGGCGGCGCGCAGCGCGTCCGCGCGGGCCTGGGCCACGCGTGCCGCGAGCAGCGTGCGCACCGGGCCCGAGCCGATCCCGGCCAGCGCGGCGATCGCCGCGTCCGGGTCGCCCATGTCCAGGCGTGCGCCGCTGACGACCATCGCCAGCTCGACCCGCGTCGTGGTATCGAGGTCCTCGGCCTCGGGCGAGGCCGCCAGGGCGATCGCGCGCTCCGGCCGGCCGAGGCCGCGCTCGCAGTCCGCCATCACGGCCAGGTGCTCCGACGACCCGTTGAGCCGCCGCACCGTGCGCAGTTCGCGCAGCGCCTCGGCGAACCGACCGGTCCGGTACGCCGCCAGGCCTGCGGCCTCGCGCACCACGTCCACCCGCCCGCCGTGCCGCACGGCCGCCTGCGCGTGCTCGTACGCCAGCTCCGGGTCCTCGTCGATCAGCCGGCCGGCCATGACCAGGTGCCGCCCCACGGCCCACGCGTTGTCCTTGCTCAGCGTGCGGAGCCGAGCCCGGACATCGCGGTCGAGCATGCTGAACTCGACGTCCTCGGGGATCTCCGGGCCGGACTCGCGCACGGCCTGCGGCGGCCGGGTGGGACGGCGGTCGTCGCCGTCGTGCCGCGGGCCGCGGTCGTCGCGGCGCGGGCCGCGGTCGCCACGGTCGTACCCGCGGGCGCCGTCCCGGTCACCCCGGAAGCCGCCCCGCTCGCCGCGGTCCTGACCGTCGCGACCGCCGCGGTACCCGCCGCGGTCGTCCCGGGGCGGGCGCCCGCCCCGGTCGTCGCGACGGACGCCGCCGGACGCGCCCTGACCGGCGTCGCGGCTGGCGCTGTACCCGCGGTCCTCGCGCTGGTACCCGGCGCGCTCCCCACGGTCGTCCCGGCGGTAGCCGCCGCGCTCGCCCGACGGGGCCGACCCAGCGCCGCCGCGGTACCCGCCACCCTGCTGGCCACCACGGTCGTCACGGCGGTAGCCGCCACGCTCGCCCGACGGGGCCGACCCAGCGCCGCCGCGGTACCCGCCACCCTGCTGGCCACCACGGTCGTCACGACGGAACCCGCCGCCTTGCTGCCCACCACGGTCCGAGCGGTAGCCACCCCGCTCGCCACCGGACGTGCCGGCACCGGAGTCGCGCCCGCCCCGGTACCCACCGCGGTCATCACGCTGGAAGCCGCCGCGGGCTGCGCCGCGCTCGCCGCCCGAGCCCGGACGGCCTCCACCCGCGGGCGCTCCCCGCTCGCCGGAACGCGAGGCACCCCGGTCGTCGCGGTAGCCACCCGACCGCTCGCCGCCCTCGGCGCCGCGCCGGTAGCCGCCGTCGCGCGCGCCCTGCTGGCCGTAGCCGCCGTCGCGCGGGCCCTGCTGGCCGTAACCGCCGGAGCGCTGACCGCCCCGCTCGCCGCCGCGGGCGTAGCCGCCCTCACGTCGTTCACCCCGGTACGCGCCGCGCTCGCCCTCTCGGGCGGGGCCGCGGTCGGACCGGTATCCACCGCTCCGCTCCGGGCGAGCACCACCGCGGTCCGTGCCGTACGAGCCCGCGCGGTCGCTGCGCGCCGGACGCGCGCCACCGCGGTCCGCGCCGTATCCACCGGTGCGGTCACCGCGCTCCGGACGAGCACCACCGCGGTCCGAGCCGTACCCACCGGTGCGGTCGCCGCGCTCCGGGCGCGAGCCGCCCGTGCGGGCGCCGCGATCAGACCCGGAGGCGTCGGGGCGTCCGCCGGCGCGAGCCGGGCCCCGGTCCGAGCGGTACCCGCCCGAGCGCTCGCCGTCGCCGCGACCGTACGCGCGCTGCTCCCGTCCGCCGGACGACCGGTCGTCGCGCGAGCCGCCCTGCGGGCGCTGACCGCCCTCGTACCGTGGACGGTCGCCGGCGGGCCGGCGGTCGC
>NZ_SZYE01000151.1 GCF_005239125.1 Cellulomonas hominis | reverse complement strand
GGCCGAGCAGGGGCGGGCGCTGCTGGACGCGCTGGCGACGGGGGACCCGGCCGCGGGGCCGGCGCCCGGGACGGCCGCCGGCACGCAGGGTGGTGCCGGCCCGGCTCACACCGGGGGACCGGACGGGAGTACGGTGCACGGCGCGCACGACGACGAGGGCGAGGGCGGGACGGACGCGCCCGGCGCCGACCAGGAGGACCAGGCATGACCGAGGCACGCACGGGTGCCCCCACGCTGGCGCGCACGCGCCAGGAGCTCGCGGACGCGCTGGCGGCCCGCCCCGGCGGCCGGCGCGCCGTCGTGATGACGATGGGCGCGCTGCACGCCGGGCACCTGTCCCTGGTGCGCGAGGCCCGCGGACGCGGCGAGCAGGTGGTGGTGACGATCTTCGTCAACCCGCTGCAGTTCGGCCCCACCGAGGACCTGGACCGCTACCCGCGCGACCTGGCGGGCGACCTGGCCTCGCTCACCGGCCCGGACCTGCTGGGCGCGGGCGACGTCGTGTTCGCGCCGAGCCCGGAGGTCGTGTACCCGGACGGCGACCCGGGCGTCCGGGTGTCGGCCGGTGCGGTCGGCACCGTGTACGAGGGCGCGACCCGCCCCGGTCACCTGGACGGCGTGCTCACCGTGGTGCTCAAGCTGATGCACCTGGTCGCGCCGGACGTCGCGCTGTTCGGCCGCAAGGACGTGCAGCAGCTGGCCGCGGTCCGCCGGATGGTGCGGGACCTGGACGTGCCGGTCGAGGTCGTCGGCGCCCCCACCGTCCGGGACGCCGACGGGCTCGCCCTGTCGTCCCGGAACGCGTACCTGTCGCCCGCCGAGCGGGGGCAGGCGCTCGCGCTGAGCCGCGCGCTGGCCGCGGGCCGGGACGCCGCGGAGGCGGGCCGGGGCCCCGACGCGGTGCGCGCGGCCGCGCGGGCCGTGCTGGACGAGGCCGGCGTCGGCACCGACTACGTGGCGCTCGTGGACCCGGTGACGTTCGAGGACGTCACCGCCGGCCCCGCGGACCTGGCCGGGCGGACGGCCGTCCTGGCGCTCGCCGCCACGGTGGGCGCGACCCGGCTGATCGACAACTCCGACGTGAGGTGGGCGTGACCATGACCTCGCTGCTGCGGCCGATGATGATCGGCAAGATCCACCGGGCCACCGTGACCCAGGCCGACCTGCACTACGTCGGCTCCATCACGGTCGACGCGCACCTGCTGGCGGCCGCCGACCTGCTGCCCGGCCAGCAGGTGGACGTCGTCGACGTGACCAACGGGGCCCGGCTCACCACCTACGTGATCGCGGGGGAGGCGGGGTCCGGGCAGATCTGCATCAACGGCGCCGCCGCGCACCTGGTGCACCCGGGCGACGTGGTCATCCTCATCGCGTACGGGATGCTCTCGGACGCCGAGGCCCGCACCTACGAGCCGCACGTCGTCCTGGTCGACGCCGAGAACCGGATCATGGACACCGGGCACGACCCGGGCACCGTGCCGGAGTCGTGGACCGCGGCGTCGGGGCTGCACCCGAGCGGCGTGCCGTTCGACCAGGGGCGGTCGCTCGTCGAGCGGGACGGCGCGGGGCCGGGCGACGGCGCCGGGGCGGCGCACGACGGCGCGGAGCACCCGGTGCGCAGCGACCTGGGGTCGGGGGCGAGCGACGCCGGGCGGGACGCGGGCGCCGGACGGTGACGGCGGTCGCCCGCCGGCTGGCCGCCCCGGCCCCGGGCTGGACCGCCCGGGCGGACGCCGTGGTGGTCGGCTCCGGGATCGCGGGCCTGACCGCCGCGCTCGAGCTGCGCACCCGGGTGCCGCGGGTGCTGCTGGTCACCAAGGACCGGCTGGTGTCGGGGTCGACGGTCTGGGCGCAGGGCGGCATCGCCGCGGCGCTCGACCCGGCGGACTCCCCGGAGGCGCACCTGCGGGACACGCTCGTCGCGGGCGTCGGGCTCTGCGACCCCCGGGCCGTCGAGGTGCTGGTCACCGAGGGCCCCGCCCGGGTGCGCGAGCTCGTCGCGCGCGGCGCGGTGTTCGACACCGAGCCCGACGGCACGCTCAGCCTGACCCGCGAGGGCGGCCACCACGCCGACCGCGTCGCGCACGCGGGCGGCGACGCCACCGGAGCCGAGATCTCCCGCGCCCTGGTCGCGCAGCTCGCGGCGGTGCAGGCCGACCCGGGCATCGAGGTGATCGAGCACGCGCTCGTGCTCGACGTGCTGACCGGCGCCCCCGGGCGCGACGGCCGGCCCGGCCCGGTGTGCGGCGTGACGCTGCACGTGATCGGCGAGGGCAGCCGGGACGGCGTCGGCACGGTGCTGGCGCCCGCCGTGGTGCTCGCGACCGGCGGCATCGGGCAGGTGTTCCGGTCGTCGACCAACCCCGTGCAGGCGACCGGCGACGGCCTGGCGGCGGCCCTGCGCGCCGGCGCCGCGGTCGGCGACGTCGAGTTCGTGCAGTTCCACCCGACGGTGCTCTGGCTCGGCGCCGGCGTGAAGGGCCAGCTCGCGCTGATCTCCGAGGCGGTCCGGGGCGAGGGCGCGCACCTGGTGGACGTGGACGGGCACCGGTTCATGTCGGGCGTGCACCCGCTGGCCGAGCTCGCCCCGCGGGACGTCGTGGCCAAGGCGATCGTGCGGCAGCTGGCCCGTACCGGCGCCGACCACGTGCTGCTCGACGCCCGGCACCTCGGCGCCGAGCGGATCGCGCGCCGGTTCCCGACGATCGCCGCCCGGCTGGCCGAGCACGGCCTCGACCTGGCGGCCGACCTGGTCCCGGTGGCACCGGCGCAGCACTACCACTCGGGCGGGGTCGTCACCGACCTCGCGGGCCGGTCGACGCTGCCCGGGCTGTACGCCGTCGGCGAGGTCGCGTGCACCGGCGTGCACGGCGCGAACCGGCTGGCGTCGAACTCGCTGCTGGAGGGCCTGGTGTTCGCGCACCGCGCCGCGCACGACATCGCCCGCCGCGTCGAGTCGGGCGCGCTGCGCCCCGCCGAGCCCGTCGAGCGCCCCGGTCCCGAGGCCCTGGTCGCCGGCGCGGCCCGGTCCCGGATCCAGCGGATCGCCACCGACGGGGCCGGCGTGCTCCGGTCGGCGGCCGGCCTCACGGCGGCGGCGCAGGCGCTCGCGGCGGTCCGCACCGACGCGCACCGCGCCGTCGAGGGCGGGGAGCGGCCGGTCGCGGACCCGCAGGTCGCCGAGTGGGAGACGACGAACGTGCACCAGGTCGCCACGGTGCTGGCGGCAGCGGCCGCGACCCGGCGGGAGACCCGCGGCGGGCACCTGCGCAGCGACTACCCCGACCGGGACGACGCGGCCTGGCAGCTGCGCGTGGAGGCGACCGTGACCCCGGACGGCGAGCTGACCCGGCGCCTGGCCCCGGTGGACTGACGGCACCGGGCTCGGGTGGGGCGTCCTGCCGGACGCGCCACTGCATGCCACGGCGGCCCGCACGGAGCACCCCTCGCGGAGCCCTAGGCTTCCGGCGTGACCACGCCCGACACCCTCGACCCCGCCTGGCTCGCCCGCACCGTCGCCGTCGCCCTCGACGAGGACCTCGGCCCTGCCCCGGGCCGCGACGTCACCACCCAGGCGACCGTCGCGCCGGACGTGGCCGGCGTCGCGCACCTCGTCGCCCGCGAGGCCGGGGTCGTCGCCGGCCTCCCCGTCGTCGCCGAGGTGCTGCGCCAGGTCACCGGCCGCCTGGGTCTCGCGCCCGCGACCGTCGACCAGCGCGTCGAGGACGGCACCGCGGTGGCCCCGGGCGACGTGCTCGCCGTGCTGACCGGCCCCGTGCAGGCCCTGCTCGTCGCGGAGCGCACCGCCCTCAACCTCGCGTCCCGCGCGTCCGGCGTCGCCACGCACACCCGGCGGTGGGCCGACGCCCTGGCCGGGACCGGCGCCCAGGTGCTGGATACCCGCAAGACCACCCCCGGCCTGCGCGAGCTGGAGAAGTACGCCGTCCGCCGCGGCGGGGGCACCAACAAGCGCATGGGCCTGCACGACGTCGCCATGGTCAAGGACAACCACGTGGTGGCGGCGGGCGGGGTCGCGGCGGCGGTCGAGGCCGTGCGCGCCCGGTTCCCCGGCGTCACGATCCAGGTCGAGGCCGACACCACCGAGCAGGCGCTGGAGGCCGTGGGCGTCGGCGCGCGGTTCCTGCTGCTCGACAACATGCCGACGCCGGTGCTCGCCGCCACCGTCGAGGCGGTCCGGGCCGGGGAGGCCGCCACCGGTCGCGTCGAGCTCGAGGCCACCGGCAACCTCACGCTGGACCGGGCCGCCGAGGTGGCCGCGACCGGCGTCGACTACCTGTCGGTCGGGGCGCTGACGCACTCCTCGCCGATCCTCGACCTGGCGCTGGACCTGGTCGAGGGCGTCCGGGCGCCCGGCCCGGGGCGGTGACGGCCGGGGCCTCGCCCGCTCGGTAGGATTCCGGGCGTGACCGAGCCCCAGCAGACGCCTGCCGTCCCCGCCGCCGACGACCTCCCCGAGCAGCTCCGGGTCCGGCGCGAGAAGCGGGACCGGATGCTGGCGGAGGGCGTCGAGCCGTACCCGGTCGGCGTCCCGCGCACGCACACCATCGCCGAGGTCCGCGCCGCGCACCCGGACCTGGAGCCTGGCCAGGAGACCGAGGACGTCGTCGGCGTCGCCGGCCGTGTCGTGTTCCTGCGCAACACCGGCAAGCTCTGCTTCGCCACGCTGCAGGACGGCGAGGGCAACCGGCTGCAGGCGATGCTGAGCCTGGCCAACGTCGGCGAGGACCGGCTCGCCGCGTTCAAGGCCGACGTCGACCTGGGCGACCACCTGTTCGTGCACGGCACCGTGGTGGCGTCCCGCCGCGGCGAGCTGTCCGTGATGGCCGACGCCTGGACGCTGGCCGCCAAGTCGCTGCGCCCGCTGCCGAACCTGTACGCGAAGGGCGACGAGGAGGCCCCCGAGCTGTCCGAGGAGGTGCGCGTCCGCCAGCGGTACGTGGACCTCATCGTGCGCCCGGCCGCCCGCGACACCGTCCGGCTGCGCGCCGGCGTCGTGCGCTCGCTGCGGGAGAACTTCCACCGCCGCGGCTACCTCGAGGTCGAGACCCCGATGCTGCAGACGCAGCCCGGCGGCGCCGCGGCCCGGCCGTTCGTCACGCACATGAACGCGTTCGACATCGACCTGTACCTGCGGATCGCCCCGGAGCTGTTCCTCAAGCGCGCCGCGGTCGGCGGCCTGGAGCGGGTGTTCGAGATCAACCGGAACTTCCGGAACGAGGGCGCCGACTCCACGCACTCGCCGGAGTTCGCGATGCTGGAGGCGTACGAGGCCTACGGCGACTACGACACGATGGCCGCGCTGACCCAGGACCTGGTGCAGACCGCCGCGCAGGACGTGCTCGGGACCACGACGATCACCCTGCCGGACGGCGAGGAGTACGAGGTCGGCGGCGACTGGGCGCAGCTCACCATGTACGGCTCGCTGTCCGAGGCCCTGGGCGAGGAGATCACGCCGGAGACGTCGGTCGCGCACCTGCAGGCGATCGCGAACCGGCTCGACGTGCAGCTCGACCCGAAGCGGGTCAGCCACGGCAAGCTCGTCGAGGTGATCTGGGAGCACCAGGTCGGCGACCACCTGCACGCGCCGACGTTCGTGCGCGACTTCCCGGTCGAGACCAGCCCGCTGACCCGCGACCACCGCAGCATCAAGGGCCAGGTCGAGAAGTGGGACCTGTACGTCCGCGGGTTCGAGCTCGCGACCGCCTACTCCGAGCTCGTCGACCCGGTGGTCCAGCGCCAGCGGTTCGAGGCGCAGGCGCTGCTGGCCGCCGCGGGCGACGACGAGGCCATGCAGCTCGACGAGGACTTCCTCGCGGCCGTGGAGTACGCGCTGCCGCCCACCGGCGGGATGGGCATGGGCGTCGACCGCCTGCTCATGGCCCTGACCGGCCTGGGCATCCGGGAGACGATCCTGTTCCCGCTCGTGAAGCCCCAGGCCTGATCGACGCGACGCCCGGCGTCCCTTCGGGCCGCCGGGCGTCGTCGTGCGCGGGCGTATTCTGGCGGCATGGACATCGGCCCCGCGCTCGCCGCGCTCATCCCGTCGGTCGGCGTCGGGGCGATCTTCTGGATCGTCATCCGGGCGCTCGTGAACGCCGATCGGACGGAACGCGCGGCATTGGCGCGGATGGATCGCGAGGACGCGGCCCGCGCGAATGAGACGCAGAAGGCGCCCGAAATCTGAACGAATGTCCCCGTGTGCTTTGACGCGGGTCTTCCGGGCTGTCATGCTCTTTGCGATCGCACGAATTCACGCCGCTCGCCGACGGGGGCCTGCGACGGCGGCCGATGCTCGGGAGGGCGAAATGGCACAGAAGGTTCAGGTCCTGCTGGTCGACGACATTGACGGCGGCACCGCGGACGAGACGGTGACGTTCGCGCTCGACGGCGTCTCCTACGAGATCGACCTCACCAGCGCCCACGCCGCCGAGCTGCGCGACGCGCTCGGCACCTGGGTCGGCCACGCCCGCAAGGTCGGCGGCCGCGCGTCCTCGGGCCGCGGCGGCAGCGGTGGCGGCAGCAGCCGCCCGCGCCGGTCCTCCGACGCCGGTGCCGTGCGCACCTGGGCCAAGGAGAACGGCTACGAGGTCTCCGAGCGCGGCCGCATCTCCGCGGAGATCCGCGACGCCTACGAGGCCGCCCAGGGCTGAGCCCCGCGGCACGCAGGACGGCCCGGCACCCCGCGCGGGGTGCCGGGCCGTCCTGCGTCCCCGGCCGCGCGGGGTCAGCCGCGCGTGGCCGTGAGGTCGCGCACCGCGGCGTACTGCTCGCGGACCCGCGGGGCGGGGTCGGCCTCGTAGACCTCGGCCTCGCCCGCGGCGGTCCACGCCGGGGGCTCGTCCGACCCGCTCAGCACCCACGCGGCCTGCCGCGCGGCGCCGTCGGCGACGTACTCGCCGGGGGTCGGCACGGTCACGGCGGTCCCGAGCACGGCCGGCGCGATCCGCCGGACGGCCTCGGACTGCGCCCCGCCGCCGATGAGGGACACCCGCTCGACCGGCACGCCCTGCGTGCGCAGCGCGTCCAGGCCGTCGGCGAGCGCGCACAGCATGCCCTCGACCGCGGCCCGGGCCAGGTGCGCGGGCGTGGTGTTGGCCAGCCGCATCCCGTGCAGCGCGCCGGTGGCGTCGGGCTTGTTCGGGGTGCGCTCGCCCTCGAGGTAGGGCACCAGCACCAGGCCGTCGGCACCGGCGGGCGCGGACAGCGCCAGCCGGGACAGCCCCGCGTGGTCGACGCCGAGCATCCGCGCGGCGGCGTCCAGGACCCGCGAGGCGTTCAGGGTGCAGGCGAGCGGCAGGTAGGCGCCGGTCGCGTCGGCGAACCCGGTGACGAGTCCCGAGCCGTCGGCGGTCGGCGTGGCGGACACCGCGGACACGACGCCCGAGGTGCCGATGGAGATCGCGACGTCGCCGGCGACCATGCCGAGCCCGAGCGCGGCGGCGGCGTTGTCGCCCGCCCCGGCGCCCAGTGCCGCACCCGCCCGCACGAGCCCGGTGTCCCCGGCGACCCCCGCCGGGTCGCCCGCGCCGACGACCCGCGGCAGCACGACGTCGTGGCCGAGCGCCAGCTCCAGCAGGTCGCGGCGGTAGTCCTCGGTGAACGGCGACCAGTAGCCGGTGCCCGACACGTCGGACCGGTCGGTCGTGAGCGCCGTCAGGTCGGCGTCGCCCGGCCCGTACCCGGCGAGCCGCCAGGTCAGCCAGTCGTGGGGGAGCGCGACGGCGGCGACCCGCGCGGCGGCGTCCGGCTCGTGGTCGCGCAGCCAGCGCAGCTTGGTCACCGTGAGCGAGGCGACCGGCACCGACCCGATCGCGTCGGCCCAGGCCTGCGGCCCGCCGAGCTCGTCGATCAGCGCCAGCGCCGACGGCGCGGACCGGGTGTCGTTCCACAGCAGCGCGTCGCGGACGACCTCGCCGTCGGCGTCGAGCGCGACCATGCCGTGCTGCTGGCCGCCGACCGCGACCGCGTCGACGTCGTCCAGCCCGCCGGCGTCGCGGACGGCCGTCTGCAGGGCCTCCCACCAGTGCCGCGGGTCGATCTCGGTGCCGTCCGGGTGCGACGCGCGGCCGGAGCGCACCAGCGCCCCGGTGTCGGCGTCGCGCACGACGACCTTGCAGGACTGGGTGGAGGAGTCCACCCCGGCGACGAGGGCCATGAGGATGCGTCCTTGCTCTGCTCAGGTGACGGGGAAAAGCGCCGAGGCCGGGGGTTTCACGCGAAACCCCCGACCTCGACGCCGAACAGCTCGGGTCAGCGGGCGCCGAGCGCGTGCTCCAGGGCCAGCTGGTTCAGGCGGACGAAGCCGAAGCCGCGGGCGGCGACGCCCTCGACGTCGAAGTCCTCGTACGCGGACCGGTCGGCCAGCAGGTCGGCCAGGGTCTCGCCCTCGCCGATCGTCGGCTGCGACAGCTCGAGCACGCCGGACGCCTCGAGGGCCTCCTGGACCTCCGGGTCGGCGCGGAACGCCTGCGCGCGCTCCTTCAGCAGCAGGTAGGTCGCCATGTTGGCCTTGGCCGACTCCCACACGCCGTCGAAGTCCTCGGTGCGGGACGGCTTGTAGTCGAAGTGCCGGGGGCCGTCGTAGCGCGGGCCGCCGGACGGGAAGCCGTTCTCGATGAGGTCGACCGTGGCGAACGCGGAGAACAGGTCGCCGTGGCCGAACACCAGGTCCTGGTCGTACTTGATGGACCGCTGGCCGTTGAGGTCGATGTGGAACAGCTTGCCGGCCCACAGCGCCTCGGCGATGCCCTGGGTGTAGTTCAGGCCCGCCATCTGCTCGTGGCCGGTCTCCGGGTTCAGGCCGACGATGTCGCCGTGCTCCAGCTTGGCGATCAGCGCGAGGGCGTGGCCGATGGTCGGGAGCAGGATGTCGCCGCGGGGCTCGTTCGGCTTCGGCTCGATGGCGATCCGGAGGCCGTAGCCCTTCTCCTTGATGTACGCGGCGACGGTGTCGATGCCCTCGGCGTACCGGTCGTGCGCGGCGTTCAGGTCCTTCGCGGAGTCGTACTCCGCGCCCTCGCGGCCGCCCCACATCACGAACGTGTCGGCGCCGAGCTCGGCGGCCAGGTCCACGTTGCGGATGACCTTGCGCAGGCCGTAGCGGCGCACGCGGCGGTCGTTCGAGGTGAACGCGCCGTCCTTGAAGATCGGGTGGCTGAACGTGTTGGTCGTGACCATCTCGACCGTGATGCCGGTGTCGGCCAGCGCCTGCTTGAACCGGCCGAGGATGCGGTCGCGCTCGGCGTCGTCGGACCCGAACGGCACCACGTCGTCGTCGTGGAAGGTCACGTGCGCGGCGCCGAGCTCGGCGAGCTTGTGCACCGACTCCACCGGGTCGAGCCACGGCCGGCTCGCGGAGCCGAACTGGTCCTGGGCGTTCCAGCCGACGGTCCAGAGACCGAAGGAGAACTTGTCGTCGCGGGTGGGCGTGCGCACCATCGTCTGCTCCTCATCGAGTAACCCTGCGGGGTTTGTCTTGTGAGTGAACTTATACGCGGGACCGGCTAGGGTCAACCGCGTGACCGACCCCGCCGCGCCGCGAGAGACGCCCGCCGCCGACCCCGGTGCGGTGCCCCGGGCCGCCGCCGGTCCGGCCGCGCGCCGCCGGGTGCCCGCCCGGCAGGGCTCGCTGCGGGAGCACAACCTGGCCCTGGTGCTGCGGCACGTGCTCGACGCCGCGGGGGCGGGCGCCGCGGC
>NZ_SZYE01000150.1 GCF_005239125.1 Cellulomonas hominis | reverse complement strand
GCGCGGCGGCTCGAACCGGGGCCAGGGCTACGGCCAGCGGTTCGACGAGCGGCCCGCCGAGCCGTACGACGACGGCCCCCCGCACGACCTCGACCGGGCCGGCGCGGCGGGGGGCGGCGCGACCCCGCTGCCCGAGCCGCGGATGGCCATGCCCGACCCGCGCGACCCGGTCACCGCGACCGAGCGGCGCGCCCTCGAGGCCGTGCTGCAGATGCCGGAGGCCGTGCCGCCGGAGTTCGACGACCTGCCGCCGGAGGCGTTCACCGCGCCGGCGTACCGGGCGGTGCACGCCGCGATCCGCGCCGCCGGCGGTGCGGCCGCCGCGCGGTCCCGCGTCGCCGCGGACGGCCCCGGCGCGGCCGTCGGCTGGGTGGAGGCGGTCCGCGAGGAGGCTGCGTCGCCGGTCGAGAGCCTGATCACCCGCCTCGCGGTGGCGCCGCTGCCCGAGGACCGCCCCGACCGGCTGCCCGGCTACGCCCGCGGGCTGGTCATGGCGCTGGTCGAGATGGAGCTGACCCGGCACATCGCCGACCTGCGGGGACGCCTGCAGCGGATGGACGCGCAGGCCGACCCCGACGGGTACCGCGACCTGGCGCGCGAGCTGTTCGAGCACGAGAACCGGCGGCGGGCGCTCCGCGAGAGCGCCTGAGCCACGTGCCGGTGCGGCGCCCGCGCGCCCGGCGGCTGCGCCGCCCGGCGGTACGGTGCCCGCATGGAGCTGTGGGGCGCGGCGCTGTACGGCGAGCCGTGCGGGGAGTGCGGGTACACCTGGGCGCTGACCGCGGCCGTGGCGGTGCACGTGGTGTCCGAGGTCCCCGGCCGGTTCGCGGCCGTGCTGGTCACCGCGCCGGAGCCGCTGCGGCACCCCGACCTCGGCTGGTCGACCGCCGCGTACGTCCGGCACGTCGCGGACAACCTGGAGACCTGGGCGTACCGGCTGGACGCGGCCCGGTGCGACGGCCGGACCACGACCGCCGGCTACGACCCGGACGCCCTCGCGGCGGCGCGGGACTACGCGCACGCCACGGTCGGGGCGTCGCTGCTCGCCCTGCGGCGCGTCGTCCCGGGCTGGGTCGACGCGGTGACCGCGGCGCTCGCGGAGGGGGTCGTGCTGGAGCACGCGACCCGCGGGCCGCAGCGCGCGGAGGACGTCGCGCGGAACAACGCGCACGACGCCCTGCACCACCTGCACGACGTGCGCCGGATCGTCGAGCACGCCGCGGCGGTCACGGGCTCCTGACCGCCGGGGGCGGCCCGGGGGCGGCCGGGCGCGTCCGGGCGCGCAGCGGGAGGGCGTTAGCCTGACCGGCATGACGACTGCGGAGGCCGCACCCGGCCAGGACCTGCCCGACGAGCGCGAGATCCTGGGCTGGGACGAGTTCGGCGAGGCGGCGCGCGACCTCGCCCGCGCGGTGGTGGCGTCCGGCTTCGAGCCCGACGTGGTGGTGGCGGTCGCCCGGGGCGGCCTGCTCCCCGCCGGGGCCCTGTCCTACGCGCTGGGTCTCAAGGCGTGCGGCACCCTGAACGTCGAGTTCTACACCGGCATCGACGCCCGGCTGCCCGAGCCCGTGGTGCTGCCGCCGCTGCTGGACAACGCGGCGCTGGTCGGCCGGCGCGCGCTGGTCGTCGACGACGTGGCGGACACGGGGGAGACCCTGGCGCTGGTGCAGCGCCTGGTGTCCGAGCACTGCGAGGAGGCGCGCACCGCGGTGCTGTACGCGAAGTCGCACTCGATCGTGGCGCCCGACTTCGTGTGGCGGCGGACCGACCGGTGGATCACGTTCCCCTGGTCGGCGCAGCCGCCGGTCACGGTCTGACGCCGGGGGTCGGCACGGGCGGCGGGCGCGTGCCGGGCGCGGGGGTGCTCCGGCTGCGCTGCGTCGCGGCCCGCGGGGTGTTCCTGCCGCCGGCCCGTCGCCCGCGCGGCACGACGGACGCGTCCGCGTACGCGGTGACCCCCGGCCGCGCGTACGGGGCGGTGGGTGTGCTGGCGCTCGCCGACCACCTGAGCGTGCTCGTGCGCGACGACTGGGGCGGGCCGGCGTTCGTGCCGGCCGAGCTGTTCGCGGGTGTCGCCGCCGCCGTGCCCGCCGGCTGGGCGTTCGCCCTCGACTCGGGCGCGCGGGCCGGTCGGCGGACGCTCTGGGGCGAGCCGGTCGTGGCGGTCTGGGGCTACCCGGCGCTCGTCGAGGAGGACGGCCACGCGGCGGCGCTGCTCGCCGGGGACGCCCGGGCGGTGGCGCTGTTCGACGAGGCGTGCGGGGCGTAGCCCCGGCGGGTGCCTGCCGAACCCCACCCGGTCGTCGCGTGACCACCTGATCGATCGGGGTGCGGCGCGACGATCGGGAGGGGATCGGGCCGGGGGCACCGCGCCTCGGCTTGCCCGCGCGCGGGCGCCGGCCCCGCACGGGGTATCCCGGTGCGGCCCGCTGGACGCCGTCGCTACACTCGTGGGCACAGGCACCGATCCGGCCATCACCGGGGAGCCTCCGGAAGAACAGGGCGGCAGCACCACCGGCGCCCCCAGTAGAACCGGACGGGGCAGGCCCGTCACAGCCGCAGCTGCAGAGTGGTCGCGCGCCGACCCCGCCCATCAGCGGGACCGGCGATCGGCAAGCGGGGTGGTACCGCGGTGCACGCCGGGCGAGAGCCGGGCAGGCGTCGTCCCCGTGGATCCGCCACCGCACCGCGGGCCCCCGGGCCCGCCGACCACCAGGAGCGCCATCCGCCATGGCCTATCCGCTGCACCGCACCCCGAGCGGCAAGCACGCCGCCCCCGTCGCGCCCGGCGCGTCCTTCGGCCTGCCCGCGTCCCCGGACCTGCCGGCGCTGGAGAAGGACGTCCTCGCGTACTGGGAGTCCGACGGGACGTTCCAGGCGTCGATCGACGCCCGTGACGCCGGCACCGACGGCGCGAACGAGTTCGTGTTCTACGACGGCCCGCCGTTCGCGAACGGCCTGCCGCACTACGGCCACCTGCTCACCGGGTACGCCAAGGACATCGTCGGCCGGTACCAGACGCAGCGGGGCCGCCGCGTCGAGCGCCGGTTCGGCTGGGACACGCACGGCCTGCCGGCGGAGCTCGAGGCGGAGCGGATCCTCGGCATCACCGACAAGGCCCAGATCGAGCAGATGGGCATCAAGGCGTTCAACGACGCCTGCCGGACGTCGGTGCTGCGGTACACCGACGAGTGGCAGGTGTACGTGACGCGCCAGGCGCGCTGGGTCGACTTCGAGCACGACTACAAGACGCTGGACCCGACGTTCATGGAGTCGGTGATCTGGGCGTTCAAGCAGCTCTACGACAAGGGCTGGGCGTACGAGGGCTACCGCGTGCTGCCGTACTGCTGGAACGACCAGACGCCGCTGTCGAACCACGAGCTGCGGATGGACGACGACGTCTACAAGGACGTCCAGGACCAGACGGTGACGGTCACGTTCCCGCTGACCGGCGAGCGCACCGCCGAGCTCGGCCTCGACGGCGTCGCCGCCCTCGCCTGGACGACGACCCCGTGGACGCTGCCGACCAACTCGGCGCTCGCGGTGGGTCCCGAGGTCACGTACGCCGTGGTCCCCGCCGGCCCGAACGGCACCAGCGCCACCGCCGGGGCGTTCCTGCTCGCCCGGGACCTGGTCGCGGGCTACGCCAAGGACCTCGGCTACGACTCCGCCGAGGACGCGCTCGCCGCGGTCACCCGCGAGGTCCGCGGCACCGACCTGGCCGGGGTGCGCTACGAGCGGCTGTTCGACTACCTGGCCGACCAGCCGGGCATGGCCGAGCACGGGTTCCAGGTCCTGCTGGCCGACTACGTCACGACCGAGGACGGCACCGGCGTGGTGCACCAGGCCCCGGCCTACGGCGAGGTCGACCAGGAGACCTGCGAGGCGGTCGGCATCCCCACGGTGCTGAGCGTCGACGAGGGCGGGAAGTTCACGTCGCTCGTGCCCGACTTCGAGGGTCAGCAGGTCTTCGAGGCGAACAAGCCGATCACCCAGCGCCTGCGCGCCGACGGCCGCCTGCTGCGCCAGGCGTCGTACGTGCACTCCTACCCGCACTGCTGGCGCTGCCGGAAGCCGCTGATCTACAAGGCGGTGTCCTCCTGGTTCGTGAAGGTCACCGCGTTCCGGGACCGGATGGTCGAGCTGAACCAGGACATCTCCTGGGTGCCGGAGCACATCCAGGACGGCCAGTTCGGCAACTGGCTCGCGAACGCCCGCGACTGGTCGGTGTCCCGCAACCGGTACTGGGGCACGCCGATCCCGGTGTGGGTGAGCGACGACGCCCAGTACCCGCGCATCGACGTCTACGGCTCGTTCGCCGAGCTGGAGGCCGACTTCGGCCGGCTGCCGCTGAACGACGCCGGCGAGCCCGACCTGCACCGCCCGTTCATCGACGAGCTGACCCGCCCGAACCCGGACGACCCGACCGGGCGCTCGACCATGCGGCGGATCCCGGACGTGCTCGACGTGTGGTTCGACTCCGGCTCGATGCCGTTCGCGCAGGTGCACTACCCGTTCGAGAACGCCGACTGGTTCGAGCACCACTACCCGGGCGACTTCATCACGGAGTACATCGGGCAGACCCGCGGCTGGTTCTACCTGCTGCACGTGCTGGCCACCGCGCTGTTCGACCGCCCGGCGTTCCGCACCTCCGTCTCGCACGGCATCGTGCTGGGCTCGGACGGCCGCAAGATGAGCAAGTCGCTGCGGAACTACCCGGACGTCAACGAGGTGTTCGACCGCGACGGCTCGGACGCGATGCGCTGGTTCCTCATGGCCTCGCCCATCCTGCGGGGCGGCAACCTGGTCGTCACGGAGGAGGGCATCCGCTCCGAGGTGCGCCAGGTGCTGCTCCCGCTGTGGAGCACCTGGTACTTCTTCGCGCTGTACGCCAACGCGGCGCACCAGGGCGCCGGCCTGACCGCGGGCCGGGTCACGCCGGACACCCCGGTCACGACCATGGACCGGTACGTGCTGGCGCGGACCCGCAAGCTCGTCGAGGACGTCACCGCGCAGCTCGACGCGTACGACGTGCCCGGCGCCTGCGAGACCGTCCGCGTGCACCTGGACCTGCTGACCAACTGGTACGTGCGCACGCAGCGCGACCGGTTCTGGGCGGAGGACACCGCGGCGTTCGACACGCTGTGGACCGCGCTGGAGACGCTGACCCGCGTCATGGCGCCGCTGGCCCCGCTGCTGAGCGAGGAGGTGTGGCGCGGCCTGACCGGGGACCGCTCGGTGCACCTGACCGACTGGCCGACGCTCGGCGACGGCTCGGCGGACGACCTGGCGCTCGCGGCCGACGACGACCTGGTCGCCGCGGTCGACGGCGTGCGGGAGGCGGTGTCCGCGGCGCTGGCGCTGCGCAAGGCCAACGGCCTGCGCGTCCGCCAGCCGCTGAACGAGCTCCGCGTCGCGACCGCGACGCCGGAGGCGCTGGCGCCGTTCGCGGACCTGCTGGCCGCCGAGCTCAACGTCAAGCACGTCGCGCTCTCGACGGTCGAGGAGGCCGCCGCCGGCGGCGTCGCGGTCCGGAGCAACCTCGCGGTGAACGCCCGCGCCGCGGGCCCGCGCCTGGGCCGGGGCGTCCAGGCCGTCATCCGCGCCGCCAAGGCCGGGGACTGGTCGACCGACGCCGAGGGCACCGTGGTCGTGCGCACCGAGGAGGGCGACGTCCCGATGCAGCCCGCCGAGTACGAGCTCACCACGACGATCGACGTCAGCACCGCCGAGGGCGAGGCGCCGACCCTGGCGGCGGGCGTGCTGCCCTCGGGCGGCTTCGTGGTGCTCGACCTCGCGCTGGACGACGCGCTGCGCGCCGAGGGCTACGCCCGCGACGTGGTCCGCGCCGTGCAGGACGCCCGCAAGGCGGCCGACCTGGTCGTGTCCGACCGGATCCGGCTGACCCTGGGCGTCCCGGCGGAGCACCGGGCCGCCGTGGAGGCGCACCGGGAGTTCGTCGCGCGCGAGACGCTGGCCACCGAGGTGGTGGTCGGCACCGTCGACGGCGCGGACCTCACCGTCGGCGTCGAGCGGGTGGACGCCTGATGGCCGCGGCCAAGCGGCCCGGCCCGGGTCGCGGCGGGGCGGACCACCTGCGCGACGAGGCGGCCCAGGCCGCCCGGCGCGCCGCCGACGAGGTGTACGCCGGCATCCTCGAGCGCGCGCCCGAGCACGACATCGACCCGACCCTGGACCGGGTCGCGGCGGTGTGCGAGCTGCTCGGCGACCCGCAGAAGGCGTACCGGGTCGTGCACCTCACCGGGACGAACGGCAAGACGTCGACCGCCCGGATGGTGGAGCGGCTCGTGCGCGAGCACGGTCTGCGCACCGGCCGGTTCACCAGCCCGCACCTGCACCGCGTGAACGAGCGGATCGCGATCGACGGGGAGCCGATCTCCGACGAGCAGTTCGTCGCCACCTGGCAGGACGTCGCGCCGTACGTGCACATGGTGGACGTGCGCGAGCAGGCGGAGGGCCGGCCCCGGCTGAGCTTCTTCGAGGTGTTCACGGTCATGGCGTTCGCGGCCTTCGCGGACGCCCCGGTGGACGTCGCGGTCGTCGAGGTCGGCATGGGCGGGCGGTGGGACGCCACCAACGTCGCCGACGGCGAGGTCGCGGTCATCACCCCCGTCGCCTACGACCACGAGCGGTGGCTCGGGCACACGCTGGTCGAGATCGCCGGGGAGAAGTCCGGGATCGTCAAGGACGGCGCCACGCTGGTGCTGTCCCGGCAGCAGGAGGACGCCGAGGGGGTCATCCTGCACGCCGCGGCCGAGCGCGGGGCCCGGGTGGTGCGCGAGGGCGTGGACATCGACGTCGTGGACCGGCAGGTCGCCGTCGGCGGCCAGCTGCTCACGCTGCGCGGGACGGGCGGCGTCTACACCGACGTGTTCCTGCCGCTGCACGGGGAGCACCAGGCGCACAACGCGCTCGCGGCGCTCGCGGCCGTCGAGGCGCTGGTCGCGGGCGGCGGGGCCCTGGACGGGTCCGTGGTCGAGGTCGCGTTCGCCGACGTCGACTCGCCCGGCCGCCTGGAGCTGGTCCGGTCCAGCCCGACCGTCCTGGTCGACGGGGCGCACAACCCGGCGGGCGCCGAGGCGCTCGTCGCGGCGGTCGAGGAGGCGTTCGCGTTCCAGCGGATCGTCGGCGTCGTGGGGGCGATGGCGGACAAGGACCCGGAGAGCATCCTCGCGGTGCTCGAGCCGTACCTGGCCGAGGTGGTCGTCACCCGGGCGTCGAACCCGCGGGCGATGGAGGTCGACGACCTCGCCGAGATCGCGGTCGACGTGTTCGGCGAGGACCGGGTGCACGTGCGGGAGCGGCTCGACGAGGCGGTGACCCTGGCGGCCGACCTGGCGGAGCGCGACGTCGAGCGCGGCGCCGCGGTGCTCGTGACGGGATCGATCTACCTGGTGGCCGAGGCGCGCGTGCTCATGGGCCGCGCCTGACGGGTCCGCCCGTGCCCGGGCACCCCGGGCCCACGCGGCCCGGCGGCGGGGGTGCACGAACGTGCACCCCCGCCGCACACCGTGCCCTTGACGCCCCGCGACCAGCGCGGCGAGTGTGAGCACTGTCGCGGCGAGGGCGCCGCGTCCGGGTGCCGGGAAGGAACCAACGCCGTGAAGAAGCTCATCAACGACCCCCAGTCCGTCGTCGCCGAGTCGGTGGAGGGCTTCGGCCTGGCGCACGCCGACGTCGTCGAGGTGCACACCGACCCGCTGTTCGTCGTCCGCGCCGGCGGCGCCGTCAGCGGCAAGGTCGGCCTCGTCTCCGGCGGCGGCAGCGGGCACGAGCCGCTGCACGCCGGGTTCGTCGGCGACGGCATGCTCGACGCGGCCGTGCCGGGCGCGATGTTCACCTCGCCCACCCCGGACCAGATCGCCCCCGCGTTCGCCGCGGCCGACGGCGGCGCCGGCGTGCTCGCGATCGTCAAGAACTACACGGGCGACGTGCTGAACTTCGAGACCGCCGCCGAGCTGGCCGACGCCGACGACCTGACGGTCCGCACCGTGGTGGTCAACGACGACGTGGCCGTGGAGGACTCGCTGTACACGGCCGGGCGCCGTGGGGTGGCGGGCACCGTCGCGGTCGAGAAGATCGCCGGCGCCGCGGCGGCCCGGGGGGACGACCTGGACGCCGTCGTCGCGGTGGCCGAGAAGGTGATCGCCAACGTGCGGTCGATGGGCGTCGCGCTCACGGCGTGCACCGTCCCGCACGCGGGCAAGCCGTCCTTCGACCTGCCGGAGGACGAGATCGAGATCGGCATCGGCATCCACGGCGAGCCGGGCCGGCGCCGGATCAAGGCCGCCCCCGCGGACGAGATCACCGAGATGCTGCTGACCCCCGTGGCGGACGACCTGGCGCTGGCGTCGGGGGAGCAGGTGCTGCTGTTCGTCAACGGCATGGGCGGCACGCCGCAGTCCGAGCTCTACGTCGTCTATCGTCAGGCACGCAGGCTGCTCGAGGGCCGCGGGGTCCAGGTGACCCGGTCGCTCGTGGGCAACTATGTGACATCACTGGAGATGCAGGGCGCCTCGGTCACTGTCCTCCGGTTGGACGACGAGCTCACCGCGCTCTGGGACGCGCCGGTGCGCACGGCCGCGCTGCACTGGTAGCCGGCCCGCCGCCCTCCCGGCGGCGTGGTCGCGGGCTCGACGGCGGAGGTGGGAGCGCGACATGACGGGGTCTCTGGATGCGGGCTGGGCGGTCGCCTGGGTGCGTCGCACGGCGCAGGTGGTGACCGAGCACCGGGACGAGCTCATCGAGCTCGACCGGCAGATCGGCGACGGGGACCACGGCGAGAACCTCACGCGGGGGTTCACCGCCGTGCTGGCCAAGCTCGACGGGCTCGACGCGCCGCCCGGCGACGTCGGCGCGGTGCTGAAGCTCGTCGCCACGACCCTGATGTCGACGGTCGGCGGCGCCGCGGGCCCGCTCTACGGCACGGCCTACCTGCGCGCGGCGAAGGTCACCGGTCTGCCCGAGCTCGACAGCGCGGCCGTCGTGGCGATGCTCGAGGCCGGGCTGGAGGGCATCGTCGTGCGCGGCAAGGCCACCACGGGGGAGAAGACGATGGTCGACGCGTGGAGCCCGGCGGTCGAGGCCGCGGTCGCCGCGGCGGACGCCGGCGCCTCCCCGGCCGCGGTGCTGGCCGCGGCGGCCGAGGCGGCGCGCGGCGGCGCGGAGGCCACGATCCCGCTCGTCGCGACGAAGGGACGCGCGTCCTACCTCGGCGAGCGCTCGGCCGGGCACCAGGACCCGGGGGCCACGTCGACCGCCCTGATCCTCGAGGCGGCGGCGACCACCGCGGAGGCGGTGGCGTGAGCGCCGCCCCGGTCGCCCTCGTCCTCGTCTCGCACTCGGCGACGCTGGCCGAGGGCGTCCGGGAGCTGGCGGCGCAGATGGCGCCCGAGGTGCTGATCATCGCCGCGGGCGGCGACGGCGCGGGCGGGCTCGGCACGAGCTTCGACCTGGTCGAGCAGGCGCTCGGCGAGGCCACCGCCGACGGCCGGTCCGCCGTCGTGCTCACCGACCTCGGCTCGGCGGTGCTCACCACGGAGTCCGTCCTGGAGTTCCTGGACGAGGACGTCGCCGCGCGGGTGCACCTGGCGGACGCGCCGTTCGTCGAGGCCGCCGTCGCGGCCGGGGTCACCGCGGCGGGCGGCGCGCCGGTCGGCGAGGTGCTCGGCGCCGCCGTGGCCGCGGGCGCGGGGTTCCCGCACGCCGCGGGTGCGGGGC
>NZ_SZYE01000014.1 GCF_005239125.1 Cellulomonas hominis | reverse complement strand
CGGTCGGCCGGCGGCCCGCGGGTCGGGCGGCCCGCCGCCGGCCCGCCGCGCAGCCCGTGCTCCGCGACGTCGACCTCCGGCTGCGCGCCGGCGAGGTCGTGGCGGTCGTCGGGGCCAACGGCTCGGGCAAGTCCACGCTCGTCGCCACCCTCGCGGGCGTGCTGCCCCCGCTCGCGGGCGTCGTCGAGGGTGCGCGCCCCGGGCTCGTCGTGCAGAACCCCGAGCACCAGCTCGCGGGGCGCACCGTGGCGGCCGAGGTCGCCGTCGGGCTGCCGCCGGGCCCCGGGACGGACGACCGGGTGGCCGCCGTGCTCGCCCGGTTCGGCCTCGCCGCGCTCGCCGACCGGGACCCGCACCGGCTGTCCGGCGGCGAGCAGCGCCGGCTGAGCCTGGCCGCGATGCTCGTCCACGACCGCCCGGTCCTGCTGGCGGACGAACTGACGTTCGGGCTCGACCGGCACGGCACCACGGCGGTGCTGCGGGCGCTCGCGGACGAGGCCCGCGCCGGGCGGGCCGTGCTGCTCACCTGCCACGACCTGCGGGCGGTGGCGTCGGTCGCGGACCGGGTGCTGGTCGTCGCCGACGGCGGGCTGGTCGCGGACGTGGACCCGCTCGCGCTGCTGCGCGATCCGCGCCTCCTCGCCGCCGCGCGGCTGCGCCCCTCGCGGCTCCTGCGTCGGCTCGCGGAGGTGGTCGGCGACGCGGCGCGGCTGCGCGACGCGCTCGCCGCGCTGGACGCCCGCGCCCTGCGCGCGGCCGCCGCTCCGGGCCCGACGGGGGTGCCGGTCCGGTGACGGCGCTCGGCGCCCGGAACCCGACGGTCAAGCTGCTGCTGGTCGTCGCGGTGTCGCTCGTGACCCTCGCCCTGCTGGAGCCGGCCGCGCTCGCGGCGCTGTACCTGCTCGGGCTCGGCGCGGCCCGCTGGGGCGCCGGGGTGGGCGGCCGGCGGCTGCTGCTCGCGCAGGTGCCGTTCTGGACGTTCGGCGTCGGGGTGCTGCTGGTCAACGCGATGAGCCGGCCGGGCGCCGTCCTGCTCGCCGGCGGGCCGTTCCGGGTGACCCACGAGGGCCTGGTGGTCGGCGCGGCGCTCGCCCTGCGCGGGTGCGTGATCGGGGTCGCGACCGTCGCGTTCCTCGCGAGCACGCCGCCGCGGGACCTGATGGTGAGCCTCGTCCGGCACGCGCGGCTGAGCCCGCGGTACGCGTACGCGCTGCTGGCGGGCCACCGGATGCTCGCGGGGCTGCCGCGGCAGTGGGCGACGATCCGGGCGGCGCAGCTGGTCCGCGCGCCGCTCGGGCGGGACGGCCGGCCGCGCGAGGGGTGGTGCGGCCTCGCCCGGTCGGCCTTCGCGCTGCTGGTCGCGTCGATCCGCGCGTCGGAGCGGGTCGCGCTCGCGCTGGAGTCGCGGGGGCTGTCCGCCGGCCCGCGCACGGTGTGGCGCCCGGTGCCCCTCGGTGCCGCCGACGCCGCGCTGGCGGCCGGCGTCGTCGGCGCCCTCGCGCTGGTCGTGCTGATGGGCGGCCGCTTCTGAGCGGTGCCGCCGAGTTCGCCGGTTGCGCGGCTGCGGCCCCCCGCGGAACCGGCGAACTCGCGCGGAACCGGCGAACTCGCGCCGGGGCTCAGACCGCCAGGCCGACCAGGGAGCCGACGCCGTAGGTGATGGCCATCGCCAGGGAGCCGCCCACGACGTTGCGGAGCACCGCGCGGCCGGCGGGGGCGCCGCCGAGGCGGGCACTCACCGTGCCGGTCACGACCAGCGCGACCACGACCGCCGCGAACGTGGCCACCACGCGCGCCTCGCCGCCCCACGGGCCCAGCATCGTGAGCAGCGGGACGACGCCGCCGACCACGAACGCCACGAGCGACGCCAGCGCCGCGTGCCACGGGTTGGTGAGCCCCTCCTCGGCGTCCCGCACGCCGTGCGCGGTGAGCACGCGCTCCGCGTCCCGCTGGCTGCTGACGGACACGTACTCGCCCGCGGCCATCGACAGCGCGCCCGCGACGAGGGCGGCGACGCCGGCGACGGCGATGGTCGACACCCCGGTGGACGCGCCGGCCACGCCGACGACCGTCGCGGCCACCGAGACGATCCCGTCGTTCGCGCCGAGCACGCCCGCCCGCAGCCAGTTCAGCCGCTCGGCGGTCGGCAGGGCGGCGCCGGGGCCGTGGTCGCCGTCCCCGGGGGCGCGCGCGGGCGCCGGGGCGGCGGTGCGGTCACGGTCCAGGAAGTGGGTCGACAGGGCGCTCATGGGCCCACGGTAGGTGAGGAGATGACGCCCTGTCATCACAGGAAAGGCTGCCCTGACCTGCGGAAACGCAGGTTTGCCTGCCCTTATCTGGAATGGCTCAAGCCGTTCCCGCAGGTCAGAGCGGCCCCACCGCGAGCACCCGCAGGACCACCTCTCCCGCCGCGTCCGAGGCGGGCAGGTCGACCAGGGCGTCGATGCGCCAGTCGTGGTCGCCGGCCGGGTCGTCGAGCAGCTGCCGCACGAACCACAGGTCGCCGCGCGCGCCCGCCTCGCCGTGCCCGGCCGGCCGCTCGTCGACCTGGAACAGCGCGGGCCCGCGCGCCGCCGGGCCGGTGAGGATCTCGTCGTGGTCGTCGTAGAACGGGTCGAGCGCGTCGCCCCACCGGTCCGCCGTCCACGGCGCGTCCGACGCGTCCTGGTCGCCGAGCGCCGCCAGCGCCGGGTACGCCTCCCGCGCCGCCAGGTCCACCCGGCGGAACAGGGCGCCGCGGACCAGTGCCCGGAACACCCGCTTGTTGACGGTGATCGGCGGGGGAGCGTCGTCCTCGGGGCGGGACTCGGTGACGGTGGCGTCGTCCAGGTCCTCGGGGTGCGCCAGGCGCTCCCACTCGTCGAGCAGGCTCGAGTCGGTGCGGCGCACCAGGTCGCCCAGCCACTCGATGATCTCGTGCAGCTCCTCGGTCCGCAGGTCGTCCGGCACGGTCTGCCGCAGCGCCCGGAACGCGTCCGCGAGGTAGCGCAGCAGCACGCCCTCGGTGCGGTCCAGCTGGTAGAGCGAGACGTACTCGGCGAACGTCGCGGCCCGCTCGTGCATCTCCCGGACCACGGACTTCGGGGACAGCTCGTGGTCGGCCACCCACGGGTTGGTCTGCTTGTAGATCAGGAAGGACGCGCCGAGCAGCTCGCCGAGCGGCTTCGGGTACGACACGTCCTCGAGCAGCGCCATCCGCTCCTCGTACTCGATGCCGTCGGCCTTCATCGCCGCGACCGCCTCGCCGCGGGCGCGGTTCTCCTGCGCCGCGAGCACCTGGCGCGGGTCGTCCAGCGTCGCCTCGATGACCGAGACCACGTCGTGCGCGTACCCCGGGTCCTCGCGGTCGAGCAGGTCGAGCGCGGCGTAGGCGAACGGGGACAGCGCCTGGTTCAGCGCGAAGGTCGGCGGCACGTCGAGCGTCAGCCGCACGGTCCGGCGCAGCCGCTCGGGGCCGGGTCCGGGCTCCACGACGCGCTCGACCACGCCGGCCGTGCGCAGCGACCGGTAGATCGCGATCGCCTGCCGGACGAGCCGGCCCTTCGCCGCCTCGGGCTCGTGGTTGTCGAGCAGCAGGTGCTTCATCGTCTCGACGGGGTCGCCGGTCGGGCGGGCCAGCACGTTGAGCACCATCGCGTGCGAGACGCCGAACGACGAGGTCAGCGGCTCGGGCTCGGCGTCGCGCAGCCGCTCGAACGTCTTGTCCGTCCAGTTGACCATGCCGGGCGGCGCCTGCTTGCGGACGATCTTCTTGAGCTTCTTCGGGTCGTCGCCGGCCTTCTGCAGGGCCTTGCGGTTCTCGATCACGTGCTCGGGCGCGAGCACGAACACCTCGCCGGTCGTGTCGAACCCGGCCCGGCCGGCGCGCCCGGCGATCTGGTGGAACTCGCGGGCGGACAGGTGCCGCATCCGGGTGCCGTCGTACTTCACCAGCGAGGTGAGCAGCACGGTGCGGATCGGCACGTTGATGCCCACGCCCAGGGTGTCGGTGCCGCAGACGACCCGGAGCAGGCCCTTCTGCGTCAGCCGCTCGACCACCCGGCGGTACTTGGGCAGCATCCCCGCGTGGTGCACGCCGACGCCGTGCCGCAGCAGCCGGGACAGCGTCTTGCCGAACCCCGGGCCGAACCGGAAGTCGCCGAGCTCCTCGGCGATCCGGTCCCGCTGCTCCCGGGAGGCGAGGGTCATCGACAGCAGCGCCTGCGCGCGCTCGACGGCCTCCTTCTGCGTGAAGTGCACGACGTAGACGGGGGAGCGCCCGGTCTGCACCAGCATCTCCAGCAGCTCGTGCAGCGGCTCGACCTCGTAGGAGAACGTCAGCGGGACGGGCCGCTCGGCGTTCGCGACGACGGCCACCGGCACGTCGGTGCGCCGCTCGAGGTCGTCGACGAAGAACGACACGTCGCCGAGCGTCGCCGACATGAGCAGGAACTGGGCCCGCGGCAGCTCGAGCAGCGGCACCTGCCACGCCCAGCCGCGCTGCGGGTCGGCGTAGAAGTGGAACTCGTCCATCACGACCTGGCCGATGTCGGCGCCCGGCCCCTGGCGGAGCGCCTGGTTGGCCAGGATCTCGGCCGTGCAGCAGATGATCGGGGCGTCCGGGTTCACCGCGGAGTCGCCGGTCATCATGCCGACGTTCGCCGAGCCGAACGCCTCCACCAGCGCGAAGAACTTCTCGCTCACCAGCGCCTTGAGCGGGGCGGTGTAGTACGTGCGCCGGCCCTGGGCGAGAGCGACGAAGTGCGCGGCGGTCGCGACCAGCGACTTCCCGGAGCCGGTGGGCGTCGACAGGATGACGTGCGAGCCGGTCACCAGCTCCAGCAGCGCCTCGTCCTGGTGCGGGTAGAGCGCGAGGCCCTGCTCCGCGGCCCAGCCCGTGAACGCCTCGTAGAGGGCGTCGGGGTCCTGCGGGTTCGCGGGGACCCGGTCGGCCAGGGTCGATCGGGTGGCTGCCACCCGGCGATCCTTTCACGGCGGCCGGGGCCCCGGCGGGCGCCCTACAGTGGGCGACCATGAGCGACGCCCCCACCACCCCGCCCGCCGTCGAGATGTGGACGGACGGCGCCTGCAAGGGCAACCCGGGCGTCGGCGGCTGGGGCGCGCTGCTGCGGTCGAACGGGCACGAGCGCGAGCTGTTCGGCGGCGAGGCCGTCACCACGAACAACCGGATGGAGCTCCAGGCCGTCATCGAGGGGCTCCGGGCGCTGAACCAGCCGTGCCGGGTCGACCTGCACGTCGACTCGCAGTACGTGATGCAGGGCGTCACGAAGTGGATCGCGGGCTGGAAGCGGAACGGCTGGCGGACCGCGGACAAGAAGCCGGTGAAGAACCAGGACCTGTGGCAGGCGCTGGACGAGCAGGTCGCCCGGCACGCGGTCTCGTGGCACTGGGTCAAGGGCCACGCCGGCGACCCCGGGAACGAGCGGGCGGACCAGCTGGCGAACAAGGGCGTCGACGAGGTGCGCGCGGGCTGAGCCGCGACCGACCCTGCCGCGGCTGGTCCAGACCAGTTAGAGTCGGGGCCGTGCCCAATGCCGGGCACGCTCCCGCTCGCACCGGAGGTCAGGCATGGAACGGTCCGTCGTCGTCGCCATCGCGGAGGGGCTGCACGCCCGCCCCGCCGCCCTGTTCGTCGCGGAGGCCGGCAAGCAGCCGGTGCCCGTCACGGTCCGCAAGGGCGACGCCGCCCCGGTCCAGGCCGCGAGCATCCTCGGGATCATGACCCTGGGTGCCGCCGCGGGCGAGACCCTCGTGCTCGCCACCGAGACCGACGGCCCGGACGCCGAGGCCAGCCTCGACGCCCTGGAGACCTTCCTGAACCAGACCGAGATCGCCTGACCTCACCCCCGGAACGCACGAGTGGAGCGTTCTGCCGAGACACGCCGCGCGTGTCGGGCAGAACGCTCCACTCGTCTCCGGCCGGGCTACTCCCGGCGGCGGCCCGGGTCGTCCGCGCGGGACTCGACCGCAGCGGCGGGGACCGTCGCCCGCGGCGCCTCGGCCGGCGCGGTGTCCGCGGCAGCGGTCACCTCGTCGCCCGCGCCCTCGGCCACGGGGTCGTCCTCCCGGCCCGGCGTCTTGAAGTTGAACTTCAGGATCATGAACCGGAACAGGAAGTAGTAGATGACCGCGTAGACCAGGCCGATCACGATGAGCAGCAGCGGCTGCTCGGCGATCCGGAAGTTCAGCAGGTAGTCGATCGCGCCCGCCGAGAACCCGAACCCGCTGCGGATGTCGAGGGCGTTGACCAGCGCGAGCGACGTGCCGGTGAGCACGGCGTGGATCGCGTACAGCGGGTAGGCGACGTACACGAACGCGAACTCGAGCGGCTCGGTGACGCCGGTGACGAACGCGACCAGCGCGGCCGAGCCCATGATGCCGGCGATGACCTTGCGGTTCTTCTTCTTCGCGGTGTGCACGATCGCCAGCGCCGCGGCCGGCAGCGCGAACATCATGATCGGGAAGAAGCCGGTCATGAAGGTGCCCGCGGTCGGGTCGCCGTGCAGGAACCGGGCGATGTCGCCGTTCCACACCTGGCCGTCGGCCTCGTAGGAGCCGAACTGGAACCACGGCAGCGAGTTCAGCAGGTGGTGCAGGCCGAACGGCAGCAGCAGGCGGTTGAGCGTGCCGAACACGAAGCCGCCGATGATCGCGGAGCCCGTGACCCACTCGCCGACGGCGGTGAAGCCGGAGTCGAACGCCGGGTAGATGAGCGCCGCGACCACGGCGATGAGCACCGCGGCACCCGCGGTGACGATCGGCACGAACCGGCGGCCGCCGAAGAACGCCAGGTACGGGGGCAGCTTGATCCGGTAGAACCGCTGGTAGAGCAGGGCGGCGGTCAGACCGATGACGATGCCGCCGAGCACGCCGTAGTTGATGAGCTCCTGCGTCTCGCCCTCGGCGGCCTCGCCGAGGATGTACGGCGACAGCGCGTCGGTGACGCCCTTGAACACCAGGTAGCCGACCAGCGCGGCGAGGCCGGTCGAGCCGTCGGCCTTGCGGGCGTAGCCGATGGCGACGCCGAGCGCGAACAGCAGGGGCAGGTTGCCGAGCAGGGCGTTGCCGGCCGCGGCCAGCACGTCGGCGACGGGCAGCAGCCAGTCGGCGCGGGCCCCGAGGCCGTCGGCGCCGAGCATGTCGGCCTGGCCGAGCCGCAGCAGCAGGGCCGCGGCGGGCAGCGAGGCGATGGGGAGCATGAGGGATCGGCCCACGCGCTGGAGCTGCGCGAGTCCGGGGATGCCCCGCTTGGGGGTATCGACCGTGGTGGCGGTCATGGTCACTCCTCGTGAGTTCGGGTCGCGGGGGCCCCGGACGGGGCCACCCGCGGTCGGGGGGAGGTGTGGGTCTGGCGTGCGCGTGGTGCGGAACTTGCGTGGTCGCCGTCGAGTCGGCAAGTTGTCTGGACCAGTTGCGGTCAGAGTGGTCTAGACCGGAGTATGTGTCAAGGACCACAGGCCCGCCCGCGCTGCGCGCCCGGACGGCCTCCGGTGGTGCGGCCGACGACGACCGAGGTGGGAGGGTGAGCGCGTGCACGCGAAGCAGTCGCCGGCCGTCCCCGCCCGCGGCGCCCACAAGTACCAGGCGGTCCGGTCCTACCTCGTCGGCCTCGTCGAGGCCGGGCTGCGGGTCGGCGACGCCATCCCGTCCGAGCGCGCGCTGTGCGAGCGGTTCGGCGTGTCCCGGATGACCGTGCGCCAGGCCGTCGACGCCCTGGTGGGCGAGGGCGTGCTGGTGCGCGAGCAGGGGCGTGGCACGTTCGTCGCCCCGCGGCGCATGGACTTCGAGATGCGGCTGACCACGTTCGGCGAGGAGATGCGCCGCCGCGGGATGCGACCCGAGACGCGGGTGCTCGGCATGGGCACGGTGGCCGCGTCCGCCGAGGCCGCCGACGCGCTCGGCACCGAGCCCGGCGCCGCGCTGCACCACCTGCGCCGGGTCCGGTACGCGGACGGGTCGCCGATGAGCATCGAGCAGCACTGGGTCGCGGTCGACCTGGTGCCGGGGCTGCTGGCCGCCGGCCCGCCGCCGAGCATGCACGACGCCCTGCGCGCCGTCGGCCTGGACCCGTCCTGGGGCGAGGAGACGCTGACCGCGGCCGAGGCGACCGACGAGGAGGCCGCGCTGCTGGGCCTGCGCGGGACCCGCGCGGTGCTGCGCGCGACCCGGCGGACGTTCAGCGAGGACACGCCCGCGATGTACTCGAACGCCTGCTACCGCGGCGACCGGTACAGCGTCTGGGTGCCGCTCAGCGCGCCGGCGCCGGCCCTGGTGCCGCGGGTGCGCGAGCCGGACGACCGGCCGGCACGGGCACGGGACGACGAGCGGGAGGCCGTGGGGGCCCTGGAGGACGGGAGGACCGGATGAGCACGCAGGGCGCCGGCCAGGCCGCGGCGATCCTCGCCGGCCTGGGCGGGGTGGGGAACATCGACGAGATCGAGCCGTGCACGACGCGGCTGCGCTCGCTCGTGAAGGAGCCGTCCCGGGTGGACGCCGCGGCCCTGCGGGCCGCCGGCGCGTTCGGGGTGATGGTGTCCGGGCGGGTGGTGCAGGTCGTGATCGGCCCGAGCGTCGACACGCTCGCGTCCGACCTGGAGGACCTCATGTGACTGCCGCGGCCGACCGGGCCGCCGCGCACCACACCGACCCGCCGACCGCACCGGCGGGAGCCACGAAGGAGAGAACCATGAGCAAGGCAGAGCAGATCCTGGCCGGACTGGGCGGGGACGCGAACATCGTCGACCTGGAGCCGTGCATCACGCGGCTGCGCGTCGAGGTCGAGGACCCGTCGAAGGTCACCGAGTCCGTCCTCAAGGCGGCGGGCGCGATCGCGGTGATGCAGTCCGGCACCGTCGTGCAGGTCATCGTCGGCCCCGAGGCGGACACGCTGGCCTCGGACATCGAGGACCTGCGCTGATGGCGCTGACCGTCCTCGCCCCGGTCGCCGGGGTCGTGCACGCGCTCGCGGACGTGGACGACCCGGTGTTCGCCCAGGAGATCGTCGGCCCGGGCCTGGCCGTGCAGCCGGACGCGGAGTCCGGCGCCGGCCGGTCGGTCGTCGCCCCGGTGGCCGGGACCGTCGCCAAGCTGCACCCGCACGCGTTCGTGCTGCTCGCCGAGGGCGGGCGGGGCGTGCTGGTGCACCTCGGCATCAACACCGTCCAGCTCGGCGGCGCGGGGTTCACCCTGCACGTCGCCGAGGGCGACGCGGTCGAGCAGGGCCAGCTCCTCGTCGAGTGGGACCCGGCGGCGGTCGAGGCCGGCGGGCGGTCGGCGATCTGCCCCGTCGTCGGGCTCGAGGCGCAGCCCGACTCGCTCACCCGGCTCGCCGAGCCCGGCACCCGGGTCGCGGCGGGGGACCCGCTGCTCGCGCTGGGCTGACCGGCGCCGGCCGGGACCCGTCGAGGTCCCGGCCGGTGTCCCGGGCGCGGCGCGAGCACCGGCCCGATACTGAACGGCATGCTGCCCCGACCGAGCACCCGCGACCTGCTCCGGTCGCTGCCCGCGCTCACCGGCGACCTGCCCGAGGTCGACCCGTACGCGCTGCCGGCCGACCCGGTCGAGGCGTTCCAGGACTGGTTCGCGGCCGCCGTCGCCGCCGGGGTCCCCGAGCCGCACGCGCTGTGCCTGTCGACCGTCGCCCCCGACGGGGCGCCGCACGCCCGCGTGGTGCTGCTCGCGGACGTCGCGGACGGGGCGTGGGTGTTCGCCAGCGACGCCCGGGCCGGCAAGGCGCAGGACCTCGCGGCCGAGCCGCGGGCGGCGCTCACGTTCTACTGGCAGCCGCTGGGGCGGCAGGTGCGGGTCGTCGGCCGCGCCCGCGCCCTGGACGCGGCGACCTGCGCGGCGGACTTCCTGCGGCGCTCGCCCAGCGCCCGCGCCGCGGCCCTCGCGTCCCGGCCGGGGGAGCGGCTGCTGTCCGCCGGGGAGCTGCACGCCGCCGTGCAGCAGGCCCGCACGCGGGTCGACCGCGAGCCCGGGCTGGTGCTGCCGACGTGGCAGCTGTGGGCGGTCGAGCCGGACGAGGTCGAGCTGTGGCAGGGCGACTCGGACCGGGCGCACGTGCGCGTCCGGTACACCCGCGCCGAGGACCGGTGGGACCGGCACCTCGACTGGCCCTGACGGCGCCGTCAGCCCCGCCCGGCCGGCACCGCGTCCCGCGGGGGCAGCACGTCCGGCGACACGTCGGCCGCCCGCGCCGCGAGCGTGTGCAGCAGGCGCTCCAGCGGTCCGCGTCCCAGCGCCGCGCGCCACAGCCAGCAGCCGAGCACGGTCACGACCAGGAACGCGACCCAGGTCCCGGCCTCCGGCTCCCACACCACCGCGTCGCCGAGCGCGGCGATCGCCACGAGCTGGGCCGTGTACGCGGTGAGCGCGAGCGCGCCGGTCGCGGCCAGCGGCGCCACGAGGGCGGGTGCGGCGTCCGCCACGAGCAGGCACAGCGCGAGCACCGCCAGCCCCACGCCCGTGTTCGCGACCACCTCGAGCCCCGAGGACGAGTGCGGCTCGGTGGTGACCAGCGCGACGAGGGTCGGGTCGCCGGCGAGGGTCCGGGTCAGCAGCGCCGACGCGGCGTGCGCCACGACCGCCAGCACGACCCCGGCGCCGAGCAGACGCAGCCGCACACTCCGGTCGCGCAGGTCCATCCGGCCCACCGCGAGGCCGACGAGCACGTAGGCGAACCACACGACGGCCGGGTAGTAGTCGCCGACGAGCAGGTCGGTGAGCTCGCGCCCGGGCAGTCGGAGGAAGACCGGGTGGAGGGCCAGGTGCAGCAGCGGCCCGAACGCCGCCACGGCCACCGCGCCGCCGAGCAGCCGCCGCGGGGACGCGCCCAGCAGCGGCGTCGCGCACGCGAACAGCACCGCGTACGTCGGCAGGATCACCGCGATCGGCGTGCCCAGCAGGATCACCGCCACGCCGATCCCGAGCACCGCGAACGCCCGCACCAGGATCTTCGCGCGGGCCTGGACCCGGCGGACGCCCGTCACGGGGGACGACCCGCCGGAGATCAGCGCGACCGAGATCCCGGACAGCAGGACGAACAGCGCGGCGGACCGGCCGTCGGCCACCTGCGCGAGCGACCACGGCCACGGGTCCTGCGGCCCGCCGGGCCCGACGTGCGCCGTGAGCATGCCGAGCACCGCCAGGCCACGGGCGACGTCCACACCGGTGATCCGCTGCATGGCGCCACGCTAGCCGGGCGCCCGGCGGGGCGCGGAGTGTGCGCCGAGGCGGCCCCCGGGGCGTCGCCGCGGCGTGACGTCCGCCGCATCGTCTCGCGTGTCGGGACGCGACGTACCGCCCACTGGAATGCCTGGTCGTGGCGGGGCTACCGTCATCGGGTGACCGACACGCACCAGGCCGACGTCTACACCCACGGCCACCACGACAGCGTGCTGCGCTCCCACCGGTGGCGCACCGCGGAGAACTCGGCGGCCTACCTGCTGCCGGCCCTGCAGCCCGGCCAGTCCCTGCTCGACGTCGGCTGCGGCCCGGGCACGGTGACCGTCGACCTCGCCTCGCGCGTGGCGCCCGGCGCCGTCGTGGGCCTCGACCGCTCGGAGCGGGTGCTCGACCTCGCCCGCGAGGAGGCGGAGCGCGCCGGCGCCACGAACGTCACCTTCCAGATCGGCGACGCCTACGCCCTGCCGTTCCCCGACGCGTCCTTCGACGTCGTGCACGCCCACCAGGTGCTGCAGCACCTCACCGACCCGGTCGCGGCGCTGCGCGAGCTGCGCCGCGTCGCCCGGCCCGGCGGCGTCGTCGCGGTGCGGGACGCGGACTACGCCGGGATGACCTGGTTCCCCGCCTCGCCCGTCCTGGACGAGTGGTCCGCGCTCTACCACGAGGTCACCCAGGCCAACGGCGCGGAGGCCGACGCGGGCCGCCGGCTGCACTCCTGGGCGCTCGCGGCCGGGTTCGACCCCGACGCCCTCGTCGCGACGGCCGGGGTGTGGAGCTACGCCTCGGACGAGGACCGCACCTGGTGGGCGGACCTGTGGGCCGAGCGGTGCGTCGCGTCCGACTTCGCCCGGCAGGCCGTCGGGCACGGGCTCGCCGACGAGGTCGCCCTCGAGCAGCTCGCCGCCGGCTGGCGCGAGTGGGGCACCCACCCGGACGGCTGGTTCGCCGTGCTGCACGGCGAGGTCCTCGCCCGGGTCTGAGCCGCGCCCCCGGTTAGGGTGGGGCCGTGCGCATCGCCAGGTTCACCACCGGAGACGACCCCCGCTACGCCCTCGTCGAGGGGGAGCCGGGTCAGGAGCAGCTCGTCGTCATCAGCGGCGACCCGATCTACACGCCGGTGCAGCCCACCGGCGAGCGCATCCCGCTCGGGGACGGCGTCCGGCTGCTCGCCCCGGTGATCCCGCGGTCCAAGATCATCGGCGTCGGCCGGAACTACGTCGACCACGCCGCCGAGATGGGCAACGAGGTCCCGGCGTCGCCGCTGCTGTTCCTCAAGCCCAACACCGCCGTCGTGGGCCCGGACGACCCGATCGTGCTCCCCGACTGGACCGAGGAGGTCTCGTACGAGGCCGAGCTCGCCGTCGTCATCGGCAAGGTCACCAAGGACGTCGCCCCCGAGCACGCCCTGAGCAAGGTGTTCGGCTACACCGTCGCCAACGACGTCACCGCCCGCGACATCCAGCGGGCGGACGCCCAGTGGACCCGCGCCAAGGGCTTCGACTCGTCGTGCCCGATCGGCCCCTGGGTCGTGCCGGGGCTCGACGTCGAGGACCTGGCCGTGCGGTCCCGGGTCAACGGCGAGGCCAAGCAGGACGGCCGGACGTCGCAGATGGTGTTCGACGTCGCGTACCTGATCTCGTACATCTCCGAGGTCTTCACGCTGCTGCCCGGCGACATCATCCTCACCGGCACCCCGGCCGGCGTCGGCCTGCTCGCGGAGCGGGACGTGGTGGAGGTCGAGGTCGAGGAGATCGGCACGCTGCGCAACCCGGTGCTGCGCCGCTCCTGAGGCGGCGGCGGCGGGCACGCGCGGCGGGGACCCCCCGGCGCGCTCGCTAGGGTGGAGCGCGTGAGTGCTGCTGCCCCCGCGACGCCCGTGCGCGTCCGCTTCTGCCCGTCCCCGACCGGTACCCCGCACGTCGGCCTGATCCGCACCGCCCTGTTCAACTGGGCGTACGCGCGGCACGTCGGCGGCACGTTCGTGTTCCGGATCGAGGACACCGACCCGGCGCGCGACTCCGAGGAGTCGTACCTGCAGCTGCTCGACGCGCTGCGCTGGCTGGGTCTCGACTGGGACGAGGGCGTCGAGGTCGGCGGCCCGCACGAGCCCTACCGGCAGTCGCAGCGGATGGACCTGTACGCCGACGTCGCGCGCCGGCTGGTCGAGGGCGGCTACGCCTACGAGTCGTTCACCACCCCCGAGGAGGTCGAGGCCCGGCACCGCGCCGCCGGCCGCGACCCCAAGCTCGGGTACGACGGCTACGACCGCGACCTCACCGACGAGCAGAAGGCCGCCTACCGCGCCGAGGGCCGCGAGCCCGTGCTGCGGCTGCGGATGCCCGACGAGGACGTCACGTTCACCGACCTGGTGCGCGGCGACGTCACGTTCAAGGCCGGCTCCGTGCCGGACTACGTGATCGTGCGCGGCAACGGCCACCCGCTGTACACGCTGGTCAACCCGATCGACGACGCGCTGATGGGCATCACCCACGTGCTGCGCGGCGAGGACCTGCTGTCCTCCACCCCGCGCCAGGTCGTGCTGTACCGGGCGCTCCTCGAGCTCGGGGTCGCCACCGTCATGCCGCAGTTCGGCCACCTGCCGTACGTCATGGGCGAGGGCAACAAGAAGCTGTCCAAGCGCGACCCCGAGTCCAACCTGTTCCTGCACCGGGAGCGCGGGTTCACCCCCGAGGGCCTGCTGAACTACCTGTCGCTGCTGGGCTGGTCGATCGGCCCGGACCGGGACATCTTCTCGGTCGCCGAGCTCGTCGAGGCGTTCGACGTCGCCGACGTGAACCCCAACCCGGCACGGTTCGACCTGAAGAAGGCCGAGGCGATCAACGCCGAGCACATCCGGCTGCTCGCCCCCGACGACTTCCGCGACCGCCTGGTGCCGTACCTGCACCGCGCCGGCCTCGTGCCCGCCGACTCCTACGCCGACCTGTCGCCGGAGCACCGCGCGCTGCTCGACGCCGGGGCGCCGCTGATCCAGACCCGCGTCACCCTGCTCGGCGAGGCCGTCGGGATGCTCGGGTTCCTGTTCGTGGCCGACGACGCGCTCGTGGTGGAGGACGACGCGCGCGGCGCGCTCAAGGACACCGCCGCCCAGGTGCTCGACGCCGCGACCGAGGCGCTGACGGCGCTGCCCGCGGACGGCTTCGGCACCGAGGCCGTCCAGGAGGCGCTGCAGACCGCGCTGGTCGACGGGCTCGGCATCAAGCCGCGGTTCGCGTTCACGCCGCTGCGCGTCGCCGTGTCCGGGCGCCGGGTGTCGCCGCCGCTGTTCGAGTCGCTCGAGATCCTCGGCCGGGAGTCGACCCTGGCGCGGATCGCGGCGCTGCGCGCCTCGCTGTGACGGCGGGGGAGCGGGCCGTCGACGGCGTGCTGTTCGACGTCGACGACACCCTCGTCGACACCCACGGCGCGTTCGCGCACGCGCTGGCGGCGGTCTCCCGGGAGTGGCTGCCGGGTCTCGACCCGGCGCGCGACACCGAGGTGCTCGACCACTGGCGGGCCGACGCGCACGGCCGGTACCGCCGGTACACGCGCGGCGAGGTGTCCTACCGCGAGCAGCGGATGGGCCGCGCCAACGACCTGCACGCGGCCTTCGGGGGCCCGGTGCTGGACGACGCGGCCTACGACCGGTGGAACGCGCTGTTCGAGGAGCGGTTCACCGGCTCGTGGGCGGCGCACGCGGACGCCGCGGCCGTGGTGCGCCGGCTGCTCGACGCGGGGATCCGGGTCGGCGCGCTCACCAACGCGGCGATCGAGTACCAGGTGCGCAAGCTGACCCGCGCGGGCCTGGCCGACGACGTGCCGCTGCTGGTCGGCGTCGACACCCTCGGCTTCGGCAAGCCCGACCCGCGGGTGTTCGCCGAGGCCTGCCGCCGGCTGGGCACGCAGCCCGCCCGGACCGCGTACGTGGGGGACGAGCTGGACGTCGACGCGCGCGCCGCCACCGCGGCCGGCCTGCGGGGCGTGTGGCTCGCCCGGCCGCACCTCGGGGCGAAGCACGCGAACGACACGGAGGCGCTGCCGGGGGACGTGGTGATCGCGTCCCTGGACGAGCTGCCCGGGGTGCTGGGGCTCTGACGGCGGCGCTCGCGACCCGTGTGACGCGGGTCGCGAGCCGCCGGTTTGGAGCACGCCCGTTCCTCCGGTAATGTTTCCGGTCGGCACGGCGTCCACGACACCGGTCCTCCAACCCGCTCCCTCAGGCGCCCTGCGCGCCGGTCGGCGCTGGCCGCGAGACCCGGAAGAATGTCGTTGTGTGTCATTGGGGTATGGTGTAATTGGCAGCACGAGTGATTCTGGTTCACTTAGTCTAGGTTCGAGTCCTGGTACCCCAGCAAGGTTTCGCAGAACGGCCCGGAAAGGCCGGTTTGAAGAGGCCGAGCAGGATGCAGTACAGTAAGACCCGGTCAAGCCGCCCCGGCGGTGAGATCGACTAGGCCCCCATCGTCTAGTGGCCTAGGACGCCGCCCTCTCACGGCGGTAACAGGGGTTCGAATCCCCTTGGGGGTACATCAGGAAAGGCCGGTCGCCAGCAGGCGGCCGGCCTTTCTGCTGCCCGCCCGCGGGGCGCCGCGGCGTCCCCCCCGGCGAGTTCGCCGGTTGCGCGGATCCGGGCCCTGCGCAACCGGCGAACTCGCGCGCAACCGGCGAACTCGGCCGCGTGAAGGGGTGAGGTGGGTGCGGGGCGGGCGCGCGCGAGGCCGCCGCCCCCCTCGGGGGAGCGGCGGCCTCGTGGACGTGCGGGCGGCCGGGTCCTACTCCGCGGTGCGGCGGAGGACCTCCGTGAGGCGGTTCGCCGCCGAGACGACCGCGGCGGCGTGCAGCCGCCCCGGCTGGCGGCTCAGCCGCTCCACCGGGCCCGAGATGGACACCGCGGCCACGACCCGCCCCGACTGCCCGCGCACCGGCGCCGAGACCGACGCGACGCCGACCTCGCGCTCGGACACGGACTGCGCCCAGCCGCGGCGGCGGACGCCGGACAGGATCGTCGCGGTGAACTTGGCGCCCTGCAGGCCGCGGTGCAGCCGGTCGGGCTCCTCCCACGCGAGCAGGATCTGCGCCGCGGAGCCGGCCGCCATCGTGAGCGTCGCGCCCACGGGGATCGAGTCGCGCAGGCCGATCGGCCGCTCGGCGGCGGCCACGCAGATGCGCTGGTCGCCCTGGCGGCGGTAGAGCTGGGCGCTCTCGCCCGTGTGGTCGCGCAGCGCCGCGAGCACCGGGCCGGCGGCGGCGAGCAGCCGGTCCTCGCCGGCGGCGCTCGCCAGCTCCGTCAGGCGCGGACCCAGGACGAACCGGCCCTGCATGTCGCGCCCCACCAGGCGGTGGTGCTCGAGCGCGACGGCCAGCCGGTGGGCCGTGGGGCGGGCAAGATGGGTGGCGTTGACCAGCTGCGCGAGGGTGGCGGGTCCGGCCTCGAGGGCGTTGAGGACCGAGGCGGCCTTGTCCAGCACGCCGACTCCGCTAGAGTTGTCCATAGGTCGATATTGCCGTCTCGCACACTGAGACGCAAGTCGACACCGAGAAGGACCTGGTCGGCCCCCACCGACCGAAGGACGAGAGGACGCCCGAACATGGCCGGCACACTGGCGGAGAAGGTGTGGGAGAACCACATCGTGCGGCGCGGCGCCGACGGCGCGCCCGACCTGCTCTACATCGACCTGCACCTCGTCCACGAGGTCACCAGCCCGCAGGCGTTCGAGGGCCTGCGGCTCGCGGGCCGGAAGGTCCGCCGCCCGGACCTCACGCTCGCGACCGAGGACCACAACACCCCGACGCTGGACATCGACCTGCCGATCGCCGACCTCACGTCGCGCACGCAGATCGACACGCTGCGGAACAACGCGCAGGAGTTCGGCGTCCGGCTGCACTCGCTCGGCGACGCGGACCAGGGCATCGTGCACCAGGTCGGCCCGCAGCTCGGCCTGACGATGCCGGGCCTGACGGTCGTCTGCGGCGACTCGCACACCTCGACGCACGGCGCGTTCGGCGCGCTGGCGTTCGGCATCGGCACGTCCGAGGTCGAGCACGTGCTCGCCACCCAGACGCTGCCGCTGGCCCCGTTCAAGACCATGGCGATCACGGTCAACGGCGCCCTGCCGCTCGGCGCGACGGCCAAGGACATCATCCTGGCGGTCATCGCGAAGATCGGCACCGGCGGCGGCCAGGGCTACGTCCTGGAGTACCGCGGGGACGCCATCCGGTCGCTCTCCATGGAGGGCCGCATGACGATCTGCAACATGTCGATCGAGGCGGGCGCGCGCGCCGGCATGATCGCCCCGGACCAGACGACGTTCGACTACCTCAAGGGCCGCCCGCACGCCCCGGAGGGCGCCGACTGGGACGCCGCGGTCGCGTACTGGTCGACGCTGCGCAGCGACGACGACGCCACGTTCGACGCCGAGGTGGTCCTGGAGGCCGCCGACCTCGAGCCGTTCGTCACCTGGGGCACGAACCCGGGCCAGGGCCTGCCGCTGTCGGGCGCCGTCCCGGTGCCGGAGGAGATCGCGGACGCCAACGAGCGGGTCGCCGCCGAGCGCGCCATCGAGTACATGGGCCTGACCCCCGGCCAGCCGCTGCGGGAGATCGCGGTCGACACGGTGTTCATCGGCTCCTGCACCAACGGCCGGATCGAGGACCTGCGGGCCGCGGCCAAGCTCATGCAGGGCCAGAAGAAGGCCGACAGCGTCCGCGTCCTCGTCGTGCCGTCGTCCGCCCGCGTGCGGCTGCAGGCCGAGGCCGAGGGCCTGGACCGGATCTTCCTCGACTTCGGGGCCGAGTGGCGCAACGCCGGCTGCTCGATGTGCCTGGGCATGAACCCGGACCAGCTCGCGCCGGGGGAGCGGTCGGCGTCGACGTCGAACCGCAACTTCGAGGGCCGGCAGGGCAAGGGCGGCCGCACGCACCTGGTGTCCCCGCTGGTCGCCGCCGCCACGGCGATCCGCGGCACCCTGTCCTCCGTCTCCGACCTGGGCCCGGACGTCGCCGTCCCGGACGGCTCGCCGCTGGACCTCCAGCCGGCCTGAGCCGCCGTCGCCCCGACCCCTCGACACCAGGAACGAGAGCCCTCATGGAGAAGTTCACCCAGCACACCGGCGTCGGCGTCCCGCTGCGCCGCAGCAACGTCGACACCGACCAGATCATCCCCGCCGTCTACCTCAAGCGCGTGACCCGCACGGGCTTCGAGGACGCGCTGTTCGCCGCCTGGCGGAACGACCCCTCGTTCGTCCTCAACCAGGACGCCTACCGCACCGGCTCGGTGCTGGTGGCCGGCCCGGACTTCGGCACCGGCTCCTCCCGCGAGCACGCCGTGTGGGCGCTGAAGGACTACGGGTTCAAGGTCGTCCTGGCCTCGCGGTTCGCGGACATCTTCCGCGGCAACTCCGGCAAGCAGGGCCTCGTCGCGGCCCAGCTCGCGCAGGAGGACGTCGAGCTCATCTGGAAGGTCCTGGAGACCGCGCCGGGCACCGAGGTGACCGTCGACCTCGGGACGAAGACCGTCACCTGCGACGACGTCGTGGTGCCGTTCCAGATCGACGACTACACCCGCTGGCGCCTGATGGAGGGCCTGGACGACATCGGCCTCACCCTGCAGCACGAGGCGGAGATCACCGCGTTCGAGGCCACCCGGGACGCCTGGCGCCCGAAGACCCTGCCGGCGAAGCACCTGCCGCCGGTCGAGATCAAGGCCGCCCGTCCGGTCGAGCTGAGCCTGGGACGTCGTCCCGGCCTCTGAGCCACCCCCCGGGGGAACCCGAGTACCCGACCCCGCCCGGGCCGCGCAGGATGCTGCGCGGCCCGGGCGTCCCGTTTGTGGAGGTTTGGCACGCGCTGTACGGGCCGCGCGGCGCGCGTGCGCGACCCGCCCGGCGCGTGCGCCACCATGGGGGGATGACCGATCTGCTCTACGTCCACGGCGGGACGCCCCTGTCGGGCGAGATCACCGTCCGGGGTGCCAAGAACTTCGTCTCGAAGGCGATGGTGGCGTCCCTGCTGGGCGAGACCCCCAGCGAGCTGCGCAACGTGCCGCAGATCCGCGACGTCGGCGTCGTCACCGGCCTGCTCGAGCTGCACGGTGTGCGCGTGTCGGCCGACGCCGAGGGCGGCGTCCTGCGCCTCGACCCGACGGACGTCGAGTCCGCGCACGTGGCCGACATCGACGCGCACGCCGGGTCCAGCCGCATCCCGATCCTGTTCTGCGGCCCGCTGCTGCACCGGCTGGGCGAGGCGTTCATCCCCGACCTGGGCGGCTGCCGGATCGGCGACCGGCCGATCAACTACCACCTGGACATCCTGCGGCAGTTCGGCGCCGTGGTGGACAAGCGCGAGAACGGCATCCACATCCGCGCGCCCCGCCGGCTCCGCGGCACGAAGATCACGCTGCCGTACCCGAGCGTCGGGGCGACCGAGCAGCTGCTGCTCACCGCCGTGCGTGCCGAGGGCGTGACCGAGCTCACCAACGCGGCGATCGAGCCCGAGATCATGGACCTGATCAACGTCCTGCAGAAGATGGGCGCGATCATCTCGGTCGACACCGACCGGGTCATCCGGATCGAGGGCGTCGACCGGCTCGTGGGCTTCCGGCACACCGCGCTGGCCGACCGGATCGAGGCGGCGTCGTGGGCGTCCGCCGCGCTGGCGACCGGCGGCGACGTGTACGTGCGCGGGGCCACCCAGCCCGAGATGACCGCGTTCCTCAACACCTTCCGCAAGGTGGGCGGCGAGTTCGCGATCGACGACGACGGCATCCGGTTCTACCACCCGGGCGGCGACCTGAAGTCGATCGTGCTCGAGACCGACGTGCACCCCGGCTTCATGACCGACTGGCAGCAGCCGCTGGTGGTCGCGCTGACCCAGGCCAAGGGCCTGTCGATCGTGCACGAGACGGTGTACGAGAACCGGTTCGGGTTCACCGACGCGCTGCGCGGCATGGGCGCCACCATCCAGGTCTACCAGGACTGCCTCGGCGGCCGGCCGTGCCGGTTCGGCCAGCGCAACTTCTCGCACTCGGCGGTGATCTCCGGGCCGACCCCGCTGACGGCCGCCGACATCGAGGTCCCGGACCTGCGCGGCGGGTTCAGCCACCTGATCGCGGCGCTGACCGCGCAGGGCACCTCGGCCGTGCGCGGGATCAGCCTGATCGACCGGGGCTACGAGAACTTCACCGCGAAGCTCGAGGCGCTGGGCGCGAAGTTCGACCGCGACTGACCGTCGCCGCGCACGCGGCCCACGACGCCCGCCCGGCCCCTGCGGCCGGGCGGGCGTCGTCGTCCCCGGGGCGCGCGAAGTAGGGGTTTACAACGGAGGAACGGCTTCGCTAGACAAGTCCCGCGGTTATCCGTTGTAAACGGCCGGGTGGCGATCTCAGCCGCCGCCCACCTGGTCACCGATGGCGAAGGAGCCACCCGTGAGCCAGATGTCCCGTACCCCCGCACGCCCGCTGCCGGGCCGACCCGGTCCGACCCGCCGCGGCTTCCTGGCCGGGCTCGGCGCCCTCGGCCTCGGCACCGCCGTCGCCGCGTGCTCCGGCGGCGGCCCGTCCACGTCCGGCGCGAGCGGCGGCTCCGGCGGGTCCGGCGCGGTCGAGCTGTCGTTCTGGAACGGCTTCACCGGGGGCGACGGCCCCGTCATGCAGGACCTGGTCGACCGGTTCAACGCCGAGCACGAGGGCGTCGCCGTGAAGATGACCACCATGGAGTGGGCCGACTTCCACGCCAAGCTGCCCGCCGCCCTCACCTCCGGGCAGGGCCCGCACATCGCGATCCAGCACCTCGACTCGCTGCCGACGTCGGCCGCGCGCGGCCTGCTGCTGCCGCTGGACGACCTGGCCGACGACCTGGACCTCACCGCCGACGACTTCATCCGCCCGGTGTGGGACGCCGGGATCTACGCCGGCCAGCGATACGGCATCCCGCTGGACGTGCACCCGCTGGGGTTCTTCTTCAACACCGCGGTGATGGCCGACTCCGGGCTCGACCCCGCCGCCCCGCCGACGGACCGCGCGTCCTACGAGGCGGCACTCGACGCGCTGCTGGCGAACGGCGTCGCCGGGCACTGGATGAGCCCGCACACGTTCACCGGCGGGCAGACGCTCCAGTCGCTGATCTGGCAGTTCGGGGGGGACCTGCTCGACGCGGACGGCGCCACCGCCGCCTGGGCGCAGGACGAGGGGGTCGAGGCGCTGTCCTGGATGGTCGACGCGGTGCACCGGGGGTGGAGCGCCCGCGACGTGGGGCAGGACGCCGACATCATCGCGCTGCAGAACGGGCAGGCCGCGTTCAACTGGAACGGCATCTGGTCGGTCAACACCCTGGACGAGATCAGCGGCCTCGAGTGGGGCGTCCGCCGGCTGCCGCGGATCGGGTCGGTCGACGCGGCGTGGGCCGGGTCGCACAACTTCGTGCTGACCAAGCAGCGGGGTACGACCGACGACCAGCTGGACGCGGCCCGGACGTTCGTGAACTGGGTGTCCCAGCAGTCCGCGGCCTGGGCCGTGGGCGGGCAGGTCCCCGCCCGCCGGTCGGCGCGCGAGTCGGCGGAGTTCACCGCGCTCGCCCCGCAGGCGGCGATCGCCGAGCAGGCGGACGACTTGCGGTTCCCGCCCTCGATCCCCGGCGCCGGAGACGCGGTCGGCGAGCTGTACACCGCGCTGAACGAGGCCGTGCTCCTCGTGAAGGAGCCGCGCGAGGCGCTGGCCGACGCCGCGGCGCGCGCCGACCAGGTGCTCGCCGACAACCGCGACCGCTACGGCGCCGCGTGAGCGCCGCGGTCGCCGCCCCGCGCCGGCCGCTCCGGCGCGGGGCGCGGTGGACGCCGTACGCGTTCCTCGCGCCGTTCCTGCTGATCTTCGGCACCTTCGTGGCGTTCCCCGCGGTGCGCGGGGTGTGGATGTCCCTGCACGACTGGGACTACCTCATGCCCAGCAGGCCGTTCGTGGGCCTCGACAACTACGCCGCGCTGTTCGACTCGACCAGCGTGGTGTTCCAGCGGTTCTGGGACGGCATGGCGGCCACCGGGACGTTCGTCGTCGCCTCGGTGCCGCTCCTGCTGACCGTGCCGCTGCTGCTCGCGATGGCGCTGAACCGGCGGTTCCCCGGGCGGACGCTGCTGCGGGCGGTCGTGTTCCTGCCGTACGTGCTCGGCGTCGCGGTCGTGGGCGTGCTGTTCCGGTTCGTCCTCGACCCCAACCTGGGTGTGCTCAACCACCTGCTGCAGCTCACCCGGCTCGACCGGCTGCTGCACGCGCTCGGCGCCGGCGACCCGGTCCCGTGGCTGACGGCGCAGCCGTGGGCCTGGGTATCGCTCGTCGGGGTGACGATCTGGTGGACCCTCGGGTTCAACATGATCATCTACCTGGCCGGGCTCCAGGACGTGCCCGCCGAGCTGTACGACGCCGCCGAGGTGGACGGGGCGTCCGCCCGCCAGCGGTTCCGGCACGTCACCCTGCCGGGATTGCGGCCGGTGCTGGCGTTCGTGCTCACCATGACCGTGCTCGCCTCGGCCAACATGTTCGGCCAGGCCGATCTCATGACGGGCGGCGGCCCCGGCACGTCCACCCGGACGGCCCTCATGGTGATCCTGGACACCGGGCTCGGGCAGTACAAGATGGGGTCCGCCGCCGCGATGGGCTACCTGCTGTCGATCGGGCTCGGCATCGTGTCGATCGCCAGCTTTGTCGCCCTGCGGGAGCGGGACGGCAGCCGCCGTCCCCGCCGGCGTCGGAGGGCGTCGTGAGGGCCCGCCGCGGCCTCGGTGCCGCCGCGACCTGGGCGCTGGTCCTCGTCCTGGTGGTGACCTTCGTCGGGCCGCTGCTGTGGATGGGTCTGACCTCGGTGAAGTCGTACGGGGAGGCGACGGCCTCGCCGCCCACGCTGTGGCCGCAGGAGATCGACCTGTCCGCCTACGACCGGCTGCTCAGCCTCGACGGGCCGTACCCCGTGCTGCGCTGGTTCCTCAACTCGCTGCTTGCCGCCATGCTGCACACCGTCCTCGTGCTCGTGGTGGCGTCGACGGCGGCCTTCGCCCTCGCCCGGATGCAGTTCCGCGGGCGAGGGGTCATCTTCGGCGTGATCGTCTCGACGCTGTTCCTGCCGGCGTTCGTGTTCCTCATGCCGAACTACCTGACGATCGACCAGCTCGGCTGGATCGACTCGATCTGGGCCCTCGTGGTGCCCGGCGCGGCGGGGGCGTTCGGGGTGTTCTTCCTCCGGCAGTTCTTCGTCGGGCTGCCCGTGGAGCTGGAGGAGGCGGCGGCGCTGGACGGGGCGAACCAGTGGCGGGTGTTCACCCAGGTCGTGCTCCCGAACACCCGGCCCGCGCTGGCGACGCTCGCCGTGCTCGCGTTCCTCGGCAACTGGAACGACTACATCTGGCCGGTCTACGTGCTGTTCAGCCCGGAGCGGCTGACCCTCCCCGCGGGGCTGAAGCTGCTGCAGGGCGCTTACGTGACCGACTTCCCGTCGATCATGGCCGGGGCGGTGGTGGCGTCGGTGCCGGTGATCGTGCTGTTCGCGCTGACGCAGCGGTTCATCATCGAGGGCGTCGCGCGCAGCGGGCTGAAGGGGTGAGCGCCGTGCGACGCGGCCCCCGGCGGGGCGCGGCCGGGGCGGTCACGGTGCTGGCCGTGGTGGCGGTCCTCGCCGGCTGCGGCTCCGGCACCCGCGACCCCGGCACCGACCCCGGCACCGACCGCGCGACCGAGGACACCGAGGAGAGCGACGTGGCCTTCACCAACCCCGTGTACGACGGCAACCTGCCCGACCCGTTCGTGCTGCGCGCGGCGGGGGCCTGGTACGCCTACGGCACCCAGGGCCGGCTCGGCACCCTGCCGGTGCTGCGCTCCGACGACCTCGTGCACTGGGAGGTGGTCGGCGACGGGATGCCGGTCCTCGCCCCGTGGACCGGCGCCGGACGGCACTGGGCGCCCGAGGTGGTCGAGCTCCAGGGCCGGTACGTGGCGTACTACACGGCGATGGAGCGCGGGACCCAGCAGCAGTGCCTCGGCGTCGCGGTCGCGGACCACCCGGCGGGCCCGTTCGTCGACGAGGCCGACGCCCCGTTCGTCTGCGAGTACGACGAGGGTGGGTCGATCGACGCGTCCCCGTTCGTCGACGCCGACGGCACGCCGTACCTGCTGTGGAAGAACGACGGCAACCACGTGGGCGTGCGGTCGTGGATCCGGGTGCAGCAACTCGCCCCGGACGGGCTCGCGCTGGTCGGCGACGGGCCGGTCGACCTGATCACGCACGACCAGCCGTGGGAGGGCCACCTGGTCGAGGGGCCGACGGTCGTCCTGCGCGACGGCCGGTACCACTTGCTGTACTCGGCGAACGACTACGGGTCCGCCGACTACGGCGTCGGCTGGGCCGTCGCCGACGCGCTCACCGGCCCGTGGGCCAAGCCGCTGGACGAGCCGCTGATGCGGTCCTCGCCCGAGGCCGCCGGGCCGGGGCACGGCTGCGTGGTCACGGTCGACGACGGGGCGACCTGGTACGTGCACCACGCGTGGCCGCCGGACGCCGTCGGCGCCGCGTACCCCGGGCGCCAGGTGTGGCTCACGCCGCTGGACTGGGGCGCCGACGGCGTGCCCGTGCTGGCGGGGCCGGCGGCGACCGTGGACCGGCTGCCGTGACGGTCACCCTCCGGGACGTCGCCGCCGTGGCGGGCGTGTCGTTCAAGACGGTGTCGAACGTCGTCAACGAGCACCCCCACGTCACCGCGGCGACCCGGTCGCGGGTCCTCGCGGCGATCGAGCAGCTCGGCTACCGGCCGAACGCCACGGCGCGCAGCCTGCGGCACGGCCGTTCGGGCATCCTCGCGCTGGCCGTGCCCGAGCTCACCTCGCCGTACTTCGCCGCGCTCGCCTCGGCGGCGGGCCGGGCCGCGAAGGAGCACGGCCGGGTGCTGGTGATCGAGGAGACGCGCGGCGATGTCGAGGGGGAGCGGGTGGCGCTCGTCGACCTGACCTCCCGCCTGGTGGACGGCGTGATCCTGTCGCCGCTCGTCACGCCGCACGAGACGGTGGTCCGGCGGATCGGCCGGACGCCGCTCGTCATGCTCGGCGAGCACCGGTACGACGTGGGGGCCGACCACGTGGCGATGGACAGCGTGCGCGCGGCCCGGGAGCTCACCGAGCACCTGCTCGCCACCGGGCGGCGGCGGATCGCCGTGCTCGGGCGCCAGGCGGCCGGCAGCACCGGCGGCGAGCGGTGGCGCGGGCACCGCGAGGCGCTCGCGGCGGCGGGCCTCGAGCTCGACGAAGCGCTCGTCCCGCGGGTGGGCGCGTACCGCCGGGCCGACGGCGTGCGGGCGGTGCGGGAGCTGCTCGCCGCGGGCGTGGGGTTCGACGCGGTGCTCTGCTTCAACGACCTGCTGGCCCTCGGCGCGTGGCACGCCGTGCGTACCGCCGGCCTCGCCGTGCCGGGCGACGTCGCGGTCGCCGGCTTCGACGACATCGAGGAGTCCCGGTACGCCGGGCTGACGACCGTCGCCCCGGACCTCGGCGTGCTCGCGCGCGAGGCGGTGCGGCTGCTCGTGCGCCGGGTGGAGGACCCCGCCGTCGACCCGGTGCAGGTCGAGGTCCCGTTCCGGGTCGCCGTGCGGCCCAGCACCGTGGGCGGCCCGCCCGCGCCGTGACCACTCCGGTTGCGGCCGCGGGCCGCGCCCCTAGCGTGGGCCGTGGGTCCGCAGCAGACCCCGCGAGCGCCGCCGCGGGCCAGCCGGTCCGGGCGCGGCCGACGCGGAGGGCACCGACGCCGTCGCCGCAGGCGATGTCGGCCGAGCCCCGCAGCACCGCGGGGACGGTCGTCGCCGCAGGGGCGTGCCGACCGCCCCCGGCGGTGCCGGCCGGCCGTGCGGCACGGTGGCGTGCCGGGATCAGGCCCGGGGCCGCTCGCGGAACTCGTGCGGGCTGTGCGGCGCCGTGCCCGACACCGACGCGACGATCGAGGCCGCGAGGTCGCGCATCTTCTGGTTCCGGGACTGGGAGGCGCGGCGCAGGATCGCGAACGCCTCCTCCGGGCCGCAGCGGTTCTGCGCCATGACGACCCCGAGGGCCTGGTCGATGACCGTGCGCGACGCCATCGCCAGCCGGAGGTCCTCGTTGGCGCGGCTCTGGTCCTGCAGCACCGACGCGACCACGACGGCCCGCGCGGCGTCCTCGGCGAACCGCCCGACGTCGGCGAGCACGTCCTCCGACCAGCCGCCGGCCGCCGTGTCGTACAGGTTGATCGCGAGCTCGATGCGCTCGCCGTCCGAGCGGGCGGCGGGCAGCGCCGCGGCCGAACGGAACCCGGCGTCGAGAGTGGCGTCGTGCCAGGCGCTCCAGCGCCCCCAGCGCGCGTCATCGGCCTCCACGTCGGGCAGCACGATGCGGCGCTGCGTGCGCGACGCGTCGATGCAGGGACCGGCCCCGGCCTGCTGCTCGGCGCGGTCGCACCGGGCGGACCGCTCGTCGGTGGCGGCCGCGACGGCCGACGTGGCACCGATGCGCACGGTGATCGCCGCCGAGCACCCGTCGCCGGCCCGGGCCGCGGCGCGCGCCGCGGCGGCCTCGAGCAGGTGCTCGACGGGCACCGCGGAGACGAGCAGGTCGTGCAGGTCGCCCAGCGCGCCGGCTCGCCAGTCCGGCGGGGCGGCGGCGGGCTCGCCCACCGGCGGCAGGTCCAGCCCGTGCACCGGGTCGGCGGCCATCAGCGGTCTCCCGCCGGAGCGTGACCCTCCGGCTCCTCGTCGCCCTCGGCCGCGGCGTCGCCGGGGCCCGTGTAGCCGGCCTCCGGGCCGTCGCCGTCGGAGCCGGGCGTGCTCTGCTCGGCGACGTCGTCGGGGTCGCCGCCGGGCAGCACCCCGTCGGGTCGGGCGGACGGGTCCTGGGTCATGCGGTCCTCCTCGGTCGGGTGGCTCACATGCTCGCGCCGGTGACATCCTCCCGCATCTCGGCGCGCCCGGACAGGGGAGCGACGACCCGCAGCTGCACGCCCGCGTGCTCGGCGCGCCGCCGCAGCCGGGCGACGTGCAGCGCCGCGACCGGCCCGATCCGCTGCAGCCCGGAGGCGTCCAGCACGAGGGTGCCGCGCGGCGGCACCGCCCGGAGCGCCTCGGTGAGGCCCGCCACGAGCGTCGGCGCGGTGCCCGCGTCGACCTCGCCGGCGAGCTGGACGACGACCGCGCGCCCCTCGACGGTGTGCCGGACGACCAGCGTCGTGGGCAGGACCCGCCCGCAGGTCGCCGACCGCACCGTCCCGCCGTCCAGGCCGGCCACGTCGTGGCGGACCGCGACGTCGGCCAGGCCGGCGAGCGCCGCGTCGAGCACGTCGCGCGGGTCGCGGTCCGCCTGCCGGCCGGGCAGCGTCTCGAGCAGGCGCTCCGCCACGGAGCGGACCTTCACGTTCAGGTGCTCTGAGTGCCACCGGAGGAAGTCGAACGCCGCGGCGTCGTCCAGGCCGTAGGCGAGCATGGCCGCCCCCTTGGCCTGGTCGATGACCTCGCGGGAGGCGATGGCCGCGGCGAGCATGTCGTCGGCGCGGCGGGCGGCGGTCGCGCCGATCTCCGCCCCGAGGTCGACCAGCAGGCCCAGACGCTCCTGCGGCCGCCCGTCCCGGGCCGCGGGGAGGTCGACGGGCCGACCGTCGTGCGGGGCGTCGCCGTCCGCGGCGCGGTGCGCGTGCCGCGGGTCGACCGTCGGCGCGAGGACGGCCAGCACGGAGCGCTCCGCACCGCTCGCGTCGAGCAGGCGGTAGCGGACGGTGCTGCCGTCGCCGCCGGCGACCGGGGCGGCGCGGAGCACCGCCTCCAGGGCGGGCCGGTCCTCGCGGTGGCAGTGGGCGAGCATCAGCGCGGTGGAGGGGACCACGTCGCCGGGCTCGAAGCCGTGCAGCCGGTAGACGGGCTCGGACCAGGCGAGCGCGTCGCCGTCGCCGAGCACGTGGAACGTCCCGGGGGCGGTCGGGCTCGGCTGGGCCGGGCCGGACGCGGGACGAGGAGTGAGGGACATGGGTGCTCCGAAGCCGAGGCCCCGACGCCGTTCGTGCACGTCAGGCCGGTTTCCCGCGCGGCTCGCTTCGTCCCAACGATGCGCGGTGGGTCAGCCCGGGGCGACCGGGTGACCAGGTCCGATAGTGCCAAATGCGAGCGCTGTCCGCACACCGACCGGCCGCAGGGGTTGCGCACGCGGCCCCGGGCCCTACCCTCGGCCCGCCGGGTAGCATCGGCTCCCGTGCATCCCCCCCGCGCCAACCGGTCCTACCGCAACGTCGCCCGCGTGCTCCGCCCCGTGCTGTACGCGATCACGCGCCGCGACTGGCGGGGCGCCGAGCACCTGCCGGCGGGCACCGGCTTCATCGCCGCCGGGAACCACATGACCAACGTGGACCCGCTGACCTTCGCGCACTACCTGTACGACAACGGTGTCGCCCCGAAGATCCTGGCCAAGTCGTCGCTGTTCACCGTGCCGGTGCTCGGCTGGGTGCTGCGCACGTCCGGGCAGATCCCGGTCTACCGGAACACGTCGAAGGCGGGCGACTCGCTGCGCGCCGCCGAGCAGGCGCTCGCCGCGGGGGAGTGCGTCGCGGTGTTCCCCGAGGGCACCCTCACCCGCGACCCGGACCTGTGGCCGATGGTGGCCAAGACCGGCGTCGCCCGCCTCGCGCTCACCTCCCGGGTGCCGGTCGTCCCGATCGCCCAGTGGGGCGCCCAGGACCTGCTCGGGCGGTACAAGAAGCTGTTCAAGCCGATCCCGCCGAAGAAGGTCACCGTCGTCGCCGGCCCGCCCGTCGACCTGTCCGACCTCTACGACCGGCCCCTCGACGCCGCGACCCTGCGCGAGGCCACGGCCCGCGTCATGGCCGCGATCACCGCCCTGCTCGCCGACGTCCGGGGCGCGACCCCGCCGGCCGCGCCCTACGACATGCGGCGCCCGGGCGGCGCGACGACGGACCCCGCGTGACCCGCGCCGCCGTCCTCGGGGCCGGCGCCTGGGGCACGACGTTCGCCGCCGTCCTCGCGGACGCCGGCTGCGACGTCACCGTCTGGGGCCGGGACGCCGCCGTGTGCGAGGCGATCACCCGCGACCACCGCAACGAGCGCTACCTGCCCGGGATCGACCTGCCCGAGCGCGTCACGGGGGAGGCCGACCCGGCCGCGGCCGTCGCCGGGGCGGACGTCGTCGCGGTCGCCGTGCCGTCGCAGTCGGCGCGCGCCGTCCTGACCCCGCTCGCCGACGCGCTGGCGCCCGGCGCCGTCGCCGTGTCGCTGATGAAGGGCGTCGAGCTCGCCACCGACCGGCGGATGAGCGAGGTGATGGGGGAGGCCCTGCGGCTGCCCGCCGGGCGCCTGGCCGTGCTGTCCGGGCCGAACCTGGCCGCGGAGATCGCCGCGCGGCAGCCGACCGCCACCGTCGTCGCCTCGGCCGACACGGGCACCGCCGAGCGGGTCGCCGCCGCGTGCGCCTCCGGCTACTTCCGGCCGTACACGAACGACGACGTCGTCGGCGTCGAGCTGTGCGGCGCCGTGAAGAACGTGATCGCGCTCGCCGTCGGCATCTCGCAGGGCCGCGGCCTCGGCTACAACACGATGGCGACCGTCATCACCCGGGGCCTGGTCGAGATCACGCGGCTCGGCCTGGCGCTGGGGGCACGGGCCGAGACGTTCCCGGGCCTGGCGGGCATGGGCGACCTCATGGCCACCTGCGCGTCGCCGGACTCGCGGAACCACCGGCTCGGCCTCGCCGTCGGCCGGGGGCTCTCGCTCGACGAGGCCGTCGCCGCGACCGGCGGCACCGCCGAGGGCGTGAAGTCCTCCCGGTCGGTCCTCGACCTGGCCGAGCGGGCCGGCGTCGACATGCCGATCACCGCCGCCGTCGTGCAGGTGCTGCACGAGGGGCTGCCCGTCGACGCGCTCGCGCCGCTGCTGCTCGGGCGCCCCCGCAAGGCCGAGGGCGTCTAGCCGCGCAGCGCGCGGTCGAGGTCCCGCCAGAGGTCCTCGACGTCCTCGATCCCGACGCTCAGCCGCAGCAGGTCCTCCGGCACCGTCGGCGACTCCGTGGCGAACCGGCGGCGGCGCTCGATGCTCGACTCCACGCCGCCGAGGCTCGTCGCCGGCACCCACAGCCGCAGCGCGGCCACGACCGCGTCGGCGCCGTCGGCCCCGCCCGCCGGGCGCAGTCCGATGATCGAGCCGTAGCCGGCCATCTGCGCGGTCGCGCGCGCGTGGCCGGGGTCGCCGGGGAGGCCCGGGTGCCGCACCTCGACCACGCCCGGGTGCTCCGACAGGCGCCGGGCCAGCTCCAGCGCGGTGCGCTGCGAGCGCTCCACCCGCAGGGCGAGCGTGCGGATGCCGCGCAGCGCGAGGTACACCTCGAACGGGCCGGCGATCGCGCCGTGCACCGTGCGGTAGCCGTGCAGCTGCTCCCGCAGCGCGGCGTCGTCCGTGAGCACCGCACCGAGCACGACGTCGCTGTGGCCCGCGAGGTACTTCGTCACCGAGTGCACGACGACGTCCGCGCCGTGCTCGAGCGGGCGCTGCACCAGCGGCGTCGCGAACGTGTTGTCCACCGCTACGAGCGCGCCCGCGGCGTGGCCTGCGGCGACCAGCGCGGGGAGGTCCGCGACCTCGAGCATCGGGTTGGTCGGCGACTCGACCCACAGCAGCGACGTCGCGCGGCCCGTCGGGGACGCGGCCGGGTCCAGCGCCGCGACCACGGCGGCCGTGTCCGCGACGTCGACCTGCTGCACCTCGACGTCCGAGCGCTGCGCCAGGTCGCGGGCGTAGCCCAGCGTCACCTGGTACGCGTGCCGGGGGAGCACCAGCCGGCCGCCGTGCGGCACCAGCGACAGCGCCGCCGCGATCGCGGCCATCCCGGAGCCGAGCACGAGCGCGGGGTGCACCGAGCCCTCCAGCGCGCCGAGGGTCGCCTCGAACGGGCCCCACGTCTCCGTGTCGCCGCGGGCGTACATCATCTCGCCCGGCTGCGGCACGCCCTGCGACACGTACGTCGAGGACAGCACCACCGGCGGGTTCACGGGCGCGCCCTGCGCGCGGGCGGGGCGGCCCGCCGTCACGGCCAGGGTCTCGCGGGACAGGTCGGCGTCGTGCGCGTGCTCGGTCACGGGCCGCAGGCTACGCGCACGCGCGCGGCGCCGACCGTCCCGTCCCACCCAGCGGCTAGGCTGCCGGGCGATGTCCAGCCAGCCTGAGCCCGTGTCCGGGCCCGCCGCGTCCGCCGCCAGCCGCCCCCGGGTGCTCGTGCTGTTCGGGGGGCGCTCCAGCGAGCACGCCATCTCCTGCGCCACCGCCGGGGCCGTGCTCCGCGCGATCGACCGGGAGCGCTACGACGTCCTGCCCATCGGCATCACGCCGCAGGGGCGGTGGGTGCGCGTCGCCGACGACCCGGACCACTGGGCCATCGTCGACGGCCGGCTGCCCGAGGTCGAGGCGCTCCCGGAGCAGGTGCTGCTCCCGCAGGAGGTCGGCTCCCGCGAGCTCCAGGTCATCGAGCCGGGCTCGCCCGCCGTGGACCTCGGCGCCGTCGACGTCGTCCTGCCCCTGCTGCACGGCCCGTTCGGCGAGGACGGCACCCTGCAGGGCATGCTCGAGCTCGCCGACGTCCGGTACGTCGGCGCGGGCGTGCTCGCCTCCGCCGTCGGCATGGACAAGCACTTCATGAAGGTCGTCCTCGCCGGCGCCGGGTTGCCCGTCGGGCCGTTCGTCACCCTGCGCGGCGACGACCTCGCCACCGACCGGGACGGCGTCCGCGCCCGGATCGCGGCGCTCGGGCTGCCGCTGTTCGTCAAGCCCGCCCGCGCCGGGTCCAGCATCGGCATCACCCGGGTCGTCGACCCCGCCGACCTCCCCGCCGCCGTCGCCGCCGCCCAGGAGCACGACCCCAAGGTCGTCGTCGAGGCCGGCATCGTCGGGCGCGAGATCGAGTGCGCCGTCCTCGGCGGCCGCGGCGGCGCCCGCCCGCGGGCGTCGCTGCCCGGGGAGATCGTCGTCACCGACGCGACGCACGGGTTCTACGACTTCGAGGCCAAGTACCTCGACGAGGCGGCTGTCCAGCTGTCCTGCCCGGCCGACCTGCCCGAGGACGTCATCGCCCGCGTGCAGGACGTCGCCGTGCGGACCTTCGAGGCGGTCGACGGCGAGGGGCTCGGGCGCGTCGACGTGTTCGTCACGCCCGGCGGCGAGGTGGTCGTCAACGAGATCAACACCATGCCGGGGTTCACGCCGTTCTCGATGTACCCGCGGATGTGGCAGCAGAGCGGGCTGTCCTACGCCGACCTGCTGGACGAGCTCCTGCAGCTCGCGCTCGAGCGGCCGACCGGGCTGCGCTGACCGGCTAGAGGCAGGCGCGGGTCGCCTCGACCTGCGCGATCGCGGGGCTGAGCGCGTCCAGGAACGACGTCGACCGCTCCGCCACCACCGCCGCCGGGACGTGCACCTCCACGGCCGGGTCGCGGCCGTACGTCACGAACGTCCAGTCCGACGACCCCGGCTCGAGCAGGGCGTCGGCGCCGGACGTCGGGCCGGCCGTCGGGTCCGCCGTCGCGTCCGGGTCGTCCCCGGCGCCGTCGGGGCCGGCCCCCGCGTCCGCGGGCTCCGCGTCCGCCCGGACCAGCCAGTCGATGCTCGTCCCGCCCGCCGTCTCCATCGTCACGCACTGCTCCGTCGTCGGGCCGGGCACCGCCACCCCGCAGCGCAGCGTCACCGGGTCCGTCGGGTCGCCCCACGCCCACGTCGCCTGGCTCGTCGTCCGGAGCTCGTCCAGCCCGTCACCCAGCGACTCGGGCAGCGCCAGCACCACCCGCGCGCACGCCGGGTCCGCCGCGTCCGGCGCCACCGCGACCCCGACCGTCGACGCGCACCCCGCGAGCAGCGGCACGCCGGCCAGCGCCAGCGCGGCCGTCCCTGCGGCGGTGCGGGCGGGGCGTCGGCGGGAGGAGCGGCTCACCGGGCCACGGTAACCCGACCCGGGCGGGCCCCCGGAACCGGGTGGCGCGCCGGCCGGCCGGGCCTCCGACCGCGTCCGTCACGCCGGGCGTCCCGGACGCCGAGCGTGCAACCGACACGTCGAGCGTGCATCCGCCGGGTACACGCTCGACGCGTCGGTTGCACAGTCGAGCCGCGGGTGCGCGCGGCGGGCGGGGCGCGGCGCGCGGCGGGCGCCGTCGCGGGCGCTACCGTGGCGGGCGTGACCGACCGCGCCGCGCCCGACCTCGACGCCGGGACCACGGTGGCCGACCTGTCGGAGGACGGGCTGCTCGCCCGGATCTTCCCGCACCTGCCCGCCGGCGACCGCACCCTGCTCGGACCGGGCGACGACGCCGCCGTCCTCGCCGCGCCGGACGGCCGGTTCGTGGTCTCGACCGACGTCCTCGTCGAGGGCCGCCACTTCCGGCGCGCGTGGTCCACCGGTGAGGACGTCGGCTGGCGCGCCGCCATGCAGAACCTCGCCGACGTCGCGGCGATGGGTGCCCGGCCCACCGCGATCGTCGTGTCGCTCGTCGTGCCCGCGGACCTCCCCGTCGCCTGGGTCGAGGGGCTGGCCCGCGGACTCGGCGCGGCGTGCGCGACCGTCGGGGCGGGCGTCGTCGGCGGCGACCTGTCCGGGGGCGACGCCGTGGTCGTCGCGGTCACGGTGCACGGCGACCTCGGCGGTGCCGCGCCCGTGCTGCGGTCCGGCGCCCGGCCCGGGGACGTGGTCGCGCTCGCCGGGACCGTCGGGCGCTCCGCCGCGGGGCTCGCGCTGCTCGACGCGGGCCGCCCCGAGGCCGACCTCGCGGTGGTCGCCGTCCACCGGCGCCCGCAGCCCCCTCTCGCCGCCGGACCGGCCGCCGCCGCCGGGGGAGCCACGGCGATGCTCGACGTGTCGGACGGGCTGCTGCGGGACGGCGAGCGGCTGGCCACGGCGAGCGGCGTCGTGCTCGACCTCGACGACCCGGCGTACTCGCTCGCCGGCGACCTCGACGCCCTGGCCGGGGCCGCGGCGGCCGTCGGGGCCGACCCGGTCGCGTGGGTGCTCGGCGGCGGCGAGGACCACGGGCTGCTCGCGACGTTCCCCGCGGGGGCGGCGCTGCCCGCGGGGTTCCGGCGGGTCGGCGTGGTGCGCGAGCCCGGCGCGGACCGGGCGGCGGGCACGGTGCTCGTCGGCGGCGCGCGGTCGCGGGTCCGCAGCGGCTGGGAGCACTTCCGGGGCTAGTCGTCCGCGCCCGCGACCTCGTCGGGTGCGACCTGCCCGCCCGCCGGCACGGTGCGGCCGGCGGGGCGGGACCTGGGACGCACGGGCGAGCGGGAGCGGACGCGGTCGCTGCGCGAGCGCCTCGGCTTCGTCTTCCAGGCGTCCGACCTGCTGCCCGCGCTGACCGCGCAGGAGAGCTGTCCGGCGGCCAGCAGCAGCGGGTGGCGCTCGCCCGCGCCCTGATCACGGCTCCGGACACCGTGTTCGCGGACGAGCCGACGGGGTCGCCCGACCAGGAGACGGCGGCCGGCGTGATCGTCGCCCCGCCCGCGAACCGGTCACGGTCCGAGCGCTCCTCCTCAGGCCAGGTCGACCGAGACCTCGGCCTTCTCCTCCAGGTCGAACAGCAGGCCGGACTCGTCCTTGGGCGTCAACCGCAGGACCACGTCCAGCACGTCGATGTCGTTGAGCGGAACGGTCCTGGCCTCGGTGAACGACTCGCCGGGCGCGAGCGGGTAGATGCCCTCCTCGTTGTGGTCCTGGATCACCCGCTGCGGCAGGCCGAGGGCCTCGTAGCCCGCCGCCGCGCGGGGCTCGTACCCGAGCGTCCGGTTCTGGAAGGACGGCGTCACGGAGATCATGCTCGCGGACATCGGGACCGGCGCGTCGCTCGTGTTGGTCACGGTCCAGGACAGGTAGACCACGGGCTCGCCCTCCGTCATCGCCTGGGTGCCGTCGCTGAAGAACTGGTCCTGCGTCGCGGGCAGGCGACCGGAGTCGTTCAGGCGGACGCTCAACGGGCCGAGCTGCACGGTGGCGAGCTCGTCCCCGACGTTCACGGCCGCATGCGCCCACGAGGCGGGCACCAGCCCGTCGGCGTCGGCTGCCGGAGCGTCCTCGGTCGGTCGCGCCTCGACGGGCTCCGTGACTGCCTCGTCGGCCTCCGGGACCGGCTCGGTGCTCACCGGGACCGCGGGCTGCCGGGTGTCGGGCGTCGGGGAGCAGCCCGCCGCCGTGATCGCGCATGCGAACGCGAGCAGGCCGACGAGTCGGTGGGAGGGTGTGACGGTACGCATGGAGGTCCTCGAGCTCTCGGAGACGTTCGGTCATGGTGCTGACCACGCGCACCTCGGACGGCCCGTCGTGGTCCCGACCATTCCTACGGATCTCCGACGATGCCGACGTGGGACCTGAGTGGTCCCTGAGGGGGCGGGCGGAACACCTACTCCACGATGGACAGGCGAGGCCGAGCACGGCCCCGTCCGTGCCGGAGGTACCGGACGTCGACCGACCCGTGCGTTCGGACGCTGGGAACGGGACCCGCACCCGTTGTCGACAGGCCAGCCGGTGGTGGGCGCCGCGGGGCATCGGGGACGCGCCGGGGCACCTGGGGACGGAGCACGGCCGCCGGGCTGTGGGAGGACTCGGCACCCTGGTCCGGCGCGGACCTCGTCACGGGACGGCCGTGGGCCGCCCCGGGGCGTCAGCGGCGGCGGTACCGGACCTCGAGCAGGTCGGCGCCGCCGACGTCCTCGGTGCGCTCGGTGCCGTCGGGCTGGAAGCCGTGCCGCCGGTAGAAGTGCCGGGCGCGCTCGTTGTCGGCGAATACCCACAGGGTCACGGGGATCCGCGGGGGGACGTCCTGCATGGCGGTGCGCAGCAGCTCGCGCGCGACGCCCGAGCCCCACATGCCGTGGTCGAGGTAGAGGGCGTACACCTGCAGCGCGGAGCGCTCGGCGTCCTCGTCGAGCGAGGGGCCGAGGGAGATGAACCCGACGACCTGCTCGGGCTCGACCGTGGCGACCCACGCACGGATGTGGCTGCCCGGGGAGAGGTCCCGTCGCCACACCTCGGCCCGCCGGTCCACGTCGAGGGAGGAGAGGTAGCTGTCGGGGACGAGGCCCGCGTACGCGTGCTGCCACGTCCGGACGTGCACGTCGGCGATGCCGGCGGCGTCCCGGGGCTCGGCGGGCCGGACCGTGTGCTCGCGGCGCTGCTCGCTCATGCGCTCAGGGTGCCACACGCCGCGGCGCCCTCACAGGGCGTTCCGCGCACCGATGGGCACCGGGGGCGGATCGCCCCCGGGCAGCACGAAGGCCCGTGCGGGCGAACCGCACGGGCCTTCGAGGTGAGTCGCTCAGACGGCGCGCTGGACCTTGCCGGCCTTGAGGCACGAGGTGCAGACGTTCAGCCGCTTGGGCGTGCCCGCGACAACCACGCGCACGCGCTGGATGTTCGGGTTCCAGCGTCGCTTGGTGCGCACGTGCGAGTGCGAGATGCTGTGCCCGAAGCTCGGGCCCTTGGCGCAGACGTCGCAGTTGGCAGCCACGGTCTTCTCCTGATCCGGTCATTGCACGCCGCTCGGAAGGGTGCCCGGGCGGCAAGTCCTGGTGGGTCGGTGGTGCCCGCACCGGCGGTCCGGAGACCTGTCCGAGGGGCGCACCTGTGCCCGGCAGTGGCCAGGCAACCGGATCAGACTAGCCCACGACGGCCGTGACCCTCAAAACGACGTCCGTCACACCCCCCGGGAGGGCCGACCGGGCTGGGGACGACGGGGGTGCTGCGGGTGGCGTGCGGCAGAGTAGGGGCCGCGCGGGCGAGCGGCCCGCGGGGTCGTCGGAGGGCGGGTGCCCGACGGCGACCGGGACGACGAGAGGACTGCGCGCGGACGTGGCTGGGCAACTCGGGGACGGCGGCGTGCTGCGCACCTGGCTCGACCGCGCGGTGCCCGCGCTGGAGGCGGCGCGCGAGCGGATCGACGCGGTGAACGTCTTCCCGGTGCCCGACGGCGACACGGGGACGAACGTGCTGCTGACGGTGCGCGGTGCCGCGGAGGAGGTCGCCGCCGTGCCCGCGGGCGCCCCGGCGACGGCGGGCGGGGGCGCAGCGGGGGGCGCGACGCAGGACGCGGACGGCGCGGCGGTGCTCCGGGCGCTCGCTCGCGGTGC
>NZ_SZYE01000149.1 GCF_005239125.1 Cellulomonas hominis | reverse complement strand
CCGCCCGCGGCGCCCCCGGGCCCGGCAGCGGCCCGGGGCCCGCGGCTGTGGCCGATGGCGACCGGGACGTTCGCCATCGGGTTCGGCTCGTACGTCATGGCCGGGCTGGTGCCGAGCGTGTCCGCCGAGCTGGACGTCCCGGTCACCCAGGTCGGCGCGCTGGTCAGCGTCTACGGGTTCACCTACGCGATCTCGACGCCGCTGCTGACGCTGGCCGTCGGGCGGGTGCCCCGCCGGCTGCTCATGTGCGTGGCGCTGGCCCTGTTCGCGCTGGCCACCGGGGCCACGGCGTTCGCCACGACGTACGACCAGGTGGCGGTCCTCCGCGGGCTGTCCGCCGTCGCCGCCGGCGGGTTCACGCCGACCGCGACCGTGCTCGCCGCGCGGCTGGCCCCGCCCGGGCGGCGCGGGCGGGCCGTGGCGACCGTGTTCGGCGGGCTCACGACGGCGACCGTGCTCGGCGCGCCCGCGGGCAACCTGCTCGGGCCCGCACTGGGCTACCGCGGCGTGTACGCGCTGGTCGGGGCGCTGGCGCTGGTGGCGCTGGTGAGCGTCCTCGTGCTGGTGCGCGTCCCGCGCCCCGCCCCCACCCCCGCCGACCCCACCCCCGCCGAGATCGGTGCCTCGCGCCGAGATCGGTCCTCGCACGCACCGATCTCGGCGGGGACCACCGATCTCGGCGCGCCCCGCGCCGCGCCGGGCCCCGCGCTGCCGGGGCTGGTCGGCGTCGTCCTGCTGGTGTCGATGCTGGAGACCGCGTCCGCGCTCATGGTGCAGACGTACTCCGCACCGCTGCTCACCGAGCTCGCCGGGCTCACCGGCGCCCTGCTCAGCGCCGTGCTGCTGGCGTACGGGGTCGCGGGGGTCGCGGGCAACGTCGTGGGCGGGCGGCTCGCGGACCGGTTCGGCGCCGCGCGCAGCATCGTGCTCGCGCTCGGCACGTCGGCGGTCGCGCTGCTGCTGCTCACCCCGGCCACGGCGACGGCGTGGACCGCGCTGGCGGTGTTCGCGCTCTGGGGGTTCGCCGCGTGGGCGATGAACGCCCCGCTGCAGAACGTGCTGCTCACGCTGGCCGGCCGGCACGGCCAGCTGGTCGTCGCCCTCAACTCGTCGATCATCTCGCTCGGCACCGGGCTCGGCGCGCTGGTGGGCGGCTGGGTCGTGGCCGGGCCGGGCTACGCCGCGCTGGGCACCGCGGCCGCGGCGGTGATGCTGCTGGCGGTCGTCCTGGTCGCGGTCCTGTCCCGCCGTCCGGCCGTCGCGGCCGTCTGACGCGGTTCGGGTCCCCCCGCCCCCGGGAGCGGGAACGGGTGGAGCCTCCTGCCGCACGCGCCGGCGTGCCGGGCAGGACGCTCCGCCCGAGGGGTGTCGGCGGGGTCAGCCGACCGGCAGCGCGTGCCGGAGGTCCGGCTCGAGGTAGATCACCCGCGCGATCGGCACCGCCGCCCGCACCCGCTGCTCCGCCGCGTCGATCGCCACGGCGACGTCCTCGGCCGTGGCTGCCGCCGGCACCTCGATCTTGGCGGCGACCAGCAGCTCCTCCGGGCCCAGGTGCAGCGTGCGCAGGTGGATGACCGACGGCACGCCCGGGCCGACGAGCGCGCCGCGGATGGCGTCCACGTCCCGCCGGCTGGCCGACTCGCCCAGCAGCAGGCTCTTCGTCTCCACGGCCAGCACGATCGCGATGACGACGAGCAGCAGGCCGATCGCCGCCGACCCGACCGCGTCCCAGCGGCCGTCGTGGGTCACCAGGGTCATGGAGACGCCGAACAGCGCGAGGACCAGGCCGATCAGCGCACCGAAGTCCTCCAGCAGCACCACGGGCAGCTCGGGGGCCTTGGCGGTGCGGATGTAGGACACCCAGCCCTGCTTGCCCCGGGTGTGGTTCGCCTCGCCGATCGCGGTGCGGAACGACAGGCCCTCCATGACGATGGCCGCGACCAGCACCACGAGCGGCACCCACTGCCAGGACTCGATCGGGTGCGGGTCCGCGAACTTGTGCCACGCCTCGTACAGCGCGAACAGGCCGCCGAGGCTGAACAGCACGATGGCCACGATGAACGCGTACATGTACCGCTCGCGCCCGTAGCCGAACGGGTGCTCCTCGTCCGCCTCGCGCCGGGCGCGCCGCCCGCCGACGAGCAGCAGCAGCTGGTTGCCCGAGTCGGCCACCGAGTGCACCGACTCGGCGAGCATCGAGCTGGACGACGTGAGCAGGAAGGCGATGAACTTCGTCACCGCGATGCCCAGGTTCGCGGACAGCGCGGCGATGATCGCCTTGTTCCCGCCTCCGTGTGCCATGCCGGTCCCTCCGCTGGTCAGCGCGCGGGCGACCGAGGTCCCCCGGGGCCGCCGCGCGGTGGCCCGAGCGGAGATGCTAGACCGGACGGGCCTCGTCGGCGAGGAGGACGGGGATCCCGTCGCGCACCGGGTACGCGAGCGGGCGGTCCGGGTCCGTCGACACCAGCTCGGGCTGCCCGCCCGGGCCGACGCCGTCCACGAGGGTCGCGCCGGTCACCGGGCAGCGCAGCAGCTCCCGCACCCAGGGGGCGAGGCCGGTGGTCCCGACGGGCTGCTCGGTCACGCCGCGCCGCCCTGGCGGACCAGCGCGAGCACGTCGTCGCGGACCTTCTCCATGATGTCCTCGTCCGCGGCCTCGACGTTCAGGCGCAGCAGCGGCTCGGTGTTGGACGCGCGGAGGTTGAACCACCACTGCGGCTGGGAGTCCCAGTGCGAGACCGTCAGCCCGTCCAGCTCGTCGACCGTGACCGGGCCGGCACCCTGCTGCTCGACGTACGCCTCGACCACGCGCGCGCGGGCGGCGGCGACGTCGGCGACGCGGGAGTTGATCTCTCCCGAGGCGACGTACGGCTGGTACTGCTCGGCGAGCGCCGACAGCGGGTGCGGCTGGCCGCCGAGCGCGGCGAGCACGTGCAGCGCCGCGAGCATGCCGGTGTCCGCGAAGAAGAAGTCGCGGAAGTAGTAGTGCGCCGAGTGCTCGCCGCCGAACACCGCGTCGGACTCGGCCATCTGGGCCTTGATGAACGAGTGGCCCACGCGGGTCCGGACGGCCTTCGCGCCGGCCGCGGTCACCAGGTCGGGCACGACCATGGAGGTGATGAGGTTGTGGATGACCGTCGGGGTGCGGCCCTCGGCCTTCTCCCGCTCGATCTCGCGCAGGCCCACCAGGGCCGTGATCGCCGACGGGCTGACCGGGTCGCCGTTCTCGTCGACGACGAAGCAGCGGTCGGCGTCGCCGTCGAACGCCAGGCCGATGTCGGCGCCGTGCTCCACGACCGCCTTCTGCAGGTCGCGGAGGTTCTCGGGCTCCAGCGGGTTCGCCTCGTGGTTCGGGAACGTGCCGTCGAGCTCGAAGTACAGCGGCACGACCTCGAGCGGCAGCTCCGGGAGGCCGGCGCCGGTGCCGAGCACGGCGGGCGCGGTGAACCCGCCCATGCCGTTGCCGGCGTCCACGACGACCTTGAGCGGGCGGATGCCGGACAGGTCGACCAGGCCGCGCAGGAACGACGCGTAGTCGCCCAGCAGGTCCTGCTCGGTCACCTCGCCGGCGGCGACGCCCTCGCCCGCGGCCGGCACGCCGTCGCGCAGGTACTCGGACGCGAGGTCGCGCACCCGGGACAGGCCAGAGTCCTGGCCGACGGGACGGGCGCCCGCGCGGCAGAGCTTGATGCCGTTGTACTCCGCGGGGTTGTGGCTCGCGGTGAACATGGCGCCGGGGATGCCGAGCTTGCCCGAGGCGAAGTACAGGCCGTCGGTCGAGCACAGCCCGATCGTGATGACGTCGACGCCCCGCGCCGCGAGGCCCTCCGCGAACGCGCCGACCAGCTCCGGGCCCGACGGCCGCATGTCGTTGCCGATCACGACGCGCGGGCGTGCACCGTCCGCGGCCTCGGGGAGCACGACGACGTCGGCGAAGGCCGCGCCGATCGCGCGGGCGACGTCGGCGTTCAGCTGGTCCGGGACCGTGCCCCGGACGTCGTACGCCTTGATCAGGCCGGTCAGGTCGGGCAGCGCGGAGGTCTCAGGCACGGCGTCACGGTATCCCATCGGCGCCTCCTCACGCGGAGTCCCCCGGGTGCCGCCCTCCTACCGCGCGCGCGACGGGCTCAGCCCCGGCTCGACCGCCGCACGACCTCGTCCCGGCTGAGCGACGTCCCGTCGCCGTCCAGGGGGAACCACGCGCGGTGCTCGCACTCGTGGCAGGACACGAACGTCACGTCCGTCCCGTCGGCCAGCGCGAGGTGCAGGCGGGTGAGGCGGGCCGACCCGCACACCTCGCACTCCTCGGTGCCGGGCGCGTGCCCCGACCCGGCCTGGCTGAGCGAACCCAGCGGCGTCGGCTCGGGCTCCCCCCGCCGTCCCTTGCGGCGTCCCGCCGCCCCGCCCCCCGCCCCGGCCATCGCGGGCTAGTCCTGCTCGCCGCGCAGGACGCGCAGGTGGCCGCGGCGCCGTTCGGTGTCGAGCTCCCCCGCCGGCGGCAGCCCGTCCGGCACCGCGGCGGCGTGCCGGGGCGCCGGCCGACCGGCCTCCCGCACGGCGTCGGCCAGCGCGAGCAGGTCGTCGTGGCTCGGGCCGGTCTCCACGAACTCGGGCGTCAGCCGGACGACGTCCCACCCGCGCGGGGCGGTGAGGCGCGAGGCGTGCTCGGCGCACAGGTCGTAGGAGTGCGGCTCGGCGAGGGTGGCGAGCGGGCCGAGGACGGCCGTCGAGTCGGCGTACACGTAGGTCAGGGTCGCGACCGCCGGACGACCGCACGCGGTGCGGGAGCACTGGCGGACGGGTCTCACGGGGTAGAACCTACCGCCGCTCCCCGCGGGAGCGTGCGCGCGACCCGCGTTGTCACCCGGATACAGTGCCGGGGTGGCACCCCGACGGCACGTCCCCGCCGTCCCCGGCACCCCCGGCGGACCGGTCCCCCGCGTCGGCGCGGTCCGGCGGCGGGACCGCCGCGGCCGCGGCATCCGCGGCCCGCTGCTCCCGCCGACGCTGCCCGCGCACCGCACCCGGGCCGAACGGTTCGACGACCTGGTGCTGGACTCCGTGGAGCGCCTGGAGGCCCGCTGGGGCCGGTACCTCGACGGGGTGGAGTTCGCGGTCGAGGACGTGCCGCCGTCCGACCCGGCGCCGTGGGAGCACGGCGGCGTGCCGCTCGGGCGGTCGTTCCCGTCCCAGCCCGGGCTCCCGCCCCGGATCGTGGTGTACCGGCGGCCGGTGGAGTCCCGCGCGGTCGACGCGGACGAGCTCGCGGACGTGGTGCACGAGGTCGTCGTCGAGCAGGTCGCGCACCTGCTGGGCCGGTCGCCCGAGGAGGTCGACCCGGAGCTCGGGGACGGGCGGTAGCCTGACCCGGCCATGACGACCACCCCCGAGCCGCACCGCGCCGCCACGACCCCGCCCCCGGAGGCCGTCCCGGACCCGGCGGCGGATCCGGCGGACCGCCCCGCCGTCCGCGTCGTCACGATCGTGTACCACCCCGGACCCGAGCTGGCCGACTTCGCCCGCTCCCTCGCGTCCGCGACGACCGCGCCGGTCGAGCTGGTGCTGGTCGACAACGGCACGGAGCCCGGGACCGCCGACGAGGTGGCCGCCGCGGCCGGCGGGCGCGTCCTGCGCACCGGCGCGAACCTCGGCTACGGCGGCGGGGCGAACGCCGGCGCGCGCGGGGCGACGCAGCCGTTCCTGGTGGTGGCGAACCCGGACGTCGTCTGGGAGCCGGGCTCGCTCGACCTGCTGCTCGACGCCGCCGCGCGGCACCCGGACGCCGGGGCGCTGGGTCCCGCGCTGCTGAACGAGGACGGGACGGTGTACCCGTCGGCGCGCGAGCTGCCGTCGCTCACCCAGGGCGCCGGGCACGCGGTCCTCGGCAAGGTCTGGCCGGGCAACCCGTGGACCCGCGCCTACCAGCGTCGCCAGGAGACCGCGGGCACCGAGCGGTACGCGGGGTGGCTCTCCGGGGCGTGCCTGCTGCTGCGGCGGGACGCGTTCGAGGCGGTCGGCGGGTTCGACGACGACTACTTCATGTTCTTCGAGGACGTCGACCTCGGCGAGCGGCTCGCGCTGGCGGGCCACCCGAACGTGTACGTGCCCGCGGCGCGGGTGACGCACGTCGGCGGGGTGTCCTGGAAGGCGAAGCCGGCCGCGATGATCACGGCGCACCACCGGTCGGCCGAGCGCTACCTGCACCGGCGGTACCACCGGTGGTACCAGTGGCCGGTGCGCGCGGCGGTGTCGCTGGGCCTGCGGGCACGCGAGGTCGTGGAGCTGCGCGCGGCCCGCTGAGGCCCGTGCGCGCGCCCGGCGCCGCCGTCGCGCGGGTCAGCCCAGGCCGACCCGGGTGGCCGCGCGGACCTGCGCCGTGGTCACCGCGGCGGCGTCCGTGACCGGCGACAGCACCGAGACCAGCGGGCCGCTCGGCCGGGCGACCGCGGCGTAGAGCGACCACGCCAGGTCGACGGACGGGTCGTCCGGGGCCACGACCTCGACGCCGGCGACGCCCGTGCCGAGCTCGGCGGCCGGGTAGGCGACGGTCGACCCCACCGGCACCTGGACGTCCTGCTCCCCCACGACGCCGGCCGCGCCGTACGCACGCAGCGTGACGGTCACCGTCGGACCCTGCGCCGCGGTGGTCGCCTCGGGGTCGGGCCGCTGGCCCTCGGTGGGCTCGGGGCTGGGCGAGGCGGGCGCGGTGGCGGCCGGCGCCGTCCCGGCGTCGCCCGTCGGCACGGCCGTCAGGGTGAGCGTGCCCGTCGCGCCCGCCGGGACGGTCACCAGCCCGCTGCCCGGCGTGGTGGCCGCGGTCCAGGCGCGCTCGAGGCGCGGACCCTCGTCCAGCTCGCCGGCCTTCCCCTCGCGGGCGATCATCGCGCCGGCCACGACGGGCTCGGTGGCCTCGACGACGGCGGTGTAGCTCCCGGCGGCCAGCCCGCCGAGGGACACGTCGGTCACCTCGCCGGCAGGCAGGTCGAGGTCCTGGGCCCCGGGCAGCGCGACGTCGCCGTCCGGCCCGAGCAGCCGCACCGACGCGGTCGCGCCCTCGTCGCCCGGGACGAGCAGCCGCAGGGCGCCCGCGTCCGCGGCGTCCACCTCGGTGGCGACGACGGAGATGCCGGGCACCACCTGGCTGGTCGACGGGCCGGTGCCCGCGGTGACGAGGTCGGTGCCGCGCGGGGTGAACCCGTCGAGCAGCGAGTCCTGCAGGTACGCGGACACCTGCCCGCCCGCGGCGGTGACCCGGACCGCGATGCGGCGCTGCTCGGCGGCGACCCCGGGCAGGGACAGCACCCGCTGCGCGCCGGGGGCGACGAGGAACGTGCCGCCGTTCGCGAGGTCCACGGCACCCGAGGGGCCCCACGCCTGGACGGTCACGTCCGCGGGCGTCGCGCCCGGGTTCACGACCACGAGGTCCGCGGTGCTCTCGATCTCGGTGCTGCCGCCCACCAGCCAGACGTCCGCCGCCGGGCGCGCGCAGGAGGCGGCGGACAGGCCCCGCAGGTCCCCGTCGAGGACCACCGACGACGTGGCGCCGGCGACCCGGGCGGGCTCGTCCCCGGACGGCTCCGCGCGCAGCACCGTCGCGGCGGCCGGCGAGGACACCGACCCGGTGCCGCCCGCGAGCGCCACGGGGTCCGCGCCGAGCACGGTGAGCGACGCGGTGCCGGAGGCCACGGTGTCGAACCCGGTGACCTTCTCGACGGGGGCGACGGGGACGCGGTCGAACGCCGAGTCGCCGGACAGGGTGTCGTCCGGCAGCTGCAGCGGCCCGGGGCAGACCAGGGTCGTGGCGGTCGGGGCGACCGCGACGGTCGCGGCCGGCACCGGGTCCGGCTCGTCGGCCGGCGCGGCCACCGCGAGCGCCACCACGCCGCCGGTCAGGGCGAGCACCAGCGCCGCGGACAGCACGCGTGCGGTGCGCCCGGTGCGGCGCCGGCGCCCGGTGGTCGGGTCCGTCACGTCATCGCCTCCCAGCCCGACGGCGCCGGACGGGCAGCGCGAGCAGCAGGGCGAGCAGCCCCACCGTGCCCTGCGCGACCGTCCACGCCGTCCGGTCGGGCGCGCGGTGGACGACGACCAGCCGGCCACCCTCCGCCCCGACCTCGAACGTCTGCCGCCAACCGTCGGTCACCGCGCGCAGCGGCCGGCCGTCGAGCGTCGCGCGCCAGCCGGCGTCCGCGCGCTCGGCGAGCACCAGCAGCCGGCCGGTGGCCCCCGGCTCGATGTCGGTCGCCACCTGCGGCACGCCTCCCGGCACGGCGGGCACCGCGACGGCGTCCGCCGAGGTCAGGCCGTCGGGGTCCTGGGTGGCGCGCGCGTCGGGCACCAGCCGGGCCCAGGCGGTGACCACCGGCGGCACCGTCGTGGCGTCGCCCGTCGCGGCGTCGGTCGGCTCCGCGCCGACGGCGCCGCCCGACGGCTGCACGCGCCAGATGACGCCGGACTCGACCTCGGTGATCCGCTCCAGGCCGGGGGTGGCGTCCAGCCGGCCGACGAGGGCCGTGCGCGCCTGCTGCCGCGTGAGGTCGTCCTCGCCCGCGGGCAGCGGGGGCACCAGGACGTCCGCGACCGCGAGCGCGGCGAGGTCGGCGGCGACGTCCGTGCTCGACCCGACGGCCAGCGCGCCCACCACCCCGGTGACCTCGGCCGCGGCCGCGTCCGGCTCCACCGGGTCGCCGTCGGCGAGCCCGCCCGCGAGCCCGGCCGTGCGCGCCGCCGCGGCGGACTCCAGCACCTGCGGGCCGTCGCCGCGGAGCAGCTGCCAGTCCACCGCGCCGCCCGCCGCCGTGGCGCCGTCCGGCGCGGCCGACGGGATGAGCGCGAGCACCCGCGGGGCGTCCGCGGACTGCTGGGTCTGCCGGCCGATCGCCGGCACCACCGCGCGGTCCAGGGTCGTCAGCTCCGCGGCGGCGCCGTCCCGCGCCTGCCAGGCCCAGCCGCCCCAGGCGACCAGCGGCAGCGCGACGACCAGGACGGTGACCACCGCGGCGGTGAGCTGGCGCCAGCCGAAGGACGCGCGGTCCAGCCAGGCCCGGGTCCCGCGGGTGCCGAGCACGGCGGCGGCGAGCAGCCCCGCCATCGCGAGGGAGACGCCGGAGCCGGCCCAGCCGACGACGACCGTCCCGTCGTCGTCGGCACCGACGGCGACCCGGGCGGCGACGAGGGCGACCGCCGCGCCGACGGCGGCGGCGAACCAGCCGAGCCGGACCGCGCGGGCGACCGGTGCCCCGCGGAGCAGGGCGATCAGCGCGAGCAGCAGCACGGCGCCGCCCGTCGCGACCGGCCACCAGGTGACGACGGCCTCGGGCACCCAGCCCGGCAGCCAGGACGGGACCAGCGCGGCGGCGTCGACCGGCACGCCGAGCAGCGTCGCCACCGGGGAGGCCGGGTCCGACGCCAGCGGGGCCCCCGGGTCGGCGAGCAGCAGGCGCACGCCGTCCAGGCCGCGGGACGCGGCCTCGGCCAGCAGCGGGCCGAGGAGCACCAGGGCCGGCACCGCGGCGAGCGCCACGCGCAGCCGGCGGCCGCGCGGGGCGCACGCGGCGACGACGAGGAGCACCAGGACGCCGGGCAGCAGCAGAGCGGGTGCCCCGGCCGCCACGGCGGCGAAGGCCAGGGACGCGGCGGCGGCTGCGGCGATCGAGCCGGTCCGGCGCGCGGGGGCGGTGGGGAGGGCGGTCACGTCGGGCGACCCGTCGGCGGCGTCGGGCTCGTCGCCAGCGACGGGGTCGTCGCCCGCGGGGGCGTCCCGGTCGGGGGCGGCGTCCGCGTCGGCGGCA
>NZ_SZYE01000148.1 GCF_005239125.1 Cellulomonas hominis | reverse complement strand
CCCGGGGCGTGGCCGGGCGGGGGCGCGCCCGGGGCAGCGCCGCCAGCACGGTGAGCAGTCCCCACAGCCCCGCCCCGAGCGCGGCCCGCGCCGCCCGGACCGCGGGCGACCCGCGTCCGGTCGTGCCGTCCGCGCGGCGCCACCGCGGTTCGAGCCACATCGCCCGCTGGCCGAGCGACGCCCCGCTCCCGAGGAGCGGCGGCAGCCACAGCAGGGCCGCGACGGGCAGCACCGTGCCGATCAGCAGCTCGACCGGGTCGCCGGCGCCCGGGACCGGCCGGCCCGTCGCGACGAGCAGCAGCCGGTAGGCGACGGTGATCCCGAAGCCCGTCGACGTCACCAGCGCGGCGTCGACGAGCATCCCGATCCAGCGCCGCGCGACGGTGACCGGCCGCGGCAGCGCACGCCCGGCGGCGAGGTCGCCGGCCCGCGGCATCCAGCCGAGGACGAGCGGCGCGGCCAGGGCGCCGAGCAGCCCGCCGAGGGTGTTCGTGAGCAGGTCGTCGACGTCGCCCAGCCGGTAGGCGCAGCCGATCAGACCGAAGACGCCGGTCGCCTGGGTCGTCTCGATCAGCAGGGACGCGGCGGCCGCGGACAGGGTGCTGCCGAGCACGCCCCGGCCGAGGTACCGCCGGGCGAGCACGCCCCAGGGGACGAACAGCAGCACGTTGAACACGACCTGCAGCACGGCCACGCTGCGCAGGGTGGCCCCGAGCCCGAGGCCGGCGGTGTCCCGCCGGATGTCCGCGACGAGCTGCAGCGGCCGGAGCTGCGGGCCGCCCACCCCGTACCGCGCGCACCACGCGGCGAGGTCGCCCGAGGGCAGCGGCAGCAGCGTGTACGCCAGCAGCGCGACCCCGTACACCGCGACCGCCGCCGCACCGAGCAGCCGCCACCCGCTGAGCCGGCCGTACCGCCGACTCTGCACGACGAGCACCGGCACGAGCAGCACGGCGAAGGCGGCGAGCCCGCCGACGACGCCCACCCACGCGGGCCAGGTCCACCGGTCCATGCCGCCACGCTAGGGGGCGGTCGACCCGGTGGCCTCCTCGGTGGGCGACCCGCTCGCGGGCGCGGTGGGCGACGCGCTCGGGGACGCCGTCGCCGCGGCCTGCTCGGCCAGCGCGGTGCTCACCTGCTCGACGAACGCCAGCAGCGCGTCCGCGTCGCCGAGGTCGCCGGTGTACTGCTGCCCGCCGACCAGCACGACCGGGCTGGTGGTCACGCTGCCGACGTCGAACGGCACGGACTGCGCGGCCCGCGCGGTCGCCTCCGTCGCCCAGTCGGTGAAGCCGCCGTCCGTGATGCAGCCGGCGACGGACTCGTCGGTGACGCCGGCGTCCTGGACGAGCGCGAGGAGGTCGGCGTCGTCGAGGCCGTCCTCGTCGAGGTCGGGCTGCGCGGCGAGCAGCGCGTCGTGCACGGCCAGCACGCTGTCCGGCGTCGTGTCGGCCACGCAGGCGAGCGCGCCGGCGGCGCGGGCGGAGTAGTCACCGGTGGTCGCCATGCTGCCGAGCAGCGAGTCGTCCGGGGCCGGGGAGGCCGACGGCGACGCGGAGGCCGAGGCCGACGGCGACGCCCCCGTGCGCACCGTCGCCCCGTCGAGCAGCGCCAGCGGGTGGATCTCCAGCGTCGCGTACCCCGCGGTGACCCACTGCTGGATCGAGGCCGAGCTCGCCGCCCAGAACGTCTGGGCCTCCGGCGACCGGTAGTCCAGGTAGAGCACCAGGTCGAGCACGCCGCTGCTGCGGTCGACGGCGGTTGCGACAGGCGCCTGCCCCGGGTCGAGCGCGGTCGTCCGGCTCGCGGCGACCGCGCTGCCGTCGCCGGTGAGCACGATGCCGTCGGACAGCATGTTGTGCGGCCCGACCTGCCCGGCGCGGACCGACGCCTGCACCGCGAGCGCCGTGATCACGCCGACCGCGACGACGGCGGTCCCCGCGCCCGCCCAGCCGAGGCGCCGGTTGCGGCGCCGGCGCTGCGCCTGGCGCTCCCGCTCGAGGCGGGCGAGCTCGCGGGCGAGCGCCTTGCGGTCCTTCTTCGGCAGCTTCTCCTGGGCCGGGGGTCGTGAGCTCATGGGTCGCTTCCTGTGGGGGGGGGTCGGGCGCCGGCGGGCGCGCCACCGCACCCGCGGCACCGCGCCCACCAGCGCCGACGCTCCCGCCCCGACCTGCCGACCCCCTGGGCGTGACCTGGACCGGACCTGTGCGTCCGGGCCGGCCCCCTCGCCCGCCGATCCCGCGCGGGGTCAGGCCCGACGGAAGCGGAGGGTGACGAGCTGGAACGGCCGGAGGTCGAGCGCGACCGCCGCGCCCGCCGCCCCGGCCGCCCCAGCGGTCCCGTCCGCCGCGGTCGCCGGCACGACGGCCCGCGCCGGGACCTCGCGCTCCAGCAGGTCCACCTCGGCCACCCCGGTGGCGTCGAACCCGGCGGTCACGGTCGCCCGCGCCCGCCCGCCGTGCGCCTCGTACAGCCGCACGACGACGTCGCCCGACCCGTCGTCCGCGAGCTTGACCGCCTCGACGACCGCCCCCGGTCCGTCGACGGTCACCAGCGGCGCGACGCCCCGGCCCCCGCGGACCTCGCGGACCGGCAGGTTCGCCCGGTACCCGTCGACCACCGCCTCGGGGATGCCGGCGCCGACGTGCAGCACCGACAGGAACCGGTGCCGCCCCTGGTCGGCCTCGGGGTCCGGGAACAGCGGGGCCCGCAGCAGCGACTGCCGCACCACGGTGGCCGTCCCGCCGTCGTCGCCGACCGCCCGGGTGACGTCGTGGCCGTAGGTCGCGTCGTTCGCGACCGACACCCCGTAGCCGCTCTCGCCGACGTGCAGCCAGCGGTGCGCGCAGATCTCGTACCGCGCCTCGTCCCAGGACGTGTTCGTGTGCGTCGGCCGGTGCACGTGGCCGAACTGGGTCTCGGCGGCGGACCGGTCGGCGTGCACGTCGAGCCCGAACGCGAGCTTGAGCAGCCGCTGCCGCTCGTGCCAGTCGACCTCGGTGACGATCTCGACCGCGCGCGTGCCGGGCCGGAAGGTCAGCTCCTGGACGATCGTCGAGTCGCCGACGGTGCGCGAGGTGCGGACCACGGCGCGGTCGGGCTTCTCGGCCACCACCTCCAGCGCGTCGGCGTCGAGCAGGTCCTCCACGGTGCGCCGGTACTCGGCGTCGATGTCCCACGCGTCCCACTGCCGCGGCACGTCCCGGTGCACCTGGAGCAGGTTCGCCAGGTGCCCGGGCGCGACCGCCTCCCGGTCGGCGGCCAGGTCGCGCACGGACGCGAGCTGCCCGCCGGGCGTGAGCCGCACGTCGAGCGCGTCGGTCCGCACCCGCAGCGCGTCGCCCTCGCGCAGCACCTCGACCGTCCCGGCCGGCCCCGCGCCGTCGTCCGTCGTGACCGCCCCGCCGAGCGCCGGCACGCCGTCGCGCGCGTGCGGCGCCGCGTTCAGCCGCACGGTCGCGTCCCCGTCGCCGACCAGGGCCGCGAGCGCCGCGTCGATCACCGCGGTCGCCCGGGCCTCGACGTCGGCGTACGCCTCCTCCGCCTGCCGGTACACCCAGCCGATCGACGACCCCGGGAGGATGTCGTGGAACTGGTGCAGCAGCACCACCCGCCACAGCGCCCGCAGCTCCTCGGCCGGGTACACCGCGCCGGTCCGGACCGACGCGGTCGCCGCCCACAGCTCCGCCTCGCGCAGCAGGTGCTCGCTGCGCCGGTTGCCGCGCTTGGTCCGCGCCTGGGAGGTGTACGTGCCGCGGTGGTACTCCAGGTACATCTCGCCCGACCACACGGCGGGCGAGCCCGGCCCCGCGTCGGCCAGCTCGGCCTCGGCGCGCTCGAAGAAGGTGTTCGGCGACCCGAGCTCCACCTCGGGCAGCCCGCCGAGGGACCGCGCCCGGTCGGCCGCGGCGAGCATCTCGCGCGTGGGGCCGCCGCCGCCGTCGCCCCAGCCGAACGGCACCAGCGACCCGGTCGCCACGTCCTTGTCCGCGAAGTTCCGCTCGGCGTGCGCGAGCTCCTTCGGCGACAGGTCGGAGTTGTACGTGTCGACCGGCGGGAAGTGCGCGAGCACCCGGGAGCCGTCGATGCCCTCCCAGTGGAAGGTGTGGTGCGGCATCCGGTTGGTGTCGTTCCAGGACAGCTTCTGGGACAGGAACCACCGCGACCCCGCGGCGCGGACGATCTGCGGCAGCGCGCCGGTGTAGCCGAACGAGTCCGGCAGCCACACGTCCTGGGTCTCGACGCCGAGCTCGTCGAGGAAGTAGCGCTTGCCCTCGACCATCTGCCGCGCCAGCGCCTCGCCGCCGGGCATGTTGGTGTCCGACTCGACCCACATGCCGCCGACCGGCACGAACTGGCCGGCGGCCACCTTCGCGCGGATCCGCTCGAACAGCTCCGGGTGCCGCTCGGCCACCCAGGCGTACTGCTGCGCCGACGAGCACGCGAACACGAAGTCCGGCCGCTCGTCCATCAGCGCGACGACGCTGGCGAAGGTCCGCGAGCACTTCCGCACCGTCTCCCGGGCCGGCCACAGCCAGGCGGAGTCGATGTGCGCGTGCCCGGTGGCGAGCACCCGGTGCCCGCCGGGCGCGGCCGGCACGTCGAGAACCGGGCGCAGCACCGCGCGCCCCGCCGCGGCGGTGCCGGCGACGTCGGACGGGTCCACCGCGTCGACGACCAGGTCCAGCGCGCGCACGGCCCGGGCGTACCGGGTCGACGCGGGGTCGACGACCTCGACCAGCCCCAGCACGGCGAGCAGGTCCTGCCACAGCTCCCAGACCTCGACGTCCCGGAGCACGACCTCCGCCGAGCGCAGCGCGTACAGCGGGTCGGTGCCGGCCGTCAGGGGGTCACCCAGGGGGGTCGGCCCGTACCAGGTGCTGCTGCCGACGTCCGGGTTGCCGGCGGCCTCGACGTACACGTCCACCCGCGGCTCGGCCCACGGCACGGCCTGGTTCCGGGGCGACAGCCCCTTGACCGCGACGCCGTCCCCCCGCAGCACGAGGCCCTCCGCCTGGAACCCGGGCTGGGTGGTGGTGAACCCGAGGTCGATCGCGAGCTCGACGGCGTGCCGCCCGTCGCGCACCTCCGCGGAGCCGAGCCAGCCCGCCGGCACGTCGCCGGTCATCCGGAACCACGTCGTGCTCCACGGCGCGCCCCACGGCGTCCCGGGCGGCGCCGCGGCGTACTCCTGCGCGACCGCCGTATCGAACGGGACCGGCTCCCCCGGTGCCGTCCAGGCGGTGACGTCGAGCGGCGCGCGGCCGGCGACGACCGCCGGGGCGAGCCGCTCGTGCAGGAACCGCTGGACGCGCTGGACGACGGCGGCGGAGTGCTCGACGGGCATGGTGGACCTTCCTGACGGCGTGCGGTGATCGGGGTCGAGGGGGTGCGGGTGGTGGGGCGGCGGGTCAGCCCTTGACGGCCCCGGACATGGCGAACGAGCCCCCGGAGAACCGCTGCACCAGCAGGTACAGCACGAGCACGGGGACCGAGTAGAGGATCGAGAACGCCGCGAGCCGGCCGTACGCGACCGTCCCGTAGGTGCCGAAGAAGCTGTAGATGGCGACGGCCGCGGGCTGGTTGTCGGGCGAGAACAGCAGGACGAACGGGACGAAGAAGTTCCCCCAGGCCTGCGTGAACACGAAGATGAACACCACCGCGATGCCCTGGCGCATCAGCGGGACGACGATCCGGCGCAGCGCGGTCATGGACCCGGCGCCGTCCACCCAGGCGGCCTCCTCCAGGGACACCGGGACGGAGTCCATGAAGTTCTTGGTCATCCAGATCGCCATCGGCAGCGACGTCGCCGCCAGGAAGAAGATCGTCCCCGGCACGGAGTCGAGCAGCCCCAGGTACACGAACAGCGCGTAGACCGGGACCATCATCGCGGTGATCGGCAGGCAGGTGCCGAACAGGATCGAGTAGAGGAACGGCTTGCGGAACCGCATCTGGTAGCGCGACAGCGGGTAGGCCGCGAGCACCGACGCCAGCACCGTGAGGACGCCGGTGCCGAGGGACAGCACCAGCGAGTTCCACAGCGGCCGGAAGGTGGCCTCCCAGGTGAGGATCTCGGTGAAGTTGTCGGTGGTGATCGACTCGGGCAGCTTCACCGACACGGTCGCCGCGGGGTCGAGCGACGCCAGGACGATCCACGCGAGCGGCACCAGGAACGCGACGCCGACCAGCACCAGGGCGAGCGTGACCAGGAGCCTGCCGGTGCGGCGCCGGGGCGACGCCACGGACGGCACGGGGCGGTTGCCCCGCCGTCGGGCCGCCGACGCGACCGGGGCGGTGGGGGCGGTGAGCGAGGCCATCAGTCCACCTCCGGCTTGAGCACGCGGATGTACACGATCGAGAACACGGCGCCGACCAGCAGCGTCACCGTCGCGATCGCCGTGCCGTAGCCGACCTGCGCGAACTTGAACGCCTCCTGGTAGGCCAGCACGGGCAGCGTCGAGGAGTCGGTGCCCGGTCCGCCGCCGGTCATCACCCAGATCAGGGTGAACACCGCGAGGGTCTGCAGGGTCGTCAGCATGAGGTTGGTCGAGATCGACCGGCGGATCATCGGCAGCGTGATCCGGAAGAACCGCTGCGGGCCGGTGGCGCCGTCGATCGCGGCGGCCTCCGTGACGTCGGGCGGGACCTCGGACAGCGCGGCGCCGTAGACCATCATCGAGAACGCGGTCCCGCGCCAGATGTTCGCCAGGATCACCGCGAGCATGGGCACCGAGATGAGCCAGGTCGGGCCCTCGAGCCCGAACCAGGCGAGCACCTGGTTGAGCGTGCCGTCGGTGGAGAAGAACGCGTACAGCGCGAACGCCGCGACGATCTCCGGCAGCACCCACGCCACGACGACCAGCGCCGACACCACGGCGCGCAGCGGCTTCGCGGCGGCCCGGAGCAGCAGCGCGAGCGCCATGCCGAGCACGTTCTGCCCGATCACGGCCGACGCCCCGACGAACACCACCGTCAGGACGACGGCCTTCCAGAAGCCGTCGTCGGTGAGCAGCTCGGCGTAGTTGTCCAGGCCCACGAACTCCGGGTTCGCCGCCTTGTAGCCGGTCAGCGCCTGGTTGGTCAGCGAGCCGTAGAACGACCACAGCACCGGACCGGCCAGGAACACCAGCATGAGCGCGACCGCGGGCAGCAGCGGCAGCAGCCGCAGCGCGGTCCGGCCGGTCCAGCGTGGCGGCCGTCATCAGCCGGCGGCCTGCGTCGCGTCGTCGCCCACGATGGACACGAGCCCCTCGTCGTAGGTGGCCGCCGCCTCCTCGGCCGTCGCCTGCCCGGTCGCCACGGACTCCGCCGCGACCTGGATGTTGGACGAGATCTGCGAGTAGTCGGGGGTCGCCGGGCGGAAGTGCGTGTAGTCGACCAGCGAGCTGAAGAACTCGAACGACGGGTTGAAGCCCAGGTACTCCGGGTCCTCCGCGACGTCGGTGCGCACCGCGATCTGGCTGTTCTCGGTGTCGTACTTGAGCGAGTTCTCCTTGTTCAGCGCCGTGGCGATGAAGTCGAACGCCGCCTGCGGGTCGCCGGCGTGCGCGCCGACCGCGAGGGTCCAGCCGCCGGACATCGACGTGAACCCCGGGTCCTGCCCGTCCTGGGTCGGCATCGCCGCCATGCCCAGGGTGTCCTCCCACTCGGGCCAGGCGTTGTCGCCGGTGATCCAGCCGCCGGGCAGCCACGAGCCGTCGACCGCCATCGCGAGCTTGCCCTGCGGCAGCAGCTCGGTGGCGACGCGGGCGCCGACCGACGCGTCGAGCGCGATGTCCAGCGACGGCGCGAGGCCCTCGCCGTAGATCGTCTCGAGGAACGCCAGCGAGTCGGTGAAGCCCTGCGAGCCGGTGATCCACTTCTGGGTGTCGGCGTCGTAGAGCTCGTCGTCGGTGCCGTAGAGCAGCATCTCGAAGCCCTGCATCGTCGTGGCCTCGCCCGCGGCCTTGCCGGCGTACACGTTGATCGGGGTGACGTCGGGCAGCTTCTCCTTGATCGTGCGGGCGGCGGAGAGGATGTCGTCCCAGCTCTCCGGCTGCCAGTCCGTCGGGAGGCCGGCCTGCGCGAACAGGTCCTTGTTGTAGTAGAGCCCGCGGGTGTCGGTGCCCATCGAGACGCCGTAGACCTTCCCGTCGTCACCGAGGCCGGCCTGCCGGGCGGTGTCCGGGAACTGGTCCCAGTCCTCCCACGCCTCGACGTACTCGTCGATCGGCTGCAGGTAGCCCGCCGCGGCGTCCGAGCGGATCTGGAAGGTGTCCTCGTAGATGACGTCGGGCGCGGTGTCCGCCGACCCGTTCATCAGGGCGAGCTTGGTGAAGTACTGGTCCTGCTCGGCCTCGATCGGCACGAGGTCGACGGTCATGCCCTCGTTCGCGGCCTCGTACTCGGACTTGGCCTTCTGCAGCAGGTCGTCGAGCTGCACGAACTGCGCGGTCTTCTGGTAGGCGACGGTGATCGTCGAGTCGTCGGCGGTGCTGTCGCCGCCACCGCCGCTGCACGCGGCGGTGAGACCGAGGGCGAGGACGGCCCCGGACGCGAGGGCGGACTTCTGCAGACGCATGGATGCTCCTTTGCTCCACGTGCACGGCCCCGGGCGGCGCTGCCCCGGACTCGATAACTACAACGTCTGGATGAATTGCTGTCAAGGCTCTGCCGCGCGCCGAGACGCAACCGTGACGTCGGGCGATGTCAAAGATGTTTGACATCGCGCGCCGCACGGCCCTACCGTCGGTGATGTCAAACATCTTTGACATCCCTCGGCCGGACGGAGCGGGCCATGTCCTACCAGGAGAAGAACACCTGGGCGTTCGGCGTCATCGCCGTGCTCGGGTACGCCGCGTACGTCGCGGTGGTGCTGTCCCGGGCGGCCGGCGGGATCGCCGACGTCGCCTACGCCGGCCCGATGCTCGCCTCGATCGGCGCGGCGGTGCTCGCGGGGATCGTCGCGGGGATCGTGCTGGGCGCCACGTCGCGGGACCGCGGGGTGCGGGACGAGCGGGAGCGCGACATCGAGCGGATGGGCGAGCACGTGGGCCAGGCGTTCCTCGTGCTCGGCGGCGTGACCGGCCTGGTGCTGGCGCTGCTGGAGGCGGACCACTTCTGGATCGCCAACGCGCTGTACCTCGGCTTCGTGCTGTCGGCGGTGCTGTCCGCCGTCGCGCGGGTCGTCGCGTTCCGCCGGGGCGCCGGCCCGTGGTGAGGCCGACCGCGGTGACCAACCGGATCCGCGCGCTGCGCACGGAGCGCGGGCTCACCCAGGCGCAGCTCGCGGAGGTTCTGGGCGTGACCCGGCAGACCGTCATCGCCGTCGAGCAGGGGCGGTACTCCCCCTCGCTCGAGCTGGCCTTCCAGATCGCCCGCGCGCTCGGGCGGTCCATCGACGAGGTGTTCGCGTACGAACCGGACGGGGGACGGCCATGAGCACGACGAGGACGACGACGGGCACGACGGTGCGGGCCGTCGTGCGGGACCGGTACGCCGGGCCCGACGCGCTGCGGGTGACGGAGCGCGAGCTGCCGCCGCCGACGGGCGACGAGGTGCACGTGCGGGTGGCGGCGGCGGGCGTCGCGATGGGCGACTGGCACCTCGTCACCGGCCTGCCGTCCGTGATGCGGCTGGTCACCGGGCTGCGCGCACCGCGGGAGCCCGGCCTGGGCCTGGACCTCGCGGGCACCGTGTCGGCGGTCGGGCCGGACGTGGCGGACCTGCGGCCGGGCGACCGGGTGCTCGGCTGCGGCCGGGCCGCCTTCGCCGAGGTCGCCGTGACGCGGGCCCGGCGGCTCGCGACTCTGCCCGCCCACGTGCCGTCCACCACCGCGGCGGCGGTCCCGACCAGCGGCACGACCGCCCTGCACGCGCTGCGGGCCGGCCGGGTGCGGGCCGGGTCGCGGGTGCTGGTCCTCGGCGCCGGGGGCGGGGTCGGGACGCTCGC
>NZ_SZYE01000147.1 GCF_005239125.1 Cellulomonas hominis | reverse complement strand
CCCACGCCCACCGGCACCGGACCGGCGGACGCGGTGGGCACCGACCTCGACCGTGCCGACGCCCTGGCCCTGGTGCTCGCCGAGGACCAGGCGGGCTACGGGTTCGAGGTGGCCGCCGCCCGGCTCTCCGACGACGCGCGCGCCCGCGCCCGCACCGCCGCCGCCGCGCACCGCGCCGCCGCGTCCGCCTGGGCCGAGGCCGTCGGCGTCGCCGGCACCGCCGAGGACCCGCGCCGGGTGGCCTACGAGCTGGACGGCGACCTGTCGTCGGCCGAGGGCGTCCGGTCGTTCGCGGCCGGGCTGCTGACCGACCTCGCCGCGGTGCACGCCGACGCCGTGCTCGACACCGGCGCGGCGACCGCCGACCGCACCGCCGCCGTCGACGGCCTGCGGACCTCCGCGGTCGAGTCCCTGGCGTGGGGCGCGACCCCGACGGCCCTCCCGGGCCTCCCGGCCCCGACGTCGACCCCGACCCCCACCCCGACGCCCGCCGAGAGCTGACCGCCCGCCGCGAGCCGACCGCCCGCCGAGATCGCATCAGTTGCGGTGTTCAACCCCTGCGAACCCCACACGATGTGCAGTCTCGGCGCGGCCTGCGCGGACGGGGCCGTCGCGGCGTGCGTCAGCGCGCCAGGAGCGCGTCCACCAGCTCCGCCACGCGGTCCGCCGCCTCGGCGACCGGCACCTGCTCCGCCTGCGGGCCGCCCTCGACGACCACGCGCGGCCGCACCTCGACCAGGCCGTCCGCGAGCCCGCGGCCCACGACGACGGTCAGCGGGACGCCCAGCAGCTCGGCGTCGGCGAACTTCACGCCGGGCGAGACCTTGAACCGGTCGTCGTACAGCACCTCGATGCCGCGCGCGTCCAGGGTCTGCGCCAGGGACTCGGCGGCCTCGAACACCGCCGCGTCCTTGCCGGTCGCGACGATCTGCACGTGCGCGGGCGCCACGCCGGCGGGCCAGGCCAGGCCGCGGTCGTCGTGGTTCGCCTCCGCCAGCGCCGCGAGCACCCGGGACACGCCGATGCCGTACGAGCCCATCGTGACGACCTGGGACTTGCCGTTCTGGTCGAGCACGGTCAGGCCGAGCGCCTGCGCGTACTTGCGGCCCAGCTGGAAGATGTGGCCGATCTCGATGCCGCGCGCGAGCTCCAGCGGGCCGGAGCCGTCGGGGGCCTCGTCGCCGGCGCGCACCTCGGCGGCCTCGACGGTGCCGTCCGCGGTGAAGTCGCGGCCGGCCACGAGGTCGAACACGTGCTTGCCGGGCTGGTCGGCGCCGGTGATCCACCGGGTGCCCTCGACCACGCGCGGGTCGAGCAGGTACCGGACGGCGGTGCGGCCCTCGGCGTCGGCGGCCAGGCCCTCGCGGTTCGGGCCGAGCGCGAGCGGGCCGATGTAGCCCTTGACCAGCTCGGGGTGCGCGGCGAAGTCGGCCTCGACGGCCGGCTCGACCTCGGCCGGGGCCACGGCGGCCTCCAGGCGCTTGAGGTCCACCTCGCGGTCGCCGGGCAGCCCGACGACCAGCAGCTCGCGGACCCCGGTCGGCTGGACGAGCGCCAGCACGACGTTCTTCAGCGTGTCGGCGGCGGTCCACGCGCGGTCCGGACGGGCGAACCGCTCGTTCGCGACCGCGACGAGCGAGTCGATCGTCGGGGTGTCCGGGGTGTCCTCGACGTGGGCGGCCGGGGCGTCGTCGTAGGGCAACGCCGGCGGGGCCGGGGTCGTGACGGCCTCGACGTTGGCCGCGTAGCCGCCCGGCGAGCGCACGAAGGTGTCCTCGCCGATCGCGGTCGGGTTGAGGAACTCCTCCGACCGCGAGCCGCCCATCGCGCCGGACGTCGCCGCCACGATCACGTACTCCAGGCCCAGGCGCTCGAACACCCGCTGGTACGCGGCGCGCTGCGCGGCGTACGACGCCTCCAGCCCCGCGTCGTCCACGTCGAACGAGTAGGCGTCCTTCATGATGAACTCGCGGCCGCGGATCAGGCCGGCGCGCGGGCGGGCCTCGTCGCGGTACTTGGTCTGGATCTGGAACAGCGTGAGCGGCAGGTCCTTGTACGACGAGTACAGGTCCTTGACCAGGAGCGTGAACATCTCCTCGTGCGTCGGCGCGAGCAGGTAGTCGTTCTCCCGGCGGTCCTGCAGCCGGAACAGGTTGGGCCCGTACTCGGTCCACCGCCCGGTCGCCTCGTACGGCTCGCGCGGCAGCAGCGCCGGGAAGTGCACCTCCTGGGCGCCGGCGGCGGCCATCTCCTCGCGCACGACCTGCTCGACCTTGCCCAGCACCCGCAGACCCAGCGGCAGCCAGGTGTAGATGCCGGGGGCGGCGCGGCGGATGTAGCCGGCGCGGACGAGCAGCTTGTGGCTGGCCACCTCCGCGTCGGCCGGGTCCTCGCGCAGGGTGCGGACGAAGAGCGTGGACAGGCGTAGCAGCATGGGCCGCAGCCTAGTGGGCGTGCCAGGTGTCGGACGCCTGGGCCACCATGGGGGCATGCCCGAGCTGCCCGAGGTCGAGTCGCTGGCCGCCTTCCTGCGTGAGCGCGCCGTGGGACGCACCGTCGCGGGGGTCGAGGTCGGGGCCATCAGCGCCCTGAAGACGTTCCGCCCCGCGCCCACCGACCTGACCGGTGGCACCGTCGTGTCCGCGGGCCGGCACGGCAAGTGGCTGGACCTGGGCGTCGCGCCGCCGGCCGCGGGCGGCGGGACGGGCGACCCGCTGCACCTCGTGTTCCACCTGGCGCGCGCGGGCTGGCTGCGCTGGTCCGAGCAGCTGCCCGCGACCCCGGTGCGGCCGGGGAAGTCGCCGCTCGCCCTGCGGGTCCGGCTGGACGACGGCTCGGGCTTCGACCTCACCGAGGCGGGCACGCGCAAGCGGCTCGCGGTGCACGTCGTGGCCGACCCGGCCGACGTGCCGCAGATCGCGACGCTCGGGGTCGAGCCGCTGTCCGAGGAGTTCACCCCGGAGCGGCTCGGCGCGCTCATGGCGGCGCGCAACCAGCAGATCAAGGGCCTGCTGCGCGACCAGGGCACGATCGCCGGCATCGGCAACGCCTACTCGGACGAGATCCTGCTCGTCGCCCGCACCAGCCCGTTCGCGCTGACCCGGTCGTTCGACGCGGACGCCGTGGCCCGGCTCCACGCGGCGACCGTCGGCGTGCTGCGCGAGGCCGTCGCCACCGCCGCCGGCCGGCCCGCCGCCGAGCTGAAGGACGCCAAGCGCCGCGGCATGCGCGTGCACGGCCGCACCGGCGAGCCGTGCCCGGGCTGGGACGGGGTGCCCTGCGGCGACACGGTGCACGAGGTGTCGTTCGCGGACTCGTCCCTGCAGTACTGCCCGACCTGCCAGACGGGTGGCAAGCCGCTCGCCGACCGGCGGATGTCCCGGCTGCTGCGCTGAGGACGAGCCCGCGGGGCCCCGGGCTTCACACCTCGCGCACAGGATCCCTCCGAGGACTCTCCGCCCTCGCCGAGCGCCCCCCGCGCTGTCCTCCCTAGCGTGGTGCCATGCCCGAGACCACCAGCAGCGGCGACCGCGCCGTCCGGCACAGCCGCGCCGTGCAGCGGCCCGCCCGGCACGTCCGCCCCGCCCGCGGGGGCACCGGCCGCCGCGTCGCCCGCGTGGCCGCCGCGACCGTCGGCGTCCTCGCGCTCGGCGGCACCTCCGGCGCCGTGGCGCTCTACGCGCAGGTGCAGGGCGGCATCGACGCCGCCGACGTCGACCAGTTCCTCGGCGACGACCGGCCCGCGGCGCCCGAGGAGGCCCCCGCCGACGGCTACGCCGGGCGGCCGCTCAACATCCTGGTGATGGGCACCGACGTCCGCGACGGCGAGAACGCCGACCTGGCCGGGGAGGTGGACGGCATGCGGTCCGACACGACGATGCTCGTGCACCTGTCCGCCGACCGCAGCCGGGTCGACGTCGTCTCGGTGCCGCGCGACTCGCTCGTCGACATCCCGTCGTGCACCCTCGAGGACGGCAGCACCACCGAGCCGCGCTCCGACGAGATGTTCAACGAGGCGTTCTCGATCGGCGCCGGCGGCACCGGCAACCTCGCCGCCGCGGCCGCGTGCACCCGGCGCACGTTCGAGCAGGCCAGCGGCCTGCGCACCGACGAGAGCATCGTCGTGAAGATGGACGGCGTCCGGGACGTCATCGACGCCCTGGGCGGCGTGCCGATGGACCTGCCCGAGGCGATGGACTCCCCCAAGGCGGGGCTGCACGTCCCCGCCGGCCCGCAGACCTTCGACGGTACCACCGCGCTGCAGTTCCTCCGGGCCCGCACCGGCACCGGCAACGGCCTGGAGATGGGATCCGACCTCGCGCGGATCGAGCGGCAGCAGCAGCTCGTCGACGCGCTCGCCGCCCAGGTGCAGGGTGCGGGGCTGCTCACCGACCCGGGCACCCTGATGCCCGTGCTGACCTCCGTCACCCGCTCGCTGTCGATCAGCGAGGGCCTGGCGGACGTCCGGGACCTGGCCGGCCTGGCCCTCACCCTGCGCGACGTCGACCCGGCGACGCTGCAGCCGGTGACCGTGCCCGTCGCCGAGGCGCCCCAGGACCGCGACCGGGTGGTGTGGACGTCGCAGGCGCAGGACCTGTGGGACCGCATCGCGGCGGACCAGCCGCTGACGGACGCGGCCGGGGCGACCGCCGGCGCGACCGCCGGCGCCTAGAACAGCACCGTCGCGTACGTCCCGACCCGTCGGAAGCCCACCGCGCGGTAGGCCGCGAGCGCCCGCTCGTTGTAGTGGTTCGCGTACAGCGACACCGTCGGCGCCACGTCGCGCCGGGTGAGGGCGACGACCGCCGCCATCCCGGCCTCGGACAGCCGCTCGCCGCGGCGCGTCGGCTCGACCCAGACGCCCTGCACCTGCGCGACGCCGCCGGCGACGGCGCCCAGCTCGGCCTTGAAGACCACCTGGGGCGACCCGTCGTCGCCGGGGTCGATCCGGACGAACGACCGGCCCTCGCGGACCAGCGAACGCACCCGCGCCTCGTACGCCCCGCCGGTCCCGCCGATCGGCGAGTAGCCGACCTCCTCGGTGAACATGCGCACGCAGGCCGGCAGCACCAGGTCGTACTCCTCGGGCACCGACCTGCGGACCGCCGGGTCGGGGCCGACGGCGGGGTCGCCGTCGATCACCATGGAGGGCTGCTCGGCGCGCACCTCCCGCACGGCGCCCCACGCGGGCGCCAGGCGCTCCCACAGCGGCAGCACCGCGTCGGCGTCGCCCACGACCGACGAGCAGCGCCGCCCCTGCGCCCGGCCCATCGCCGCGAACGCGTCCAGCGCCGCCGCGCGCTCCGGGCCGTCCGGCGCGACCGGGACGAGGTTCGCACCGGCCCACGCCAGCGCGACCAGCGTCCCGTCGACCTCGTAGCCCCACAGCTGCCCGCCGGCGCGCCGCAGCCCGACGGCCGCCGCCTGCTCCAGCCGGGTGGTGGCGAGCACCGCGGCGACCGGGTCCTGCGCGCACAGCGCGAGGGCGCGCGGCAGGTCGGCGTCGGACAGCACCCGGGCGCCGCCCGTGCCGGCCGGTGGCCGCCCCGCCGCCAGGTCCTCCCAGAGCCCCCGCACCGGCGTCAGCCCACCGTCACCACGGGGCCGCCGGCGCCGTCCTCGGCGGGCGTCATGCCCTCGGCGATCCGCATCGCCTCGTCGATCAGCGTCTCGACGATCGCCGACTCGGGCACCGTGCGCACCACCTCGCCGCGGACGAAGATCTGCCCCTTGCCGTTGCCGGACGCCACGCCGAGGTCGGCCTCCCGGGCCTCCCCCGGACCGTTGACGACGCAGCCCATCACGGCCACCCGCAGGGGTACCTCCAGGCCCTCGAGCCCGGCGGTGACCCGCTCGGCCAGGGAGTACACGTCGACCTGCGCGCGCCCGCAGGAGGGGCAGGACACGATCTCGAGCTTGCGCGGCCGGAGGTTCAGGGACTGCAGGATGCTGATGCCGACCTTGACCTCCTCGACCGGCGGGGCCGAGAGCGACACCCGGATCGTGTCGCCGATGCCCTTGCTCAGCAGCGCGCCGAACGCGGTCGCCGACTTGATCGTGCCCTGGAACGCCGGGCCGGCCTCGGTCACGCCGAGGTGCAGGGGCCAGTCGCCGCGCTCGGACAGCAGCTCGTAGGCGCGCACCATCACGACGGGGTCGTTGTGCTTGACCGAGATCTTGAAGTCGTGGAAGCCGTGCTCCTCGAACAGCGACGCCTCCCAGACGGCCGACTCGACCAGCGCCTCCGGCGTGGCCCTGCCGTACCTGGCGAGCAGCCGCGGGTCGAGCGAGCCGGCGTTGACGCCGATCCGCAGCGAGACCCCGGCGTCGGACGCGGCGCGGGCGATCTCCTTGACCTGGTCGTCGAACTTCCGGATGTTGCCGGGGTTGACGCGGACCGCGGCGCACCCCGCGTCGATCGCGGCGAACACGTACCGGGGCTGGAAGTGGATGTCGGCGATGACCGGGATCTGCGACTTGCGCGCGATGGCGGGCAGCGCGTCCGCGTCGTCCTGGGTGGGGACGGCGACGCGGACGATGTCGCAGCCCGCGGCGGTCAGCTCGGCGATCTGCTGCAGCGTCGCGTTGACGTCGGAGGTCAGCGTCGTGGTCATCGACTGCACGCTGACCGGCGCGTCGCCCCCGACCTCGACCTTGCCCACGCGGATCTTCCGGGTCGGCCGGCGGGGGGCCAGCACCGGCGGAGGAGCCTCCGGCATGCCCAGGCTGATGGGGGTGCTCACCGGGTCATCATCGCACCGGACGACCGCTGCGCGCCCGAGCGGCGCGGCTCAGCCGAACGTGACGGGCGCGACGATGTCCGCGTAGGCCAGCAGCAGACCCATCCCGCCGAGCACGACGAACACCGCGAGCGCCACCGGCTGCAGCCTGGCCGCGTCCGCGGGCCGCGGGCGGGGCAGCTTCCGCAGCCGCGCGACCTGGCGCTTCAGGCCCTCCCAGAGCGCCGCCGCGACGTGCCCGCCGTCCAGCGGCACCAGCGGGATCAGGTTGAACACGAACAGCGCGATGTTCAGCGACGCGAGCAGGCTGAGCATGCCGGACACCCGCTCCGCGACCCCGACGCCCGTCGCGTCCGAGGAGGCCACCTCGCCGGCCAGCCGGGCCACGCCCACCGGGCCGAGCACGCCCTCGGCGCTGCGCTCCCCGTCGCCGAAGGCGCTCTCGGCGATGCCCACCAGGTTCGCCGGCAGGGTGACGACGGCCTTCATCGTCTGCACCACCGCGTCGCCGGTCAGCGTCACCACCTCGGACAGCGGCTGGCGCTGCAGCTCGGTGCCGGGGCTGACGCCGAGGAACCCGACCTCGCGGGTCACCGGGTCGCCCGCGTCGTCGAGGACGACCTGCCCGGCGTCGTCGGTCACGGGACGCTCGGCGACCACGGGCGTCACCGTCAGCTCGACGCGCTCGCCGTCCCGCTCCACCACGACCGGCACCGGCTCCGCGCCCGTGCCGCGGATCAGCCCGCTGAGCTGGTCCCAGGAGGTGATCGCCACGCCGTCGTACGACACCACGGTGTCGCCCGGTCGCAGGCCGGCCTCCGCGCCCGGGGCGGCCGGGTCGTCGGCGGCGCACTCGGTGGCCGTGGAGTCCGCCGGCAGCACGCACTGGCTCACCGACGACAGGGTCGTGCTCGCGCCCTGCACGCCGATGCCGACGAGCACGACGGCCAGCAGCACGACCGCGATGAGCAGGTTCATCACCGGTCCGCCGAGCATGACGACCAGCTTCTTGGGCGTCGACAGCCGGTAGAAGGCCCGGTGGTCCTCCCCCGGGCGGATCTCCTCGGCGCTCGCCTCGCGGGCGTCCGCGGCGATCCGGCTGAAGAACCCGCGCACCGGCGGGTTCCCGACCGCGTCGGGCGTCGGGTACATGCCGATCAGCCGGACGTAGCCGCCCAGCGGGACGGCCTTGACCCCGTACTCGGTCTCGCCCTTCGTGCGGGACCACAGGGTCGGGCCGAAGCCGACCATGTACTGGCTCACGCGCACGCCGAACTTCTTGGCGGGCACCATGTGGCCGACCTCGTGCAGCGCGATGGACACGAGGATGCCCACGACGAGCACCACGACGCCGATCGCGTAGGCCATGCGGGGGTCTCCGTTTCAGTGCGGCTGCCCGCCGAGCGGGTCGGCTCGGCGCGGGTGGGTCGACCCCCCATCCTGCCCCGGATTCCTGGGGACGGGCTGGACGTCGGCCGGGTCGGGGGGCGCGGACCCGGCCGGTTCCGGGTCGCCGTCGACCGCCACCCGGTCCCGGCCCGCCCGCTTCGCCCGGTACATCAGCGCGTCCACCCGCCCGATCGCCGCCGCCGGCTCCTCCCCCGCGCGCAGCGCCGTCACCCCGAGGCTCGCCGTCACGTCGACGGGCGCCTGCGCGCGCACCGCACCGGGGACCGCGGTGCGCAGCCGCTCGGCGAGCACCCGGGCGTCGCCGGCGCCCGTCCCCGGGGCGACCACCAGGAACTCCTCGCCGCCGAGCCGCGCCACGAGGTCGCCCGACCGCACGTGCTGCTCCAGCGCCCGCGCGACCGCCACCAGCACGCGGTCCCCGACCGTGTGGCCATGCACGTCGTTCACCGCCTTGAACCGGTCCAGGTCGAGGTACACCAGGGCGACGTCGAGGCCGGAGCCGACGACCCGCGCCTGGTAGGCGAGCTCGTCCTCCAGCCGGCGGCGGTTCGCCGCGCCGGTGAGCGGGTCGCGGTAGGCCATCTCGCGCATCGACGCCGCCTCGGCGCTCGCGCGCTCCGCCACCTGGAACGCGCGGGCCGCGTGCTCCTTGGTGCGCGACAGCACCCAGACCATCGCCGCGAGCACCGCCAGGTACACCGCGTACCGGGCCAGGTCGACCGCGTGCTGGCGGGTCGCGGGGCCGGACGGGCCGAGCGCGAGCCCGGCCCAGCCCACCCCGAGCGTCGCCAGGACCACGGCGCCCGCGTGCAGCGCCGCGAACCGGGTCGGGAACACCAGGTACCCGATCACCACGAACAGCGCGAGGCCCATGAACGTCGTCGGGAACAGCGCGTCCCAGCCGCCGCCGGCCGCGGTGCCCAGCCGGCTGCCCAGCGTCGCCAGCCACAGCACGTCCAGCCCCGTCAGCACCACCCGGGACACCGGCACGGTCGCCGCCGGACGCCGCAGCACCAGCCAGGCGAACAGCAGGACGACGACCAGCAGCACCGGGGACGTCACCCGCAGCAGCACGTCGTCCCGGCGCAGCACCGCGACCGCGCCCACCGACACCGCACCCACCAGCAGGCACACCAGCAGCACGCGCCGGATCAGGCCCAGCGTCGGGTCTCCGGCCCGGCGGGCGACCGGCAGGTCCCGGGGCGGCGGGGGTGCGGACATGGCGGCTCGTTCCGGGCGATCCGGGTGTGACGGGGCACCCGGGGCGGGCGGGTGCCGGGGCGGGGCTGTCGTGGCACGGTACCCCGCGCCACCGGGCCCGGGAGGGGTCCGAGGCACCGGTCACCCGCGGGATCACCCGTCCGGCGACCGTCCGGCCACCGCCTTGCGCCCGCAGGGGCGAACCATGACGATCGGCGGGAGGCCCGCCGCCCGGCCGGCCACCGGGGAGGCGACGTGGACGGTGCGCGCGAGGCGGCAGCCGACGCCGGCGCGGTGGCGCTGCGGTGGAGCACCGGCGGGGACCCCGCGGCGGCGTCGCTGTGGTTCGACCAGGCCGAGGCCGACGACCCGCGCCCCGCGCGCGACCCGCTCGACGGCGACACCACCGCGGACGTCGTCGTCGTGGGGGCCGGCCTGACCGGCCTGTGGACCGCGTACTACCTGCTCGAGGCCGACCCGGCCCTCGACGTCCTCGTCGTCGAGCAGGACGTCGCGGGCGCCGGGGCCAGCGGGCGGACCGGCGGCTGGTACGGCGCCGGCCCCGCGTCGGCCGCCGCCCGGGTCGCCGCCGCGCACGGC
>NZ_SZYE01000146.1 GCF_005239125.1 Cellulomonas hominis | reverse complement strand
AGCCGGCGCCGCTGCTGCGCTGGCTGCTCCCGGGCGACGCGCCCCGAGCGGCCGGTCCGGCCCACGCCGCCGACCCGCGCGAGCCGGACCCGGGCCGTCGTGCGGTCCCACGGTCCCGGCGCCTGCCAGCCGAACCGCAGGGCCACGAGCCGGACCCCGAGCACGCCGACGACCGCGGCCACCACCGTGCCCTCCGACAGCGCGTCCTCGCGCCAGAGCACCGCCAGCGCGAGCGCGCCCACCAGGGAGGGGATCGCGTAGAGCTGCCGCTGGTGCAGCACGGCCGGCACCTCGCCGGTGAGCAGGTCCCGCAGCACCCCGCCGCCGACCCCCGTCACGATCCCCGCGAACACCGCCGCCGTGGCGCCGACGCCGTACTCGAGCGCCTTGATGGTGCCGACGACGGTGAACAGCGCCAGCGCGCCGGCGTCGAGCACGAGCACGAGCCGGCGCAGCCGGTGCAGGCCCGGGTGCGCCGCCCAGGTCACGAGGCCGGCCGCGCAGGCGGTGGCGACGAACTGCCACTGCGCGATGCCGACGGGCGGGATCGCGCCGATCAGGACGTCGCGCAGGATGCCGCCGCCGAGGCCCGCCACCCACGCCAGGACGACGATGCCGAAGATGTCGAAGCCCTTGCGCACGGCGGCGAGGCCGCCGGAGAGCGCGCCGACGAACACGCCGAGCAGCTCGAGCACGGGTTGCAGCGGGAGGTCGACGTGCACAGGGGAGATCATGGCAGCCGGGAGTTCGCGGCGGCGCACCGCCGAGCCTCCCCGGGATCGGGCCCCGGCGATGGCAGGCTCGTCCGCGGAACGATGGGAGAGGTGTGATGGCCGAGCTGGAGCTGATCGGGCTGCACGAGGACGGGGAGCACCTGGTCCTCGCCGCGGCCGACGGGCAGCGCTACCGCCTGCGCATCGACGAGCCGCTGCGCGCCGCGGTGCGCCGCGACCGCCCGCAGCTGGAGCAGATCCGCGCCGAGCAGTCGGGCGTGCCGAGCCCGCGGGAGATCCAGGCGCGCGTGCGCGCGGGGCAGTCCGCGGAGCAGATCGCCGAGGAGTCGGGGCTGACCGTCGAGCACGTGCGGCGGTTCGAGGGCCCGGTGCTCGCCGAGCGCGAGTTCGTGGCGGAGCAGGCGCGCGGGACCCGGGTGGGCCGCGACGTGGGTGCGCCGGTCCTGGGCGAGCTGGTGGTCGACCGGCTGGCGGCGCGCGGCGTCGACACCGCGGCCGTGGGCTGGGACGCGTACCGCGAGCCGGGCGGCGGCTGGGTGGTCGTGGCGCGGTTCCGCGTGGAGGACGACGCCCGCGAGGCCCGCTGGTCCTACGACGCGCAGGCGCGCGCGGTGCACGCCGAGGAGGACGAGGCCCGCTGGCTCTCCGAGACGGAGATCGCCGACGGCCCGGTCCCCCGCCGGCACCTGTCCGCGGTGCGCGACCTGGTCTACGACGTGGACGCCGACGTGCGCCCGGTGCTCGCGGCCGTCGACGGCCCCGGGCGCGCGCAGCACCGCGAGGAGGAGGACCCGGCGGACGACCTGCGCGCCACCCACGAGCTGCTGGACGACCTGCGGTCCCGGCGCGGCGTGCGGCAGACGCTCGACCTGGAGGACGACGAGGACGCCGACGGGTTCGGCGGCTTCGGGCCCCAGCACGCGTTCGACTTCGGCCAGCTCGACGAGCCGGCGGCACCCGGGGCGCACCCGGTGGACGCCGAGCCCGCCGCCGAGGCCCGCATCTACCCGGCACCGGCCCGTCCGCGGCCGACCGAGGAGGAGCCGGAGACGCCCGTGGCGCTCGAGCCCGGTGAGCCGGACCCGGCCCCCGGGTCCCTGCCCGGTCCGGACGAGGACACGACGCCGGCCCGGCCCGAGGACCAGCCCAAGCCGCGGGCGGCGGGACGGCGCGGCCGGCCGAAGGTGCCGAGCTGGGACGAGATCGTCTTCGGCGCGAAGCCGGAGTGAGGCCGCGGGGGCGGCCACGCCCCCGCGGTCCGGTCCTCGCGGATCAGTCCCCGGCGAGCAGGCCGAGGGTCTGCGGCGACAGCGTCGCCGCGCCCGAGCTGCGCGCGGTCATCCGCAGCCGGTGGTGCTTGCGGCACAGCACCTCGTAGCCCACGGCGTCGTCCTCGGCCGGCACCGCCACGTCGCCGACGACGACCTGCGCGCCCTCGACCACCATGGCCCCGTGCTCGGTGCGCGCGTTGTGCGTGGCACGCGCGCCGCACCAGCACAGCGCCTGGACCTGGAGCGTCTCCACCCGGTCCGCGAGCTCGAGCAGCCGCGCGGACCCCGCGAACAGGCGGGTCCGGAAGTCGGTGGTGATCCCGAAGGCGAACACGTCGACGTCCAGGTCGTCGACGACCCGGCCGAGCTGCTCGACCTGCTCGGCGCTGTAGAACTGCGCCTCGTCGCAGATGAGGAAGTCGACGCGCGCGCCGCGGCTGCGCCGCTGGACGACCTCGTCCCAGAAGTCGGTCCCCGGGCTGACCTCGTGGGCCGGGACCGACAGGCCCAGCCGGGAGGACAGCACGTGCTCCCCCGCCCGGTCGTTCTGCGTGAACAGCACCCCGCCCCGGCCGCGGGCCGCGTGGTTGTGGTGCATCTGCAGCGCCAGGGTGGACTTGCCGCAGTCCATGGTGCCGCAGAAGAAGACCAGCTCGGCCACGTGCTCCTCGTTCCTCGTCGTGCTCGGTCGTGCGGGGTCGGGCCGGCTCAGGTGTGCACGGCGAGCAGCGGCACCCGCAGCTCGGCCGGCGTCAGCGACCCGTGCACCCCGACGAGCCGCAGCGACGCCGGGGTCTGCGTCCGGGAGTCGACCACGGTGGCCCGACCGGTCGCCGCGACCACCAGGTCGCCGATCAGCGGCCGCACGTGCGCGGACACCGGGCCGAACAGGCCGGCCGCCACGGCGTCGTCCCCGGTGAGCACGACCGCGTCACCGCCGAGGACGTCGGCCCAGCGGGCCTCCGCCGCACGCGGGTCGACGCCCGGCTCGAGGTGCACGTGCAGCGCCCGCGGCTCCCCCGCGACCAGCGCCACGCCCTCGGCGAGCCCGGGCGTGGTCGCGACGTCGTGCCGCCGGGCGGGGTCGACGTCGACCATGCCGTGGTCCGCGGTGACGACGACGGAGGCCCCGCGCGGCAGCGACCGCACCAGCCGGCGGAGCTCGCCGTCGAGCGCCTCGAGCTGGTCGCCCCACTGCCAGGAGCCGGCGCCCTCGTGGTGCCCGGTCTTGTCGACGTCGCCCCAGTACAGGTAGACCAGTCCCGGCTCGCGCAGCAGCCGCAGCACCGCGTCGACCCGCTGCGCCAGCGACTCCGCGGCGCGGTACCCGCCGCCGCGCAGGGCCGCCTCGGTGAGGCCGGAGCCCATGAACTTCGCGGGGCCGACGGTGGTGACCGTGACCCCGTGCGCGACCAGCCGCTCGAAGACCGTGGGCTCCCGCTGCCACTCCCGGGCCGGGCCGAGCCCGTCCCACGACACCATGTTCGCCAGCCCGCCGCTGGCGGGGTTGCGCACCGTGTAGCCGACCAGGCCGGTGCGGCCGGGGCCGGTGCCGGTGCCGAACGAGCCCATCGACGCGGCGGTGGTGGACGGGTAGCCGGCGGACAGCGGCGCGGACCCGTTCAGCAGGGACCGCAGGAACGGGGCGTGCCCCGCGCGCTCGGTCAGGTTCTCGTACCCCAGCCCGTCCACCAGGACGACGCACACCCGGTGCGCCTCCGGGAGCCCGAGCTGCGCGCGCCGCGCCGGGCCGTCGGGCACCGGCGCGCCGAGGCTGTCCGCGACGGCCGGCAGCAGCCCCGACAGCGACGGACCCTCGTAGTCGGGCGGCACCAGGCCCGCGTCCGCGAGCCGGGCCGGCACGGTCGACGACGCGGCGGCCGTCATCGTCAGCGCGCGCTCGCCGCGGACAGCCGCTTGGCGAACGCCACGGCGTCGCGGACCGCGCCCTCGCCCTCGGCGACCGCGGACACCCGGACGACGACGTCGTCGGGGGTCAGCGTGCCGGTCAGGCCGTGGTCCGCCTCGCAGCCGGGGTCCGCGCAGCCGGCGGGCTCCAGGTCGACCCGGGACACCGCGCCCCAGCCGACCGCGAGGGTGAGCTCGGCGGCGGGCGTGCCGGGGCGGTGCTGCTCGGGGGTCGCGATCACGTGGGTGAGCGCGACGGAGCGCAGCTCGGACAGCGGGACGGCCTCGGTGGTGGCGGCGGCGCTGGCCGACGGGTGCTCGCTGTCGGCGGGGTGGTCGTCGACGTGCGCGACCACGAGCCGCGTCGGGGTCAGCACCAGGACCGTGACGTGCCGGCGCACCTCCTGCGCGTCGAACGTGGTCTCGGGGTGCACGAGGTACGCCTCGACGGGCTCGTCCGCGAGCGCGACGTCCAGGACGTCGGCGACCAGGTCGGGGTAGTACCCGGCCCGGTGCAGGTCGCGCAGCAGGTCGGTGGAGGGGGCAGGCACCCGGACATCCTCCCACCGCGAGGGCGCGCTCGTCACACCCGCGGCCCCGGAGGCGTCAGACGGGCAGCGCCCGGCGCGGCCCGTCGGCCCGGGTGGCGGCGACCCCGACCCGCGCGGTGGCGCCGAGCACGTACGCCCCGTGCTCCGCCACCACCACGGGGTTGAGCTCCAGGTGCAGCAGCTCGGGCAGCTGGTCGGCGAGCACCGCGACCCGGGCGAGCACGTCCTCCAGGGCCGCGACGTCGAGCGGCGGGACGCCGCGGTAGCCGAACAGCCGCGGGGCGGACCGCGGCGCCCGGACCATGTCGGACACGTCGACGTCGGTGAGCGGCGGGACCGCCCAGGCGACGTCGCCGAGCAGGTCCGTGGTGTCGCCGCCCAGCCCGAAGCCGAGCACGGGGCCGAACAGCGGGTCCTCGGCGGACCGGATCACGCAGGCGACCCCGTGCGGGGCCATCGCCTGCACCTCCAGGGGGGCGCGGCCCGGCTCGGGCTCCCGGCCGGCGGCCAGCGCGAGCACCTGGGCCACGTCGGCGCGCAGCTCGGCCTCGTCGTGCACGTCGAGCCGCACGCCGCCCAGGTCCGAGCGGTGCCGCAGGGCGGGCACGGTGGACTTGAGCGCGACCGGCCAGCCGAGCCGGTCCGCCGCCGCGACCGCCTCGTCGGCGTCGTGCACCCCCACGGTCGGGAACACGTGCACCCCCGCGAGCTCCAGCAGCTCCGCGGTCTGCGCGGGGGTGAGGTCGAGCGAGGCCCGGGTGCCGGCCTCGTCGAGCCAGCCGGCGATCCGCCGGCGCGCGGTGCGGGCGTGGATGCCCTCGGGCGCGACGAGCCGGCCGCGGTCGGCCGCGCGCCACGCGGCGTACCGGGCGGCCTGGTCGAGCGCGAGCACCGCGTCCTCCGGCGTCGTGTACGCCGGGACGGTCCGCAGCGCGCCGTCGGCGTCGGGCGCGCTCAGCGCGGGCGTCGCGCCGTGCAGGCCCAGCAGGCACGCCACCGACGTCCGGCCCGAGCCCGCCGCGTGCCGGGCCAGCGCCTGGGCGACCCGGTCGTCCCGCGGGCCGACGGTGGGCACGTGCATGGTGACGACGACCTCGACGTCCGGGTCGGCGTACACCGCGGCGAACGTGCGCTCGACCTTCGTGTCGTCGGCGTCCTCGTGCAGGATCGCGGGCGCGCGGCCCACGGTGAACCCCGCCGCGGCGAGCGCCTCGGACACCAGGGACGCCGCGGCGGACGACGAGGCGACCACGGCGGCGCGCCGGCCCCGCGGCAGCGGCTGGAGCGCGAACAGCTGGGACACCTCGAGCATCTGGTGCACGTTGTCGACCAGGACCACGCCCGACCGGCGCATCACCTCCTGCAGGGTCTGCCGCGACGCCTGCGTGGGCCGCACCGCGTGCCCGGGCGGGACGACGTGCCCCGACCGGCCGGCGGTCACGACGACGACCGGCTTGGCCGTCGCCAGGCGCCGCGCGACGCGGGAGAACTTGCGGGGGTTGCCGATCGACTCCAGGTACAGCGCCACGACGTCCGTCGCGTCGTCGTCCTGCCAGAACTGCATGAGGTCGTTGCCGGACACGTCCGCCCGGTTGCCCGCGGACACCAGGTGCGCGAGGCCGAGGTGCCGGCGGCGCACGGAGCCGAGGATGGACACCGCGGTGGACGCGGACTGGCAGAACAGCCCGATCCGGCCGGGCGGCGGCGGGTCCTCGGTGAGCGAGGCGTTCAGCAGCCCGCCCGCGGCGTGCGCGAGCAGGCCGTACGAGCGCGGGCCCACCACGCGGAGCCCGGCGGCGTGCGCGGCGCGCAGCAGGGCGCGCTGGAGCGCGAGGCCGGTCGGCCCCTGCTCGGCGTAGCCGCCGGAGAGCACGACGACGCCCTTGACGCCGAGCCGGCCGAGCGCGCGGACGGCCACGACGGCCTCCGCCGCGGGCAGGGCCAGGACCGCCAGGTCCACCGGGCCGGGCACGTCGTCGAGGCGGTCCCAGTGGTGCACGGCGGGGCCGGTGCCGGCTCCGCCGGCGGCGGGGGCCGGCCGGCCGACGACGTGCACCTGCACCGGGCGCTCGTCGCCGCCCGCCGCCGTCACGGCGCCGGTCCGGTGCTCCGGGTCGTCCGCGCCGGGGACCCCGCCGACCAGGTCGGCGAGCACCCGCTCGGCGCGCCGGTCGTCCAGCGACCCGGGCGCGGCGGCCGGCGACGACAGCACCAGCACGGACCGGGCCGTGAGCAGCGCCTGCACGCTGCGCGCCTCCGCGGCGTGCTCGCGCGCCATCATCACCGCGAGCGAGCGGTCCGTGGGGTCGATGTCGAAGCCGACCGTCACCACGCCGTCCTCCAGCCGCTGCTGCAACGAGTAGCCCGCCTCGCGGAAGACGGCGATCATCCGGCCGTTCTGCGGCAGCACGTCGGCCGTGAACCGGCGGATGCCGCGCTCGCGCGCCGCCGCGGCCAGGTGCTCCAGCAGCACGGAGCCGAGCCCGCGGCCGTGGTGCGCGTCGGCGATGTTGAACGCGACCTCGGCCTCGTCGGGGCCGACCTTGTCGTACCGGGCGACGCCGATGATCGCGTCGTCCTCGGTCACCGCGACCAGCGCGACGCGGTCCCGGTGGTCCACCCGGGTGAACCGGGCGAGGTCCCGGTCCCCCAGCCGCTCCAGCGGCGCGAAGAACCGGAACACGATCGACGCCTCGGACTGCGCGACGTGGAAGGCCTGGAGCGCGTCGGCGTCCCCGGGGCGGATCGGCCGCACGTGCGTGGTGCTGCCGTCGCGGAGGACGACGTCGGCCTCCCAGCTCTCGGGGTAGTCCGCCGCCTCGACGGGCGCGTCCCCGGTGCTCTCGGCCATGCCCCGGAGCCTAACGAACCGGCGCGCCGCGCGTCGTGGTGGTCCACAGGGTCGTGGAGCGGCGACAATGGCCCGACCACCCCGCACCACCGACCCCGGGAGCAGCCCCCAGCATGGCGCGCCGCAGCAGCACCCCCGACGTCCCGCCGGAGGACGTCGTCGAGCGCATCGTCGACATCGACGTCGCCACCGAGATGGAGGGCTCGTTCCTCGAGTACGCCTACTCGGTGATCTACTCGCGCGCCCTGCCCGACGCCCGCGACGGCCTCAAGCCGGTGCAGCGCCGCATCCTGTTCCAGATGTCCGACATGGGCCTGCGCCCGGACCGGCCGTTCGTGAAGTCGGCGCGCGTCGTCGGCGAGGTGATGGGCAAGCTGCACCCGCACGGCGACACCGCGATCTACGACGCGATGGTCCGCATGGCGCAGCCGTTCTCGCTGCGGCTGCCGCTCGTCGACGGCCACGGCAACTTCGGCTCGCTGGACGACGGCCCCGCCGCCCCGCGGTACACCGAGGCGCGCATGGCGCCCTCCGCGCTCGCGATGACGCAGAGCCTGGACGAGGACGTCGTCGACTTCGTCCCGAACTACGACAACAAGCTGACGCAGCCGGGCGTGCTGCCCGCGGCCATCCCGAACCTGCTGGTCAACGGCGCGTCCGGCATCGCGGTCGGCATGGCGACCAACATGGCGCCGCACAACCTGGTCGAGGTCGTCGCGGCCGCACGGCACCTCGTGCTGCACCCCGAGGCCACCCTCGACGAGCTCATGCGGTTCGTCCCCGGCCCCGACCTGCCCAGCGGCGGCAAGATCGTCGGCCTGGAGGGCGTGCGCGACGCGTACCGCACCGGCCGCGGCGCGTTCCGGACCCGGGCCACCGCGCGGATCGAGAACGTCACCCCGCGCCGCAAGGGCATCGTCGTCACCGAGCTGCCGTACACGGTCGGCCCGGAGAAGGTCATCGAGAAGATCAAGGAGGGCGTGCAGTCCAAGAAGCTCTCCGGCATCTCGGACGCGCTCGACCTCACCGACCGGCAGCACGGCATGCGCCTGGTCATCGAGGTCAAGACCGGGTTCAACCCCGAGGCGGTGCTGGAGCAGCTGTACCGGTACACCCCCCTCGAGGACTCGTTCTCCATCAACAACGTCGCCCTGGTCGACGGCCAGCCGCGCACGCTCGGCCTGCGCGACCTGCTGCAGGTGTGGGTGGACCACCGGATCTCCGTGGTGCGGCGCCGGAGCCAGTTCCGGCTGCGCAAGAAGCAGGAGCGCCTGCACCTGGTCGAGGGCCTGCTGATCGCGATCCTCGACATCGACGAGGTCATCCAGGTCATCCGGACCTCGGACGACGCGGACGCCGCGCGCACCCGGCTGCGCCAGGTGTTCGACCTGTCCGAGCCCCAGGCCGAGTACATCCTCGAGCTGCGGCTGCGCCGCCTCACCCGGTTCTCCCGCGTCGAGCTGGAGAAGGAGCGCGAGGAGCTGCTCGAGCAGATCGAGGCGCTGCAGGCGATCCTCGGCGACGAGGCGCTGCTGCGGACGACGGTCAGCGACGAGATGGCGGAGGTCGCCGCGACCTACGGCACCCCGCGTCGCACCATCCTGCTGGAGTCGGCGGGCGGCGTCGCGACCGCCGCCGAGGGCGCCCCCGCCCCGCGACCGGGCCGCGCCGCCGCGCCCGCGCTGTCCCTCGAGATCGAGGACACCCCCTGCTACGCGCTGCTCTCCGCGACCGGCCTGGTGGCCCGCACCGGCAGCACCGACGTCGAGCTGCGGCCCACGCCCGGTGCCCGGCGCGCCAAGCACGACGTGCTCGCCGGGGCCGTCCCGACGACCGTGCGCGGCGAGGTCGGCGTGCTGACGTCCCGCGGCGTCGTCCGCCGGGTGTCCGTGCTCGACCTGCCGGGCCTGCCGCCGACCGAGGGCGCGCCGAACCTGTCGGGCGGGCTGCCGCTGTCCGAGCTGCTCGCGCTCGACAAGGGCGAGAAGGTCGTCGGCCTGGTCCCCGTGACCCCCGACGCCCCGACGCTCGCCGTCGGCACCGCGCAGGGCGTGGTCAAGCGGGTCACCCCCGGCGAGGCCCCCGCGAACCGCGACCAGTGGGAGGTCATCGGCCTCAAGGACGGCGACGAGGTGGTCGGCTGCGCCACGGTGACCGACGACGACGAGCTCGTGTTCGTCGCCTCGGACGCGGCGCTCCTGCACTTCCCGGCCGCGTCCGTGCGGCCCCAGGGCAGGCCCGCGGGCGGCATGGCGGGCATCAAGCTCGCGCCCGGTCAGCGGGTCGTGCACTTCGGCGCGCTGCCCGCGGGGTACGACGCCGCCGACGACGCCGAGGGCCCGGTCGTGGTGACCGTCGCCGGCGCGTCCGACGCGCTGCCCGGCACCCAGGCCGGGTCGGCGAAGGTGACGCCGTTCTCCCGGTACCCGGGCAAGGGCCGGGCCACCGGCGGCGTCCGGGCGCACCGGTTCCTCAAGGGCGAGGACGCGCTGTTCCTCGCCTGGGTCGGCCCGGCGCCGGCGCGGGCCACGGGGTCGGCCGGTCAGCCGGTCGAGCTGCCGGAGCCGGACGAGCGCCGGGACGGCTCGGGCCAGCCCCTGGCGGCCCCGCCCTTGAGGAACCGGTGCGCCCGGACGCCGCCGGTGGCCCGGCCCTTGCCCGGGTACCGGGAGAACGGCGTCACCTTCGCCGACCCGGCCTGGGTGCC
>NZ_SZYE01000145.1 GCF_005239125.1 Cellulomonas hominis | reverse complement strand
GCGACCGCGGCACGCTCGCGGTGCGGGGCGCCGCCTTCCGGGGCGCCGGGGTGCGGGGGGCGGTGCCCCGCCGGTCGTCGCCGCGGGTCGCGTCGTCGTCGGCGCCGGTGCGGGGCGCGGCGGGACGACGAGGGGCGGGCATGACCCCGATTGTGCCCCGCCACGTGTCCCCGCACCCGCAGGCGGCCCGGCCGTGTCCGCGCACGCACACGATCCCCACACCCGCGGCCGCGGCCGACGTCGCGCCGGTCCGCCGGCGCAGCCGCCGGGCCCCGGACGCGCCGGAGGCCGGCGACCCCGTGCGGGGTCACCGGCCTCCGGTCGAGAGCCTGAGGGCTCAGGCCTTCCAGCGCGGGAAGGCCGACAGGCCGGCGTAGCGGCCGGCGTCGTCCAGCTCCTCCTCGATGCGGAGCAGCTGGTTGTACTTGTTGATGCGCTCGCCACGGGCCGGCGCACCGGTCTTGATCTGGCCGGCGTTCGTCGCGACGGACAGGTCGGCGATCGTGACGTCCTCGGTCTCGCCGGAGCGGTGCGAGGTCATCGTGGTGAAGCCGTTGCGCTGGGCCAGGGTGACGGCGTCCAGCGTCTCGGTCAGGGTGCCGATCTGGTTGAGCTTGACCAGCAGGGAGTTCGCGGCCTTGAGCTCGATGCCCTTGGCCAGGCGCTCCGGGTTGGTGACGAACAGGTCGTCGCCGACGATCTGCACCTTGTCGCCGACCTTGCCGACGAGCTCGGACCAGGTGCCCCACTCGTCCTCGGACAGCGGGTCCTCGATGGACACCAGCGGGTAGTCCGCCACGAGCTGCTCGTAGAACGCGATCATCTCGGCCGGCGCGAGGGCCTTGCCCTCGAACTGGTAGGCGCCGTCCTTGAAGAACTCGGTGGCGGCGACGTCCAGGGCCAGCGCGACGTCCTTGCCCGGCACGAAGCCGGCCTTCTCGATCGCGACGAGGATCAGGTCCAGGGCGGCGCGGTTCGACTCGAGGTTCGGCGCGAAGCCGCCCTCGTCGCCGAGACCGGTCGACAGGCCCTTGCTCTTCAGCACGGACTTCAGGGAGTGGTAGACCTCGGCGCCGGTGCGCAGGGCCTCGCGGAAGGTCGGGGCGCCGATCGGGGCGACCATGAACTCCTGGATGTCGACGTTGGAGTCGGCGTGCGACCCACCGTTGAGGATGTTCATCATCGGCACGGGCAGCACGTGGGCGTTCGGGCCGCCGACGTAGCGGAACAGCGGCAGGTCGGCCGAGTCGGCCGCGGCCTTCGCGACGGCGAGCGAGACGCCGAGGATCGCGTTGGCGCCGAGCTTGCCCTTGTTCGGGGTGCCGTCGAGCTCGATGAGGGCCTGGTCGACCAGGCGCTGCTCGGTGGCCTCGAAGCCGATGAGCTCCGGGGCGATCTCGTCGATGACCGCGTTGACCGCGTCCTCGACACCCTTGCCCAGGTAGCGCGACTTGTCGCCGTCACGGCGCTCGACGGCCTCGAAGGCCCCGGTCGAGGCACCCGAGGGCACACCGGCCCGGGCGATGGTGCCGTCGTCGAGCGCGACCTCGACCTCGACAGTGGGGTTGCCGCGCGAGTCGAGGATCTCGCGGGCGCCGACGGCCTCGATGCTGGCCATGGTGCTCCTTCGTCAAACGGGTCGGTTTGCGACCTCAGCCTAGTGCGGTCCGTCCGGTGCGGCGGTGGGACCTTCGGCGACCGGACGGTGAACAGCGTCAGAGAGCGGCGACGATGCGCTCCACCTGGTCCTTCGCGTCGCCGAACAGCATCGCCGTGTTCTCGCGGAAGAACAGCGGGTTCTGCACCCCGGCGTACCCGGTGGCCATCGACCGCTTGAACACGATCACCTGCTTGGCCTTCCAGACCTCGAGGACCGGCATGCCGGCGATCGGCGAGCCCGGGTCGTCCAGCGCGGCGGGGTTCACGGTGTCGTTGGCGCCGATGACCAGGACGACGTCGGTCGAGGCCAGGTCGTCGTTGATCTCGTCCATCTCCAGGACGATGTCGTACGGCACCTTGGCCTCGGCGAGCAGCACGTTCATGTGCCCGGGCAGCCGCCCCGCGACGGGGTGCACGCCGAACCGGACCTCGACGCCCGCGGCGCGGAGCCGGGCCACCAGGTCGGCGACCGGGTACTGCGCCTTGGCGACGGCCATGCCGTAGCCGGGGGTGATCACGACGCTGGACGCGGACTTGAGCATCTCCGCCACCTCGGCGGCCTGCACCTCGCGGTGCTCGCCGACCTCGGTCGAGCCCGACGAGACGACGGTCCCGCCCTCGGTGCCGAAGCCGCCCAGGATCACGCTGACGAACGACCGGTTCATCGCGCGGCACATGATGTACGACAGGATCGCGCCGGAGGAGCCGACGAGGGCGCCGGTGACGATCAGCAGGTCGTTGTCCAGCATGAAGCCCGCGGCCGCCGCGGCCCACCCGGAGTACGAGTTCAGCATCGACACGACGACGGGCATGTCGCCCCCGCCGATCGCGGCCACGAGGTGCCAGCCGAGCGCGAGCGCGACGACGGTCATGAGCAGCAGCGGCACCAGCGACGGCGACGCCAGGAACCAGCCCAGCGCGCCGGCCGACGCGACGAGCGCGCCGAGGTTCAGCCAGTTGCGGCCGGGCAGCGTGAGCGGCGCGGACGACATCTTCGCCGACAGCTTGAGGTAGGCGACGATCGAGCCGGTGAACGTGACGGCGCCGATGAGCACGCCGAGGAACACCTCGACCAGGTGCAGCGCGTCGGCGTGCGCCTCGGTCAGGTAGGAGTTGATGCCGACGAGCACGGCCGCGGCGCCGACGAACGAGTGCAGCATCGCGATCATCTCGGGCATCTGCGTCATCTCGACGGAGCGGGCCCGCCAGGTGCCGACGGCGATGCCGATGATCAGCACCAGCGCGATGAGCAGCAGGGTCACGAGCGGGCTGCGCTCGGAGACGTCGACGCCGAGCAGGACGGTGGCGACGAGCGCGAGCGCCATGCCGACCATGCCGAGCAGGTTGCCCCGGCGGGCGGTCTCCTGCTTGGACAGCCCGGCGAGGCTGAGGACGAACAGGACGGCGGCGACGAGGTACACGCCCTGGGCTGCGGAGGTGAGCATCTCAGGCCTCCTCCTTCCGGAACATCCCGATCATCCGGTAGGCCACCAGGAAGCCACCGAAGATGTTGATGGCGGCGACCGCCGCCGCGGCGAACGCGAGCGTGGAGACGACCCAGCTGTCGCTGCCGATCTGCAGCAGCGCGCCGACCAGGATGATCCCGGAGATCGCGTTGGTCTGGGCCATCAGGGGCGTGTGCAGCGAGTGGCTGACGTTCGAGATGACGTAGTAGCCGACGAACACCGCGAGCACGAACACCGTGAAGTGCCCGGCGAACGCGGCCGGCGAGAACGTGATCGCCAGGGCGAGCAGCACGGCGCCCAGGGCGAGGCCGGTCATCTGACGCTGCCCGCGGCGGCGCGCGGTCTCGCGGGCGCGGCGGGCCTGCTCGGCGGGGTCGACCGGTGCCACCGCCGGAGCGGGCTCCGCGGCCGGCGCCGCGGACACCTGCACGGGCGGCGGCGGCCACAGCACCTCCCCCGCCCGGGTCGCGGCCATGCCGCGCTGCACCGGGTCGTCGAGGTCGAGGACCAGCGCCCCGTCCTTGCCCGGGGTGAGCAGCGTGAGCAGGTTCACCACGTTGGTGCCGAACAGCTGCGAGGTGTGCCGCGCCATCCGGCTGGTCAGGTCGGTGTAGCCGAGGATCGTCACGCCGTTCGCGGTGACGACCTTCTCCCCCGGCACGGTGAGCTCGCAGTTGCCGCCGCCGGACGCGGCCAGGTCGACGATGACGGAGCCGGGCCGCATGGCGGCGACCATCTCGGCGCTGATCGTGCGCGGCGCGGTGCCGCGGACCAGGGCCGTGGTGATGACGATGTCGGCCTTGGCCGTCTCCGCGGCGTACATCTCGGCGGTCAGCCGCTCCTGCTCGGCGGTCAGCGCCCGGGCGTAGCCGTCGGCGCTCACCTCCTGCTGGGCCGCGGCGGCCTGCACGAAGGACGCGCCCATCGACTCGATCTGCTCGCCGACCTCGGGCCGCACGTCGTACGCGCGCACCTGGGCGCCGAGGCTGCCCGCGGCACCGATCGCGGCGAGGCCCGCGACGCCCGCGCCGATGACGAACACCGTGGCGGGCGGGGTCTTGCCCGCGGCCGTGACCTGGCCCGTGAACATGCCGCCGAACTCCTCGGCGGCCTCGATGACCGCGCGGTAGCCCGCGACGTTCGACATCGTGCTGAGCACGTCGAGCGCCTGGGCCCGGGACACGCGCGGCACGGCGTCGAGGGCCAGGGCGGTCACGCCGCGCGCGGCCAGCGCCTCGACCCGCTCGGGGTGCGCGGCCGGCGCCAGCATCGAGACCAGCGTCGCGCCCGGGGTCAGCGCGGCGACCTGGGCGTCGGCCGGGGCGTTCACGGTCGTCACCACGTCGCTGGCCCAGACCTCGGCGGCGGCGCCGAGCGCGGCACCCGCCTCGGCGTACGCGGCGTCGGGGAAGCTCGCCGCCTCCCCCGCGCCGTGCTCGACCACCACCTCGTAGCCCAGCTTCGCGAGCCGGCCCACGGTGGCGGGCGTGGCGGCCACGAGCCGCTCGCCCGGCCGGGCCTCCTTCGGGACGCCGATGCGCATCGACCCCTCCTCGTCCGGTGTCGCGGTGCGCCCGCCGTCAGCGGCAGGGGGCACCGGGCCGCGGGTGCACCCCGAGCCTCGCCCATCCTGGTGCCCGGGGCTCGCCGGGGGCCCGGACCTTCGGCCCGGCGCGCCGCGGTCGGGCGGGGTCGGGCGCGGTCGGGCGCGGTCAGCCGCGCTCGGCCGCCCGCAGGTCCCGCTCCCAGGCCGCGGTCGCGCGGCGGAGCTCGCCCTCGGCGTCGAGACCGGCGGCGCGGGCCTCCTGCACGAGCGCGAGCAGCCGGGCGCCGAGGTCGGCCGCGCCGTCGCCGGGCGTCCCCGGTGCGGGCGCGGCCTGCGCCAGCCCGGACCGGTCCGCCCGCGCGGCGATCTTCTGCGCCCGGGCGAGCGCCCCCATCGCGAGGGGCACGCCGTCCAGGACGGACTCGCGCTGCTTCTCCTCGCGCTTGATGGCGTCCCACTGCCGGTTCACGCCGTCGGCGTCCGCCACCCGGGCGTCGCCGAACACGTGCGGGTGCCGCCGGACCAGCTTGGCGACGAGGTCGGCCGCGACGTCGTCGACGTCGAACGGCTCCGCCGGGTCCTCCTCGGCGATCCGCGCGTGGAACACCACCTGCAGCAGCAGGTCGCCGAGCTCCTCGCGCAGGTGCGCCCGGTCCCCGCCCTCGACGGCCTCCGCGACCTCGTAGGCCTCCTCGAGCACGTACGGCACCAGCGACGCGTGGGTCTGCTCGGCGTCCCACGGGCAGCCACCCGGGGAGCGCAGCCGGTCCATCACCGCGACGAGCCGCCGCAGCGGGTCCGCGACGGCGGTCGGGTCGACGGGGACGGCCCCGGTCACGGCGCGGTGGTCGCCGCGGTGCCGTCGGCGGACACGATCCACGGGTAGGCCGTCGTGCCGACGGTGCCCAGCTCGTCCGCGGTGCCGAACCGCGGGTTGACCGTGAAGTCGATCGACCCGAGGTCCTCCTGCAGCGAGGCCAGCAGCGTGTCGGCGTCGTCGGCGCCCTGCATCGCCTGGATCTCGAGCAGGTACCGCATGACGGCCACCGACGTCGGGGAGAACTCCTGGCCCGCCTCGCCGCCCGCGGCCGCGACCTGCTGGTCGAGCGCGTCCGCCGCCTGCTCGTCGGAGACGGCGACGCCGGCGTCGGCGGCCGCCGCGGCGACCGTCGGCTCCTGGATGAGCACGCCCAGGATCGCGGACGAGGTGACGCCCTGCAGCACGGGGCCGAGCTCCTCGGTCGCCGTCTCGACGTCGGCCGTCGGGATCGACCGGCCGTCGACCACCGCCGCCGCACCGGGCCGCCCGCCGCCGCACGCGGCGAGCACGCCCGCCACCGCCAGCACCCCGACGGCGGACACCGTCCGCCGGACCGTCTTCCGCGTCACCGCACACCTGGCCTCTCGTCGCTCTCCGTCGCCCGACCGGGCCCATCGTAGGGGCCGGTCCTGGGCCCGGGGCCAGGACCGGCCCCGACGCGCGGCCGAGGCCCGGCGGGCGGGCTCAGCGCGCCGCCGTGCCCACCCCCGCCGCGGCGGACACGTCGCCCAGCACGACCGCGTCGATCAGCTGCCGCGCCCAGGACATGATCGCCTCGCCGTGCAGCGGCTTGCCGCCGATCCGCGCGGTCGTCGGGAACGGCACCAGCACGGTGCGCAGCGCGGGCTTCAGCACCGACCCCGGGTACAGCCGCTTGAGCCGCAGCTGCGCCGACTCCGGCAGGTCGACCGGCGCGAACCGCACGAACTTGCCCTGCGCGGTGATGTCGGTGAGCCCGGCCGTGCGGGCGTGCAGCCGGAACCGGGCGACCGCGAACAGGTTGGTCACGGCCTCGGGGATCGGGCCGTACCGGTCCACGAGCTCGGCGGCGATCTCCTCGAGCGTCTTCTCGTCCGCGGCGGCCGCGAGCTTGCGGTACGCCTCCAGGCGCAGCCGCTCGTGCGCGATGTAGTCGTGCGGGATGTGCGCGTCGACGGGCAGCTCGACGGTGACGTCGGGCAGCTCCTCGGGCTGGTCGCCGCGGTAGGACGCGACGGCCTCGCCGACCATGCGGATGTACAGGTCGAAGCCGACGCCCTCGATGTGCCCGGACTGCTCGCCGCCGAGCATGTTGCCGGCGCCGCGGATCTCCAGGTCCTTCATCGCGACCGCCATGCCGGCGCCGAGGTCGGTGTTCGCGGCGATCGTCTGCAGCCGGTCGTGCGCCGTCTCGGTGAGCGGCTTCTCCGGCGGGTACAGGAAGTAGGCGTACGCCCGCTCGCGGCCCCGGCCGACGCGCCCGCGCAGCTGGTGCAGCTGGGAGAGGCCGAGCCGGTCGGCGCGCTCCAGGATCAGCGTGTTCGCGTTGGAGATGTCCAGGCCGGTCTCGACGATCGTCGTGCACACCAGGACGTCGAACCGCTTCTCCCAGAAGTCGACGATCACCTGCTCGAGCTGGTGCTCGTTCATCTTGCCGTGGGCGACCGCGATCCGGGCCTCGGGCACGAGCTCGTTCAACCGGGCCGCGGTGCGCTCGATCGACTCGACCTTGTTGTGCACGTAGAACACCTGGCCCTCGCGCAGCAGCTCGCGGCGGATGGCGGCGGAGATCTGCTTCTCCTCCCACGCACCGACGAAGGTCAGCACCGGGTGCCGCTCCTCCGGCGGGGTCGCCAGGGTGGACATCTCGCGGATGCCGGTCACCGCCATCTCGAGCGTGCGCGGGATGGGGGTGGCGGACATCGCCAGCACGTCGACGTTGGTGCGCAGCGCCTTGAGCGTCTCCTTGTGCTCGACGCCGAACCGCTGCTCCTCGTCGATGATGACCAGGCCGAGGTCCTTGAACCGCACCTCGCCGGTGATGAGCCGGTGCGTGCCGATGACGACGTCGACGCTGCCGTCGCGCAGGCCGTCCACGACCGCCTCGGACTCCCCCTTGGTCTGGAACCGCGACAGCGCCTTCACCGTCACCGGGAACCCGGCGTACCGCTCGGAGAACGTGTCGAGGTGCTGCTGCACGAGCAGGGTCGTCGGCACCAGGACCGCGACCTGCTTGCCGTCCTGCACGGCCTTGAACGCCGCACGCACGGCGATCTCGGTCTTGCCGTAGCCGACGTCGCCGCAGATCAGCCGGTCCATCGGGATCGGCTTCTCCATGTCCCGCTTGACCTCGTCGATCGTCGCCAGCTGGTCGGGCGTCTCGACGTAGGCGAACGCGTCCTCCAGCTCGCGCTGCCACGGCGTGTCCGGGCCGAACGCGTGGCCGCTGGTCGCCATCCGGGCGGAGTACAGCCGGATGAGCTCGCCGGCGATCTCCTTGACCGCCTTGCGGGCCCGGCCCTTGGTCTTGGCCCAGTCCGAGCCGCCCATCTTGTTCAGGCTGGGCGCCTCGCCGCCGACGTACTTCGTGACCTGGTCGAGCTGGTCGGTCGGCACGAACAGCCGGTCGCCCGGCTGCCCGCGCTTGGACGACGCGTACTCGATCACCATGTACTCGCGGGTGGCCGCGGCGGCGCCCGACCCGACGGTCCGGGAGATCAGCTCCACGAACCGGCCGACGCCGTGCTGCTCGTGCACCACGAAGTCGCCCGGGCGCAGCTGCAGCGGGTCGACCACGTTGCGGCGCCGGCTGGGCATCTTGCGCATGTCGCGGGTCGACGCGCCCGGGCGACCGGTGAGGTCGGACTCGGAGAACACCGCGAGCCGCAGGTCCTCGGACACGAACCCCGGCCCCACCTGCGCGGGCATCACGAGGACGACGCCGCCCTCGAGCTCGCCCTCGAGCGCCGGCACCAGGCGCGCGGGCACGTCGGCGGCGCGGAGCTGCTCCGCCATGCGCTGCGCGGGCCCGTGGCCCTCGGTGGCGAGCAGCAGCCGCCAGCCGTCCTGCTGCAGCCGGCGCACGTCGGCGACCGCGCGGTCCACCTCCCCGCGGTACCGCTCGACGTCCCGGGCCGCGACGACGACCGTCTCGACGCCGTCGTCGGTGCTGCGCACGTCGTCGGCGGACACGGTGCCGTCCGCCGCGTCGACGGCGTCCGCGTCCAGCGTGAACGGGCTCAGCGTCCACCAGCCGAGGCCGCGCACGGCCGCGAGCGCCCGCACCTCGGCGAACGACGCGAACGAGGCGGCGGAGAGGTCGAGCGGCGTCGCGGCGCCGGCGGCGGCGGACGTCCACGCGGCCTGCAGGAACTCCTCGGTCGTGGCGACGAGGTCGTGCGCGCGGCGCCGGACCCGCTCGGGGTCGGCGAGGACGAGCAGGGCGTCGTCGGGCACCAGGTCGAGCACCGGGACCATCTCGCCGACGAGCGCCGGGGCCAGGGACTCCATGCCCTCGACCGCGATGCCCTGCGCGAGCTTGTCGAGCATGTCGACCGCGCCGGGCAGCCGCTCGACCAGGGACGCCGCGCGCTCGCGGACCTCCTCGGTCAGCAGGATCTCCCGGCACGGCGGCGCCCACAGGCCGTGGTTCGCGACCTCGAGGCTGCGCTGGTCGGCGACGGAGAACCAGCGGATCTCCTCGACGTCCTCGCCCCAGAACTCGATGCGCAGCGGGTGGTCCTCGGTCGGCGGGAACACGTCGAGGATGCCGCCGCGCACCGCGAACTCGCCGCGGCGCTCGACCATGTCGACCCGGGTGTAGGCGGCCGCGACCAGCCGCTCGGCGACGTCCGACAGGTCGGCGCGCTGGCCCACGTCCAGGGAGACGGGCGCCAGCTCGCCGAGCCCGGCGACGACGGGCTGGAGCAGCGCGCGCACGGGCATGACGAGGACCCGGATCGGCCCGGAGTGGCCGGGCTCGGGGTCCGGGTGCGCGAGCCGGCGGAACACGGCCAGCCGGCGGGCGACGGTGTCGCTGCGGGGCGAGAGCCGCTCGTGCGGCAGCGTCTCCCAGGACGGGAGCACGGCCACGTCGTCGTCCGGCAGGTAGCAGCGCAGGGCGGCGGCCGTCTCGTCCGCGTCGCGGCCGGTGGCGGTCACGACGACGAGCGGGCGGCCGGGGCGCTTCCCGCCGGTCGGGGCGCCGTCGGCGGGGACGCCGCCGCGGGCGCCGGCCAGCGCGGCCAGCAGGGGCGGGCGGATGCCGGCGGGCCCGACGACGTCGGCCTCGCCGCGGGACGGGACGAGGGAGACGGCGCGCGCGACGGCGGGGTCGGTGAGGAGGACGGGCAGCAGTCCGGCGACGTTCATGGGTTCCTTCCGGGGTGCCGGCGGCAGGGCGCGGTCAGCACGAGAACCCCGGATCCAGCGGACCCGGG
>NZ_SZYE01000144.1 GCF_005239125.1 Cellulomonas hominis | reverse complement strand
CCCGAGCCGGCCGCGGCGCTCGCGGCCGAGGCCGCCGTGGCGGCGTTCCGCGTGGGCTTCGAGGCGTGGGTCGCGGGCGACGGCCGCCGCGGGCTCGACGACCAAGTGCGGGCGGCGCTCGCCGAGCTGCGCGCGCTCGCCGGCGGCTGACCGTCCACAGGGCGGACGCCGCCGGGCACCGGGGTCGGCCGCGTGACCAGCGGCGCCGCCCCCGCGCGGTCACCGTCCCTTGACACGTCCGGCGGGCCTGCTCAGACTCGTCGCCATGTCCGCCGCCCGGCACGCCCACGCGACCCCGCTCCCCGCGGGGCCCGTCGTCGTGCCCACGGTGCGGTGCCGCTGTCGAATGTGTCGCTGACGCCCCACCGGTCCCCCGCCCGCGCCTGAGCGCGCCCGGCCCGGACCCGTCCCGTCACCCCGCAGCAGCCGCCCTCCGCGTCGCCCCGGTCCGCCGGTCCTCGTCGCGCGGGCGTACCCGCACCCCCGCGCCGGACACCAGGAGCCCCGCAGTGCCGCAGCAGACCCGCGTCGACGTCCTCCCCATCCAGGAGGTCGTCGCCTCCGCCTCCCCCAGCGCCTGGCGCGACGGCCTCGTCCGTGCGCAGGGCGACGCCCAGGTGACCGTCGTCCTCCTCGACGGCGAGCACCGCGTGCTGACGACGCGCGCGACCCCGCAGCCCGGCGAGCCGGTGGCCGTGCACCCGGTCGCCGAGCTGCTGGCCGTCGGCGGCGTCTGGTACGCCGCACGGCCGTCGGTCTGACCACGCCCCCGGTCGCGGCGACCGGCCGGCCCGGCGGCTGACCGGGCCGGCGTCGCGTCACCGGTCAGGCCATCGAGGACATCATCGAGCGGCAGGCCTCGACCATCGCCCGGCACGCCTGCGCGCAGATGCGGCAGTGCTCGGACATCGACGCGTGCATCTCGCACTCCGCCGCGCACGCCTCGCCCACGGCGACGCAGGCCTGCACCATCGCCGACACGGCGGCCATGTCGTAGCCCGCGGGCCGCATCATCATCCGCATCGTGGTGGTGGCGACGTCCGCCGTGCTCGTGCACAGGGACGCACATCGCGCCATGTTCTCGCCGGCGTCGGCGTCGGCACACATGGTCGCGGCCATGGCCGCGGCGGAGCAGGCCTCGATGCAGGGCTGCATCGCGGTCATGTCCATCCCCGTCGTGCCGGCCGGCATCGACTTCATCATGTCCGTCATCATGCTCATGGCTCATCCACCCCTCGTGCGATCGGCTGGTGCTCCGGCACCTCACGACGCTACGCCGCGGGCTCCCGGGGCCACCAGGGGCGGGCGCGCGCTGCCAGACTGCGGCGCATGATCCGCTACCCCCGGCCGCTGGTCGCCGGCGACGTCGTCGGCGTGGCCTCCCCGTCCGCGGGGGTCACCGCCCCGCACGCCCGGCGGCTCGACGTGGCCGTCCGGCACCTCGCCGACCGCGGGTTCGACGTCCGCCTCGGGCCGCTGGTGCGCGGCGAGGGCGTGGCCAGCGGGCCCGCGACCGCCCGCGCCGCCGAGCTCACGGAGCTGATGACGGACCCGGCGGTGCGAGCGGTCGTGCCGCCGTGGGGCGGGGAGATCGCGCTCGACCTGCTGGACCGCCTCGACTGGGACGCCCTCGCGGCGGATCCGACGTGGTTCGTCGGCTACTCCGACATCTCGACGCTGCTACTGCCCCTGACGCTCCGCACCGGCGTCGCGACGCTGCACGGGCAGAACCTCATGGAGACGCCGTTCCGGGTGCCGGAGCCGCTGCTGCCCTGGCTCGACGTCGTGCAGGCGGAGGCCGGTGCGACGCTCGTGCAGGGCGCCGCGCCGCGGTACCGGTCGGCCGGGTACACCGACTTCGCCACCGACCCGGACGCCACGGAGGAGCCCCTCGACACCCTCGGCGGCTGGACCCGGCTCGACGGGGACGACGCCGTGCTGGTCGTCGGCCGTCTGGTCGGCGGGTGCCTGGAGACGGTGTCGCACCTCGCCGGGACGCCGTACGGCGACGTGGCGGCGTTCGCGGCGGCGCACGCCCCGGAGGGCACCATCGTCTACCTGGAGGCCGCGGGGGCGGACGCGACCGACGTCGCGCGCCGGTTGCTCGGCCTCCGGTACGCCGGGTTCTTCGCCGGCGCGAACGCCGTGCTCCTCGGGCGCACCCGCGGCCCGGACGTGCCCGGACTCACGCAGCACGACGCCGCGCGGCACGCGCTCGCCGACCTCGGCGTGCCGGTGCTGGCCGACGTCGACTGCGGGCACGTCCCGCCGCACCTGGCGCTGGTGAACGGCGCGCTCGCCACGCTCGAGCACGGCGACGGACGGTCGGTGCTGACGCAGGTGCTGCGCTGAGCACCGGCGCACCCGTCGGCGCGCGTCCGCGCCCACCCGCGCCTACCGTGGCGCGATGAGCCTCGCCGCCACCGCCGCCGACCGCCTGATCCGCGTCTACCAGCGCCGGATCTCGCCCCGGAAGGGCTACGCCTGCGCGCACCGGGTGGCGCACGGCGGGACGTCCTGCTCGGAGGCGATCCGGCGGACGGTCGTCGCGCGCGGGGTGCTGCGGGGCGTCCGGCCGACCGTCGCCCGGTTCGTCGCCTGCTACCAGGCCGCGGGCATGCTGGCCCAGTCGGACGTGCGCGGGGTGTGCTGCTGCGGCGGCATCCCGATCCCGTTCCGGTTCTGACGGGGATCAGCCGCCGGGGCCGACGACGAGCTCCCGCGCGTGCGCCAGGTCCGGCGCCACGGCCTCGGCCTGCGCCGCGCTGAGCGGCAGCGCACCGGCCTCGGCCAGCGTGGCCGCGGCGTCCCCCGCCCGCCCCAGCCGGACGAGCAGCTCCGCGCGGTACGCGAGCGCCCGGGCCCGCTCGTCGGCCGGCGCGTCGGGGTGCCGGGTCAGCCCGGCGTCGAGCGCCACCAGCGCCTGCGCGTCGTCACCGCGCGCGTCGCCCTGCCGCGCCGCGACCTCGACGGCGCGGGCGAGCCCGGTGGCGGCGGGCTCCTCGGCACCCACGTCGGCCTCGCGGTAGAACCGGAGCCAGCTGCCGCCGACGTCCACCACGGAGAAGCCGGTGGTGGTGCCCTGCTTGCGCCGCGGCCGCAGCAGGCGCGGGACCCCGGCGACCGGCAGCCGCCCGAGGTGCGCGCGCAGCCCGGCGGCGAACTGCTGGTAGAGCGCCTCCGCGTCCGGCACGACGACGATCACGCTGGCGTAGGAGCCCTCGGGGTCGAAGCCGTCGATGCCCGCGAGGTGGATCTGGATGTCCTGGAACCGGACGACCGCGTGCGGGTTCGGGCGCCGCTGCCGGTAGGTCGGGTGGAAGCCGAGGGCCTCGTAGAAGGCCACGGCGGCGTCGACGTCGGGGCAGGGCAGGATCGGGTACGTCCGCTCGCCGGCCATCTCGCCAGCATCCCGGGCGGCGCGCTCCCACGGCAAGACCGCCCGGTGCTACTCGTCCGCCGGCTCGTTCTTGCTGCGGATCACCAGCAGCGGGTCGGGCCGGCCGACGACGTCCAGGTCCTTGCCCTCGTAGTCGAACTGGTTGAGGAAGAACCGCATCGCGTTGATCCGGGCGCGCTTCTTGTCGTTGGACCGGATGATCGTCCACCGGGCGTGCCGCTTGTCCGTGCGGTGGAACATCTCCTCCTTGGCCTGGGTGTACTCCTCCCAGCGGTCCAGCGAGGCGAGGTCCATCGGCGACAGCTTCCACCGGCGCACGGGGTCGAGCTGGCGGATCGCGAACCGGGTGCGCTGCTCCTTGCGCGACACCGAGAACCAGAGCTTGGTGACGTGGATGCCGGAGTCCACGAGCATCTTCTCGAAGACCGGGGCCTGGCCCATGAACGCCTGGTACTCGTCCTCGGTGCAGAAGCCCATGACCCGCTCGACGCCCGCGCGGTTGTACCAGGACCGGTCGAACATGACGATCTCGCCCGCGGTCGGCAGGTGCTGCACGTAGCGCTGGAAGTACCACTGGCCGCGCTCGCGGTCGCTGGGCTTGGACAGCGCCACCACGCGCGAGGTCCGCGGGTTCAGGTGCTCGGTGAACCGCTTGATCGTGCCGCCCTTGCCGGCCGCGTCCCGGCCCTCGAACAGCACGATCGCCCGCTTGTCGTTGTCCTCGAGCCAGTACTGGAACTTGAGCAGCTCGACCTGGAGGCGGTACTTCTCGAGCTCGTAGGCGTCGCGGTCCATCAGCTCGGGGTACGGGTACCCCTCCTGCCAGGTGTAGACCGGGTTGCCCTGCGGGTCGATCAGGTCCGGGTCCGGCGTGTGCCCGTCCCGCACCGTGTAGCCGCTGTCGCGGAGGAACTCGATGTACTCGCGCAGGTCGCGAGGCGGGTTCACGACGGTCATGCGACCACTCTCGGGTCCGCCGGGCCGCCGCGCCAGTGCTCGGAGGGGTCAGGACTCGATGCCGGTGGCGCTGTGCGGGGCGCCCACCGGCTTGGACTCCGGGGACCCGCGCTCGCGCAGGTAGATGGCCAGCACGACCATCGACAGCACCGCGAGGAACTCGGACTGCCAGTTCTGCAGCGTCCGGCTCCAGAAGTCCGGCTCCCGCAGGTACTCCGCCCACGTCACCGGGTCCTGGAGGTCGCGCATCTGCTCCTCGGAGTACGCCACCGCGCCGGTCAGCGACTGCACGAACCACGACCCCAGGAAGATCGACCCCATCACCAGGGTCAGCGAGTGCGAGTACACGGACAGCCGCCAGCCCCGGACGCGGGCCCACGGCGGCGAGTCGGGGCCGGCGTGCTCGCCGACCGCCTGCTCCTCGTCGCTCTCCCGCCCGGCCTGGTCCAGCGGCTTCGACTCGGGCGAGCCCCGCTGCACGAACCAGACGGTGGCGGCGATGTAGAGCAGGAACTGCAGGAACTCCGACTGCCAGTTCTCGCTGAGGTCGACGGCGAACGCCGACGACGTGACGTACTCGCCGAGCGTGACGGGGTCGAGCCCGGCCGCCACCTGCTCGCGGTCGAACACAGCCACGCCGCTGACCGCCTGCCCGACGACGGCCGCGAGGAACAGCCCGAGGAAGAACAGGCTCAGCCCGTTCTCCCGCAGCCACCGCGGGGCCTTCACCGCCGCACCACCGCGAGCACGACGGCCAGCAGCAGCACCAGGTACGTGCCGGCCAGCGTCACGACGAACAGCACCCGCTGCGACCTCATGCCGCCACCTCGCAGTCGTAGGGCCGGTCCGGCCGCGGGTCGCAGCCCGCGGCGGTGACGACCCACCCCGCGCCGGACCGCGCGAGGAACACGGTGTCGCTGCCCAGCCGCACCTGCGCCTGCCGGCCGGCGACCCGGACCTCCCCCGGCCGGGCGTCCGCGGCGCGCTCGACGAGGTCGTCGGCGACCCCGCCCTCGGACAGGGCCCGCCCGCACGGGGCCTCCTCGTCCGCGGCGACCGTCTGCGCGACCGACCCGGCGAGCAGCGCGCAGGCGGCGTCCCCGTCACCGTCGGCCACCGCCGCGTAGAACGCGACCGCGACGTCCTCGGCCGCCCGGGCTGCGCTGCCCGGCCCGCAGGCGGCCAGCGACGCGGCCACCAGGGCCGCGCCCACCGGGATGCGCCACCGCCTCATCCGGGCATCGTGGCAGGGGTCGCCCCCGGCGGCGCGGCGAACCGGCTGCGGGGGCCCTCAGACCTCCAGGACGAACGTGTTCAGCGAGTCGGCGGGCAGCACCGGCGTGACGACCTGGTCGCCGACCAGCACCGCCACCGGCATCTCCTCGGAGGTGTCGTTCTGCATGACGACGACGAGCGAGCCGTCGGGGTTCCGGAACGCGACCTGGTTCTCGTAGCCGGCGTAGCTCAGCGTCGGCACCAGGCGCGCGCCCGGCCGCACGAAGTGGCTGACGTGCTTCAGCACGGCGTACTCGTGGGTGTACTCGAACGAACCGGTCTCCGGGTCGACGACCACGAGCGAGTTCTGCGACCAGCCCCAGCGGCTGACGCCGCCGCGCTCGAGCGACAGGTTCCAGTACTGGTACGCGTTCGCGCCGTTGTTGAGGAAGTCCCGCATCAGGCGCCAGGAGTACCGGGCGTACCGCCAGTCGTTCTTGCCGTCGCCGCACTCCTGCTCGGTCTGGTAGAGCCGCAGCCCCGGGTGGTCCTTCTTGAGGAACGGCACGATCGACTTGCCGTGCCACTGCACACCGATGCCGGTGACCTCCGCGGCGGCGTCGGGGTCCGCCAGCACCTCGTCGACCAGGGCCTGGTTCGGCCGCTCGACGGTGCCGAGGAACACCTCGACGCCGCGCTCCCGCATCTCGGGGCCGAGGTGCCGGAGGAACGCCGCGAGGCCGGCCGGGGTCCAGGTGCAGCTCGGGTAGGGCTGGGCCGAGTTGAACTCGTTCTGCGGCATCACCATGCCGATCTCGATGCCCAGCTCGCGGTACGCGTCGACGAACCTGCCGAAGTACGCCGCGTAGGTCGCGAGGTGCCGCTCGTCCTGGACGAACGAGTCCGTCCCCTCGGCCTGCACCTGGTCGGGCCGCAGGCCGTTCTCGACGCCGTTGATCCACGGCTGCACGGAGGCGTAGTGGCCGTTGGTCTTCATCCACTGCGGCGGCACCCACGGGGACGCCCACAGCCGCAGCGACCCCTGGTGCTCCAGCGCGGCCCGGATGTACGGCACCAGGGTCTCGTGGTCGTTCGCGATGCTGAAGTGCTCGAGGTCGAAGTCCCCCGGCACGTCGTCGTACGAGTAGTAGTCGCGGGCGAAGTCGTTGGCCGCGATCGGCATGCGCCCGATCGTGAAGCTCCCGCCGACGCCCGGGGCGAACATCTCCCGGAAGATCTCGGCGCGCTGGTCCTCGGTCAGGTGGGCCAGCGAGGTCCAGCCGAGCTCGTTGAACGTCGCGCCGAAGCCCTCGATCTCCTGCCGCTCGTCGTCCAGCTGGACGAACACGTCGGGGATCCGGTCGACGGCGCCGGGCTCGACGGCGCCGAGGTCCGTCCAGCGCTCGTGCTCGGTGGTGCTGGTCCAGCTCGCGATGCGCATCGCACACTCCACTTCGTCGTCCCCGGGGACCACGGCGGCCCCGGGTCGCGGCAGGGGCGCGCGCCGGTGCGAGGCACTACCTACCGCGTACTAGGTAGTGCGAGGCTACCGCTACTTCCCGACCGGTCGGACGGCATCGGGCGTCGGGCGCCACCTGGTCGGACCGGCGCGGAGGCCCGCGGGCCCCGGCGCGTCGGACGCACCGGGGACCGCGGGGCGAGGTCAGGCTCGCGCACCCCGGCGACGCCAGGCGACGAGTGCCGCCCCGAGGAGCAGCAGCACGGCTGCGCCGCCGACCGCCCCGGCCGCCTCGCCGCCGGTGACCGCGAGGCCGGCCGGCGCCGGGTCCGCCGCGCGGTACGTGATCCGCACCTGCGCGGTCGTCGGGTTGCCCTCGACGTCGAGCACCCGGTAGCGGACGGGGTCCGGGTCGCCCGTGAAGCCGGCGTCCGGCGTGAAGGTGATCGCCCCGGTCCGGGGGTCGACCGACCAGACCCCCTGGCCCGCGACGGTCAGCGTGGTGACGAGGTCACCGCCCGGGCCCACCAGCCGCACGCTGGTCGGGTCGAGGGCGCCGCGGTCGTTGTCGACCACGTCGACCGTGACGGCGGTGCCACGGGCGTTGCCCTCGTCCGCGTCGTCCGCCGCCTGCGGGAGGTACGTGACGACGACCTGGGCCAGGGCCGCGTCACCCGCGGTGCTCGTGACCTCGTACGTCACGGGCGTGGGATTGCCGTCGTAGCCGTCCTCGGGCGTGAAGGTGATGTCCCCGGTCACCGGGTCCACGATCCACACGCCCTCACCGGCGACCCGCAGCAGGGTGGCGCGGTCGCCCGACGGGCCGACCAGCCGCACGCTCGCGGGATCGAGGTCACCCGCGTCGTTGCCCACGACCTCCACGGTGACGGGCTCGCCCGGCGTCCGGCCGGTGCGCACGTCGTCCGCGGCCACGGGGCGGTAGGTGACGAGCACCTGCGCCGAGACGGTGTCGCCCGTGCTGTCGGTCACCTGGTAGCGGACGGGGTCGGGGCTGCCCGGGAACCCGACCTCCGGGGTGAAGGTCACGACGCCCGTCCGGGCGTCCACGGTCCAGGCGCCCTGGCCCGGCACGGCGAGCGCGGTGACCGGCACGCCGTCGGGGTCGAGCAGCCGCACGGTCGTCGGGTCCATGTCGCCGGCGTCGTTCGCGAGCACGTCGACGGGGACGGCGTCGCCGAGCGTGTTCCCGCGGGAGGTGTCGGCGGCCGCGTCCGGCACGTAGCCGACGGTGATGACGGCCGCCGCGGTGTCGCCGGTGGAGTCGGTGACCTCGTAGGTGACCGGCGACGGGTCCACCAGGAACCCCTCCTCCGGCGTGAAGGTCACCTCGCCGGTGCGGGCGTCGACCGTCCACGTGCCCTCGCCCGGGACGGCGAGCTCGGTGACCCGGTCCCCGGCGGACGTGACCAGGCGCGTGCTCCCGGGGACCAGGTCGCCGGTGTCGTTCCCGAGAGGGTCGACCACCACCACGTCGCCGATCGCGTGGCCGAGGTCGGCGTCGGCGGCGGCCGCCGGCACGTAGTCGACGGTGACCGTGGCGGTCGCCGACAGGCCGTTGGCGTCCGTGACGCGGTACGCGACGGGGGTCGGGTCGACGAGGAAGCCCGCCTCGGGCCGGAACGTCACCGCCCCGGTCGCCGGGTCGACCGACCAGGTGCCCTCGCCGGCGACGGTGAGCGACCTGACCCAGCCGCCGGACGGGTCGCGCAGCACCACGGAGGCCGGATCGAGGGTGGTGCTGACACCGCTGTCGTTGCCGAGCACGTCCACGGCCACGGCGTCACCGATGGTGTTGCCGGTGTCGGCGTCGTCCACCGCCGTCGGCGGCCCGACCACCGTCACCGTGGCGGTCGCGGCGTTGTCCGCCGGGTCCCCGCGGTCCTCGACGGAGGCGGTGTTGGCCAGCACCGCCCCGGGGGCGTCCGCGACCGTCTGGGTGGAGACGATCGTCAGGGTCTCCCCGACGTCGAGCCCGCGGCTGCCGGAGGACACCTCGCCCAGCACGGCGAACGGGCGGGCGCAGACCAGTGCGGCCGGCACGGCGTCCCCGACGGCGGCGTCGCACGTCACCGGCCCGCGCTCGAACGCGTCGGGCGTGCCACCGGTCGTGGAGACCGAGGTGATCGTCGCCGTGCCGGCGCCGGGCAGCGTGTCACGCAGGGTGACGACGTCCCCGCGGGTCATGGCCCGGGGGCCGGTGTTGGTGACGGTGACCGTCCACGTCAGGACGTCGCCCGACGTGGCCGTGCCGGTCGCCCCCGCGGAGCCGCCCTCGACGGACACCGTCTTGGTCACGGCGAGGTCGTAGGCGCACTCCACCCAGTCGAGTGCGATCGAGCCCGCCGGGCCGGCGCCCGTCCCGGTCAGCCGGCCGACGGCCGTCGCGGACACGTCGCTGGCCGAGGCCGCCACGAAGCTGGAGCCACCGCCGCCGCCACCGCCGGCGACCGTGTCGATGCGCGCCCCGCTCCCGTCGGCCTCGCTGTTCTGGATGGTCGTCGAGGCACCGCCACCGCCGCCGGCGTAGCCGCCACCACCGCCGCCGCCTGCGTCGTAGTTCGGGTCGAACGCGCCGGCGCCGCCCGTGCGCCCGGAGCCGGCGAGCCCGTCGAGCGCGGGGTCGACGCTGTGCGCGCCACCGCCGCCCGCGGCCTCGGTCCCACCCCGGCCGCCGCCGACGACGACGCGCTCGAGCGCGGCGGTCTGCCCCTCGTAGCCGTCGGTCCCGGGAGAGCCCGCCGCGACCTGCCCGGGCCCCGTGGGAAGGCCGGCGTCGCCACCGAAGCCGTCCGTCGAGACGGAGTGGCCGCCGCCGGAGCCGCCGCCGCCGCCCGCGAGCGCCGCGAGCTCACCGTCGAGCAGCAGCTCGCTGTACCCGCCGCCACCGGCACCGCCGTGCTGGCCGACGACGGCGCCGCCCGCCCCACCACCGCCCGCGCCGCCGGCGCCGCCTGCCGTCCCGGAGTTCTCCCGCCCGCCGCCTCCGACGGAGCCGCCGACGGACATGCCCGGGACCACGGGGAACGTCGCCACGACGCGCGCCGCACCGCCGTTCGCGCCG
>NZ_SZYE01000143.1 GCF_005239125.1 Cellulomonas hominis | reverse complement strand
AACGACGCGAAGGCCGCGGCGTACGCGAGGCGCTGCGCAGCGGGGTCGCCGCCCGCCCGGCGCGGGCGCTGCGGTCGGTACGCGGGGCGCGCGGCGGGCCGCCGGACCGTCTCCGGCGCGATCAGCACGCCGACGACGCCGAGCAGCAGCAGCCCGGCGAACACCGCGTAGGACAGGCGCAGCGGGGCGACCCCCGTCTGCGCGAGCGCCCCCGCGGCGAGCGCCCCGGCGCCCAGGCCGCCGATGTTCGCCACCACGGCGACGACCTGCGGCCGGTGCCCGGCGTCCCCGGGCCGGTGCGCGGCGTGCAGCTCCGCGAGGTGAGCGGTGGCCGTGGCGGTGAGCATCCCGACGCCGAGACCGCTGACGAACCGGGCGACCAGCAGCGTCGTCAGGCTCGTCCCGGACAGGAAGAGCGCGGCGGCGGCGAGCTCCAGGGCGAGCGCGGGGAGCAGCACCCGGCGCCGGCCGAGCCAGTCGGACACGTGCCCGGCCAGCACGAGGGCGAGCGCGACGCCCACGGCGTACGCCGCGAACACGACGGTGACGGTGAAGGTCGAGAACCCGTCGGCCGCCTGGTAGAGCGGGTAGAGCGGTGCGGGGACGGTCGAGAAGGCCATCGTGGCGAGGAAGGCGGCCGCGACGAGCCAGAAGCCGGCGCGGTGCCGCGCGGCGGAGGCGCGGGGCGCTCCCGCGGCGTCGGGCGCGGCCGACGCCGGGTGCGTCGGGTGGCCCGTGGTCGCGGTGGTGCGGGCGGAGCGGGGGAGCGTGGGGGTGGACATGTCGGGCGGCCGTCCTCTCGGTCGGGGTGCGCGTGCTCCGACCACGGTGCGCCCGCGCCCGCCATCGCGTCCAACACTGGTTCTGCATGGCAGCCATCGACGCCGGCGATAGCGTGGCCCCATGGAGCTCCGTCAGCTCGGCGCGTTCGTCGCCGTCGTCGAGGAGGGCACGTTCACGGCGGCCGCCGGACGGCTGCTGCTCGTGCAGTCCGCCGTGTCCGCGTCGGTGCAGGCGCTCGAGCGCGAGGTCGGTGCGCCGCTGCTCACCCGCGGGCCGCGCCGGGTCGCCCTCACCGACGCCGGTGCCGCCCTGCTCCCGCACGCCCGGGCCGCGCTCGACGCCGCCCGGGACGCCCGCGAGGCGGTCGACCTGGTGAAGGGCGGGCTCACCGGCACCGTCCGCGTCGGGACGATGCCGTCGGTCGGCCTGGTCGACGTGCCGGCGCTGCTCGGCGCGTTCCACCGGTCGCACCCCGGTGTCGCGCTGCGGCTCAGCGCCTCGACGTCGGGCTCGGCGGGCCTGGCCGCCGCGGTGGCCGACCGGCACCTCGACCTGGCGTTCGTGTCCGTCCCGGGCGGCGCCGCCCCGGGCGTGCGGCTGCTCGACCTCGCCTCGGCCCCGATGGACCTGCTCGTCCCGCCGGGGCACGACCTCGCGGAGCGGGTGGGCGGGCGCCCGGTCGACCTGGCGGAGCTCGCCGGGGTCGACTTCATCGACTCGCCGGCCGGCTACGGCAACCGGGCGGCGACGGACGCGGCGTTCGCGGCCGCTGGGCTGGAGCGGCGGGTGACCGTCGAGGTCGCCGACATCGGGACCGTCGCGGGCTACGTCCGGCACGGGCTGGGGGTGGCCGTCGTCCCCCGGTTCACGGCGGCCGCCGCTCCGGACCTGCCCGCCCTCGTGCTGGCGGCCGGGCCGCGCTGGCCGCTGGCGCTCGCGGTGCCCCGGGACCGGCGGCCGTCCGCGGCGACGGCAGCGCTCGTCCGCCACGTCCGCGAGCACGCGGCGGGCTGACGGGCCCGTCCGCCCGGCCTCGCGGCCCGGTCAGGCGGGCGGCGGGCAGCCGCAGGACTCGCGGCGGACCACCCGCACGGGCAGCCGGTGCGACTCCGGCTCCTCCGCGGGCGCGCCGGCGTGCCGGACCAGCACCTGCACCGCGAGCCGCCCCATCGCGGCCATCGGCTGCCGCACCGTCGTGAGCGAGGGCCGGGCCAGCCGCCCGGCGAGGATGCCGTCGAACCCGGTCACCACGACGCGCTCCGGCACCGGCACCCCGCGGGCGGCCAGCAGGTCGAGCACGCCGAGGGCGAGCTGGTCGCTCGCGCACACCAGCGCCCGCGGGAGCCGGTCCTCGGCGGCGAGCGCGGCCAGCACCTCGAACCGGTGCGGCTCCGCGAGGTCGGTCGGGTCGAGCGGCTCGGCGGGTTCGGGGAGGCCGGCGGCGGCGACGGCCTCGCGGAACCCGGCGAACCGCTCCGCGTAGTCGGGGGTGGTCAGCCGGCCGACGAACCCGAGGTCCCGCAGGCCGTGCCCGCCGACCAGGTGGTCGACGACGTCGCGCATCCCGGCGCGGTTGTCGACGCCGATGTGGTGCAGGCCGTCGGCGACCGGTGGCGTGCTGAACGCGACGACGGGGATGCGCCGCGCGACGTGCTCGAGCGTGCCGACGGGGGTCGGGCCGGGGAACACCGCCAGTCCGTCGACGCGGCCCGCCACCTCGGTCACGGAGGCGCCGGACCCGCTGCCGCTGCTCAGCAGCAGGGCCTGGCCGCGCTGCCAGCACTCGAGCTCGAAGCCGCGCTGCACCTCGTCCACGTACAGGGGGAAGGCGCGCGGGTCGGCGTCGGGGTCGGTGTCGTCGACCGGCATGGGCGTGGCGACCGGCAGCGCGCCGTCGGCGCCCTTCTGCGGGGCCGCGAGCATGAGGTCGAACGAGTACAGGCCGAGTGCGCCGGTGCGGCCGTGCGCGAGGCCGCGGGCGCTGGCGTTGGGCACGTAGCCCAGCTCGCTCGCGGCGACGAGCACCGCGGCGCGGGTCGAGTCGCGGACCCGCTCGGGTTGGCGGAAGGTGAACGACACGGTGGCGATCGACACCCCCGCGCGCTCGGCGACGTCGTAGACGGTCGGTCGACGCGGCACTGCACCACCTCCTCGGGGCCCCGGACGATGGTAGGGGTTCCGGCGCCCCGGACCGGTCCCCCTTGCGTGGTTCATTCTATGCGCTTAACATCTCTCATCATCTAAGCGCATAGAAGCGCGAGGCGCCTGCCGACCACCAAGCGCCCGGCCGTTCGAGGAGGAACGAACCATGATCCGTCCCGCTGCGCGTGTCGCCGTCGTGACCGCGCTCGCCCTGACCGCACTCACCGCGTGCGGCCGCTCCGACGACACCGGCGGCGGCGCCACCGACGCCGCGACCCTGTCCGAGGGCGCCGCCTCGGGCGAGCTGACCGTGTGGGCGATGGGTGCCGAGGGCGAGGCCCTGCCCGACTTCGTGCAGGAGTTCACCGACGCCAACCCGGACGTCGACATCGAGGTCGTGCCGATCCCGTGGGACGCCGCGCGCGACAAGTTCCAGACCGCGATCGCCGCCGGCACCACCCCGGACGTCGCGATGATGGGCACCACCTGGATGGCCGAGTTCGGCGACGCGTTCGCCCCGGTCCCGGACGCCATCGACACCAGCGGCATCTTCGAGGGCTCCCTCGGCACCGCCGAGCTGGACGGCACCGCGATCGGCGTGCCGTGGTACGTCGACACACGCGTCCTCTACTACCGGACCGACCTCGCCGAGCAGGCCGGCTGGACCGAGGCGCCGGCCACGCAGGAGGACCTCAAGCAGATGGCCGCCGACATGCAGGCCAAGGCGGGGGCCGACTACGGCATCCGGCTGCAGTCCGCGGGCAACGACTCGTTCCAGGGCTCGCTGTGGGCCCCGTGGTCCAACGGCGCGAGCCTGATGAACGACGACCAGACCGAGTGGACGCTCGACTCCCCGGAGATGGTCGAGGCCTACGAGTACTACGCGTCGTTCTTCTCCGACGGCGTCGCCAACGCCTCCGCCGACCGCAGCGCGGGCGCCCAGGAGGCGGAGTTCGTCGCCGGCACCACGCCGATGCTCATCGACGGGCCGTTCATGATGGGCCAGCTCGCCACGCTCGGCGGCGAGGGCTTCGAGGACAAGTACGCCACCGCGCGCATCCCGGCCGGCGACTCGTCGACCTCGTTCGCGGGCGGCTCGAACCTGGTCGTCTTCCAGGACTCCGACAACGCCGACGCCGCGTGGAAGCTCGTCGACTGGCTGACCCAGCCCGACGTGCAGGTGAAGTGGTACGACGTGACCGGCGACCTGCCGTCGCAGCAGTCCGCGTGGGACGACCCGTCGCTCGCCGACGACCAGAAGCTGGCCGTGTTCGGCGAGCAGCTCGAGGACACCCAGGCCCCGCCGGTGAACACCGCGTGGGTGCAGGTCGGTGCGGCCGCCGACTCGGTGCTCGAGCGGATGACCGTCAGCGGCGAGGCGCCCGAGGAGGCCCTCGCGGAGCTGCAGCAGCAGGCGACGTCGATCGGCGTGGGCTGACCGCCATGACCACCACAGCCGCACCCCGCCCGGCCGGGACCCGTGGTCCCGGCCGGGCGGCGGCCCCCGCGTCCCGCGGGCCGGCCGCCGCACGCCGCCGGCGCCAGGGGATGGTCGCGTGGATGTTCGCGCTGCCGTTCGTCCTGGTGTTCGGGTTCTTCATGCTCGTGCCGCTGGTGTCGTCGTTCGCGATGTCCTTCACCGACTTCACCTCGCGCGACGTCCGGACGCCCTTCGCGGTGAACTTCGTCGGCCTGGACCAGTACGTCGCCCTGTTCGGCGACGCGCGGTTCCTGAAGTCGCTGACGGTCACGGGCACGTTCGTGGTCGTCGGCATCCCGCTGACGATGGTCGTGGCGCTCGCGCTCGCCGTCGCGCTGAACTCGGGGATCAGCCGGTTCCGCTCGGCGTTCCGGGTCGGGTTCTACGCACCCGTCGTGACCAGCATCGTCGCGGTGTCGGTGGTGTGGCGGTACATCCTGCAGCCCGACGGCCTGCTCAACACGGCCCTCGGCTGGGTCGGGATCGAGGGGCCGAACTGGCTGAGCTCGACCACCTGGGCGCTGCCGTCGCTGATCCTCATGGCCGTCTGGCGGAACGTCGGCACCCTCATGGTGATCTTCCTGGCCGGCCTGCAGTCGGTGCCCGCCGAGGTCCAGGAGGCCGCCGTCATGGACGGGGCGTCCCCGTGGCGCCGGTTCCGCAGCGTGACGCTGCCGCTGCTCCGCCCGACGCTGCTGCTCGGCGCCGTGCTCATCTCGGTCGGCTACCTGCAGTTCTTCGAGGAGGCCTTCGTGATGACGCAGGGCGGCCCGCTCGACTCCACGCTGTCGACCGCGTTCTACACGTTCGAGCAGTTCGGGTTCGGCAAGTACGGGTTCGCCTCCGCGGCGTCCTACGTGCTGTTCCTGGCCATCGCGCTCCTGAGCCTGCTGCAGTTCCGGCTGCTGCGGTCGGCCGACTGACACGGCTGAGGGGAAGAGAAGATGTCCACGATCACCCCGCCGTCGCCGCACCCCGCCGTCGAGCGGCTCGCGCAGCCGGCCCGGGCGCGCCGCCGCCGGCTGCCGACCGGCCGCGTGCTCACCTACACCGTCCTCGTCGCCGGCGTGCTGCTCTGGCTGCTGCCGTTCGTCTGGATGGTGCTCGGCTCGGTCAAGACGCAGCGCGAGATCCTCACCAAGCCGCCGACGATCTGGCCGCAGGACCCGACGTTCGACAACTTCGGGCGCTGGTTCACGGACCTGAACTTCGGGCAGTTCTTCACCAACTCGGTGATCGTCGCCGTCGTGACGGTGCTCGGGAACCTGCTGTTCTGCTCGATGGTCGGCTACGCGCTGGCCAAGATGGACTTCCCGGGCAAGAAGGCGCTGTTCGCGCTCGTCATGATCATGCTGATGGTCCCGGGCGTCGTCACGTTCGTGCCGCTGTTCGTCCAGGTCACGTCCCTCGGGCTGCTCAACACCTACCCGGCGCTGATCCTGCCGTTCCTCACCCAGCCGCTCGGGGTGTTCCTCATGCGGCAGTTCATGCTCGGCATCCCCGAGCCGCTGATGGAGGCCGCCCGCATCGACGGCGCCGGGGAGCTGCGCATCTTCGCGCGGGTCGTCATGCCGCTGTGCGGGCCGCCGCTGGCCACGCTCGGCATCCTCACGTTCCTCGGCTCGTGGAACAACTTCCTGTGGCCGCTCGTCGCCGCGCAGAGCCAGGACATGTACACGCTGCCCGTCGCGCTGTCCCTGTACTCCACGGGCCAGCAGGCGACCGACTACGGCCTGCTGCTGGCCGGCGCGGTGCTGGTCATCACGCCGATCCTGCTGCTGTTCGTCGCGCTGCAGCGGTACTTCGTCCAGGGCATCGCGACCGTCGGCCTCAAGTGACCCCGGGCGCGCCGGGCACGACCGGGCGCGCCCCTCGAACCACCCGCACCACCGGAAGGACCCGCATGTCCGTCAGCCGTCAGTTCCCCGAGGGCTTCCTCTGGGGCGCCTCCACCGCCGCGCACCAGGTCGAGGGGAACAACGTCAACTCCGACTGGTGGGTGCGCGAGCACACGCCGGGCACCGACCTGGCCGAGCCGTCCGGTGACGCCGCCGACTCCTACCACCGGTACCCCGAGGACATCGCGCTGCTCGCGTCGCTGGGCTTCAACTCGTACCGGTTCAGCATCGAGTGGGCGCGCATCGAGCCGGAGCAGGGCTTCGTGTCCAAGGCGCAGCTCGCGCACTACCGCCGCATGGTCGACACCTGCCGCGAGCACGGCCTCACCCCGTCGGTGACGCTGCACCACTTCACGCACCCGCGCTGGTTCGCGAGGCTCGGCGGCTGGCGGAACCCGGACGCCCCGGCGCTGTTCGAGCGGTTCACCGAGATCGCGCTGCCCGTGCTCGGCGACGACGTCGAGTGGGTGTGCACCATCAACGAGCCCAACATGGTCGCGATGACCCGCGGCGAGGAGGGCACGGAGATGACGGCCTCCCGGCTGCCCGCACCGGACCCGCAGATCACCGACGCGCTCATCGAGGCGCACCGCCGGTCGCGGTCCGTGCTGGCGCAGCTGCCGCAGGTCCGGTCGGGCTGGTCGGTGGCGACGCAGGCGTACCACGCGGCGCCCGGGGCCGAGGAGGCCACGAAGGCCTACGGCTACCCGCGGGAGGACATCTTCCTCGACGCCGCGAAGGGCGACGACTGGATCGGCGTGCAGGGCTACCTGCGCACCTTCATCGACCCGCAGGGCAACCCGCTGCCGGTCCCCGAGGGCGCCGAGACCACGCTGACCGGCTGGGAGTACTTCCCGCCCGCGATCGGCATCGGCATCCGGAACGCCTGGGAGCGCACCGGCGGCGTCCCGGTCGTGGTGACCGAGAACGGCATCGCCACCCAGGACGACCCGCGCCGCATCGACTACACGCACGACGCGCTGGTCGGCGTGCACGAGGCGATGGCGGACGGGATCGACGTGCGCGGGTACCTGCACTGGTCGGCGCTCGACAACTACGAGTGGGGCTCCTACGCGCCGACGTTCGGCCTCATCGGCTGGGACCGGGACACGTTCGAGCGCACCCCGAAGCCGAGCGCGCACTGGCTCGGCGAGGTGGCCCGCACGGGCACCCTCGCGCACCCGACGCGCTGACGCGCGACCTCGAGCGCCGGGACAGGACGTCCCCGCCGAGACAGGCCCGCCGGGGGTCCTGTCCCGGCGCGGCGGTCCTGTCCCGGCGGGCGTGCGAGGTCGCGAGGCGTCCGATCAGCGGGCGGCGGCGGGCTCGCGGGCGCGGCAGGTCAGCCCTTCGGCGCCGCCAGGCCCTGCTGGATCAGGTCCATCACGGACGAGTCGGCCAGGGTCGTCGCGTCGCCGACCTGCCGGTGCTCGGCGACGTCCCGCAGCAGGCGGCGCATGATCTTGCCGGACCGGGTCTTCGGCAGCTCCGGCACCACGAGGATCGTGCGCGGCTTCGCGATGGGGCCGATCTGCTGCGCCACGTGCGCACGCAGCTCGGTCGCCGTGTCCTCGGGGGACTGCTCGGCGGCGCCGCCCCGCAGGATGACGAACGCGACCACGGCCTGCCCGGTGGTGTCGTCGTGCGCCCCGACGACGGCGGCCTCCGCGACCGACGGGTGCGACACCAGCGCGGACTCGATCTCGGTGGTCGACAGCCGGTGCCCGGACACGTTCATCACGTCGTCGACCCGGCCGAGCAGCCAGATGTCGCCGTCCTCGTCCTTCTTGGCCCCGTCGCCGGCGAAGTAGATGCCGGGGAACCGGGCCCAGTACGTGTCCCGGAACCGCTGCTCGTCGCCCCAGATCCCGCGGAGCATGGCCGGCCACGGCTCGGTGAGCACCAGGTAGCCGCCCGAGCCGTTCGGGACCGGGTGCGCGTCGTCGTCGATGACGTCGGCGGCGATCCCCGGCAGCGGGGTCTGCGCCGAGCCGGGCTTGGCGACGGTGACCCCCGGCAGCGGGCTGATCATGATCGCGCCGGTCTCGGTCTGCCACCAGGTGTCCACGACGGGCGTGCGGTCGCCGCCGATGACCCGGCGGTACCAGGTCCAGGCCTCGGGGTTGATGGGCTCCCCGACCGACCCCAGCACCCGCAGGCTCGACAGGTCGAACCGGCCCGGGACGTCGTCGCCCCACTTCATGCAGGTCCGGATGGCCGTGGGCGCGGTGTACAGGATCGACACCCCGTACTTCTGCACGATCTCCCACCACCGGCCGCGGTGCGGGGTGTCCGGGGTGCCCTCGTAGATCACCTGGGTCGCGCCGTTGATCAGCGGGCCGTAGACGACGTACGTGTGGCCGGTGACCCAGCCGACGTCGGCCGTGCACCAGTAGACGTCCGTCTCGGGCTTCAGGTCGAACACGTTGAGGTGGGTCCACGCCGCCTGCGTCAGGTAGCCGCCGGTGGTGTGGAAGATGCCCTTCGGCTTCCCGGTGGTGCCCGAGGTGTAGAGGATGAACAGCGGGTGCTCCGCCTCGACGGCGACGGGCTCGTGGGTGTCGGACGCGCTGTCGACGGCGTCGTGCCACCACACGTCGCGGCCGTCGGTCCAGGGCACCTCCTGGCCGGTCCGCCGGACCACCAGCACGGTGCGGACGACGTCGCCGCTGCCCTTGGCGAGCGCCTCGTCGACCGTCGGCTTCAGGGCGCTCGGGGCGCCGCGCCGGTAGCCGCCGTCGGCGGTGATGACGACCCGGGCGTCCGCGTCGAGGATCCGCGTGTGCAGCGCCTCGGCCGAGAACCCGCCGAACACCACCGAGTGCGGGGCGCCGATCCGGGCGCACGCCAGCATGGCGATGACGGCCTCCGGGATCAGCGGCAGGTAGATGGCGACGCGGTCGCCGGTCTGCACCCCGAGCGCGGTGAGCGCGTTCGCGGCGCGGGACACCTCGCGCTGCAGGTCGGCGTAGGTGAGCGTGCGGGTGTCGCCGGGTTCGCCCTCGAAGTGCAGCGCGACCCGGTCCCCGTGGCCCGCCGCGACGTGCCGGTCGACCGCGTTGTACGCGGCGTTGAGCCGGCCGTCGCCGAACCAGCGCGCCCGCGGGGCCCCGGACCAGTCGAGCACCTCGTGGAACGGCTCGGCCCAGTCGAGGAGCGACCGCGCCTGCTCCGCCCAGAACTCGAGCCGCGCGGCGTTGGCCCAGGCGTACAGCTCCGCGTGGGCGTTCGCCTGCGCGGCGAACGCCGGGTCCGGGGGGAACCGCCGGTCCTCGGTGAGCAGGTTCTCCAGCCCCGGGGCGGGGGCGTCGGGGCCCGGGCCGTCGGGCGGGGGCGTGCCCCCGTCGGGAGCGGCCTGCGGGGCGGAGCTGTCGAGGGCCACGTGTACCTCCAGCGCAACGACGTCGGTGCGAGCTGGCGCGGCCCGGATGCCGCGTCTCTCGGCACTCTAGTAGGACTTTCGTCCCTGGCGAGTGCGTTGTCGCTGGCGCCGGGGGCGCCGGGCGTCAGGTCCGGGGCGCCGGGCGTCAGACCCGGGGGAGCCAGCGGCGGCGCGCCGCGGCCAGCACCAGACCGGCGACGAGCAGCAGCGCCCCCACGACGAACACCGTGCCGGACGTCGCCGTCACCGTCGCGCGGACCACCGAGTACTCGGTTCCGTCGGTGGCGACCCACCGGACGACGTCCACGTGCGTCGTCGCGGGCACGTAGAGCAGCACCACCCCGAGGACCGAGGCGACGGCACCCGCGGTGATCGGGACGGCGGGCGTCCACAGGCCGAGGCCGAGCACGACCGCCAGCACCAGGACGCCCGCGGTCACGAGCACCACGCCGAGCGCGTCGTACGAGGCGTCCCAGCCGGGCGCCTGCGCCGCCAGCACGCGGGACTGGCCGAACAGCACCGTCCACACGCCGAGCGCGCCGACGACCAGGCCGACCAGGGCGCCGAGGACGTGCCGGAGCCCGCCGCCGCCGGGACGGTGGGCGGGCTCGGCGGCGGCGTC
>NZ_SZYE01000142.1 GCF_005239125.1 Cellulomonas hominis | reverse complement strand
GGCCCGGCGGGGTGGCCCTCGTCCGGCCGACCGGCGGGGGCGGCCTGGCCGGCGCGGGCCGGCGCGCCGCCCCGTTCCGTGGAGCCCGCCGGCTCCGGCAGCGTCCCCGGCGCGCCCTCACGCGCCAGGCGCGCGGCGTCGGCCGGCGGCACGCCGTCGAGCGTGAGCGACCGCATCGTCACCAGCCGCGCGAGGTCGCTCGCGCTGTACCGGCGGTGCGCGCCCGCGGTGTGCTCGGAGGGGCCGAGCCCGTAGCGGCGGTCCCACGTGCGCAGCGTGGCGGGGGCGACACCCAGGCGGGAGGCGACGGCGGCCACCGTGAGGATCGGGCCGTCGAGGTCGACCGCCTCCGGCTCGCCGTCGACGGGTCGGCCGGCGCCGCCGGTCGACCTGTCGTCCTCGCTCTGCTGCATCGCGCCCATCTCGTCCCCGCCGCTCGTCCTGCGGCCCGCCCCCGATTGTGCCGGGGATCTGGCGCGGTTTCCAGCGCCGCACCCGGGGACCGCGTCAGGAGCAGGGCGCAGGCCGAGCAACCGCGCCGCAAATCGCGCCAGCGCTGGTGGCGGCGCTGAAGCGATTCGGGTCGAACTGGTCACGACACGGTCTTGAACAACTGCTGGCGCGGTTGTACTGTCCTCATCAGTGCAGTTCAGCCGCCGCACCAGGGACCTCGGTCCCAGGGACGGCCCCCCGGCAGGACCGCCCCCGTACGTCACCAGAACGGCGCCCCGGCGCCGCGCAGGATGGAGGACCCCCATGGCCGAGATCTCCCGTCTCCCGGGACCCGTGATGGAGCTCTGGGAGTGGCAGTACCAGGGCGCCTGCCGCGACGCGGACCAGGACCTGTTCTTCCACCCCGAGGGCGAGCGGGGTGCGGCGCGCCGGCGCCGCGCCGAGGCGGCCAAGGCCATCTGCGCCACCTGCCCGGTCATCAACGAGTGCCGCGAGCAGTCGCTCGCGGTCCGCGAGCCGTACGGCGTGTGGGGCGGCCTCTCCGAGGACGAGCGCACCGCCGTGCTCGCGGAGCGCGCCGGCCGGACCACCCACCAGGCCATCTGAACCCCGGCGGCGCGAGCCGCCCGGCGGCGTGTGCGCCGCCACCCAGACGTGGCGACCGAGCGCGGTGCGACACCGCGCGGTCGCCGACCACGAGCGACGGGGCCCCTCTGCATGCGGAGGGGCCCCGTCGTGCTGCCCGGCCCGCCCGCCGCCACCGACCGCGGCGGGGGGGTACCCGACACGTCGAGCGGGTACCCGCCGCCTACCCCCTCGGCGCGTCGCCTACCCTCTCGGCGCGTCGCCTACCCCCTCGGCGGGTCGCCCGGGCGCCGAGGCCCGCGGCGGGCGCACCGCCCGGTGCCGGGGACGGCGAAGGCCCCCTCCGTCCACGGAGGGGGCCTTCGCCGTACCGGTCGCCGGCCTCACGGGCCGGCGGGTGGTGTCACTTGGTGACGACCGCCAGGATGTCGCGCGCCGAGAGGATGAGGTACTCCTCGCCGTCGTACTTGACCTCGGTGCCGCCGTACTTGCTGTAGATGACCTTGTCACCGACGGCCACGTCGAGCGGGACGCGGTTGCCGTTGTCGTCGATGCGACCGGGACCCACGGCCAGGACCTCGCCCTCCTGGGGCTTCTCCTTGGCGCTGTCCGGGATGACCAGACCGGAGGCGGTCGTCTGCTCCGCCTCGAGCGTCTTGACGACGATCCGGTCCTCGAGCGGCTTGATGGAGACCGACACAGCGGACCTCCCCTTCGCGTGTGAGTGCTGCCTGATGTCCGTTGTCGCCCCGTCCGTCCTGCCGTCGTCGCGGGTGCCGGCCGAACTGCGGTGCGTTGGCACTCTCGTGACGAGAGTGCCGATCAGCACTCTAGGAACCCGTTAGCACTCGGTCAAGGCGAGTGCCAGCGACGGCGGGGTCGTCCGTCACATCCGTCCGGGCCCACCGCGGCGCCCGCCGTCGCCCCGCGCCGTCGTGCGAGGATCGCGGGATGGACGCGTCCGGCCTCGCCAAGCTGCTCAGCCCGGAGGGCTGGGCCCTGCTGTCCGCCCTCCCCCCGTACGACGAGCGGCACGCGATGGCCCTGTCGGAGCGGCTGCGCAAGGACGGCTTCGACGCCGACCTCGTGGCCGCGGCCCTGACCCAGTCGCGGCTGCGGGCGCGGGCGCACGACAAGCTCGGGGAGTTCGCCGACGGGATGCTGTTCACCCCCGCCGGGCTCGAGCAGGCGACCCGGCTCGTGGTCGCCGCGCAGCACGCCCGCCGGTACGTCGCGGCCGGCGTCACCCGGGTGGCGGACCTGACCTCCGGGCTCGGCGCGGACGCGATGGCGTTCGCGGGCGTCGGCCTGCGGGTGCTCGCCGTCGACGCGGACGAGACCACCGCCGCGCTCGCGACGATCAACCTGCGCGCCTTCCCCGAGGCCGAGGTGCGGCACGGCGACGGCCTCGCGGTCGACCTGGCCGCCGAGGGCGTCGACGGCGTGTACGCCGACCCCGCGCGCCGCACCGCCGGCGGCAGCCGCGTGTTCGACCCCGCCGCCTACGCCCCGCCGCTGGACGACGTCCTCGCGATCCGCGCGCGCGTGCCCGCGCTCGGCCTCAAGCTCGGTCCCGGCGTCCCGCACTCCGCGCTGCCCGACGACGCCGAGGCGCAGTGGGTGTCGGTGGACGGCGACGTCGTCGAGCTCGGGCTGTGGTTCGGCCCGCTCGCGCCCGAGGGCCCCGGCCGGTCCGCGCTGCTGCTCGGCGCGGGCGGCCGCTCGGCCCTGCTGCGCGCCGCCACCGAGCGCGCCCGCGCCGAGGTGGGCCCGGTCGGCGGCTACCTGTACGAGCCCGACGGCGCCGTGATCCGCGCCGGCCTCGTCGCCGAGGTCGCCGCCGAGGTGCAGGGACGGCTCGTGGACAGCACGATCGCCTACGTGACCTCCGACGCCCTGCACGCGACCCCGTTCGCCACGGCCTACCGGGTGCTCGACACCCTGCCGTTCGGCCTCAAGCGGCTCCGGGCCTATCTGCGCGAGCGCGGCGTCGGGTCGCTGACGATCAAGAAGCGCGGCACCGCCGTGGTCCCGGAGCAGCTGCGCCGCCAGCTCGACCTGCGCGGGACCGCCACCGCCACGATCGTGCTCACCCGCGTCGCCGGTCAGCAGCAGGTCCTGCTGGTCGAGCCCGTCGGCGCCGCGGCATGACCAGCCCGGCCCGGCTGCCGTTCGCGCGGTCCGAGCGGTCGACCGTCGGGATCGAGTGGGAGCTCGCGCTCGTCGACGCCGACTCCGGGGACCTGCGGCAGGTCGCCAGCACGGTGCTCGACGCGGTGCGGCCCGCGGGTGCCGCCGAGCACCCGGCGATCAAGCAGGAGCTGCTGCTCAACACCGTCGAGGTCGTGTCCGGGGTGTGCCGCACCGTCGGGGAGGCCGGTGCGGACCTGCAGCGGGCGGTCGACGAGGTCCGCACCGTCACCGACCCCCTGCGGGTCGAGCTGATGAGCGCGGGCACGCACCCGTTCGCCCGGTGGGCGCAGCAGAAGGTCACCGACAAGCAGCGGTACGCGACCCTGATCGACCGGACGCAGTGGTGGGGCCGGCAGATGCTGATCTACGGGGTGCACGTGCACGTCGGGATCGAGGACCGGGACAAGGTGCTGCCGATCTCGCGGGCCCTGCTGACCACGTTCGCGCACCTGCAGTCGCTGTCCGCGTCCAGCCCGTTCTGGGGCGGCAAGGACACCGGGTACGCGTCCAACCGCGCGCTGATGTTCCAGCAGCTGCCGACCGCCGGTCTGCCGTTCCAGTTCGAGCGCTGGGACCAGCTCGAGGCGTACGTCGGCGACATGCTGCACACCGGGGTGATCGACGCGTTCGACGAGGTCCGCTGGGACGTCCGGCCGTCGCCGCGGTTCGGCACGGTCGAGGCCCGGATCTGCGACGGCTCCCCCAGCCTGCTGGAGGTGACCGCGCTCGCCGCGCTCACGCACTGCCTGGTCGAGCACTTCTCCACGCTGCTCGACCGCGGGCAGCCGCTGCCGACGATCCCGCCGTGGTTCGCGCAGGAGAACAAGTGGCGCTCCGCGCGCTACGGCATGGACGCCATCATCATCACGAACGCGGCCGGCGACGAGGAGCTCGTCACCGACGCGGTCGGGCGGCTGCTGCACGAGCTGGAGCCCGTGGCCGAGCGCCTGGGCTGCGGCCCGGAGCTCGACGCCGTGCGCGTGATCCTGCGCAAGGGCGCGTCGTACCAGCGGCAGCGGGCCGTCGCGCGGCGGAACGCGGGCGAGCTCGACGCCGTGGTGGCGTCCCTGGTCGCGGAGATGCGGGCGGGCCGGCCGCTGTGACGCGACCGGCGCGTGCCCTCAGACCGTGACGGTCTCGAGCGGCATCGTCGAGTCGACGCCGATCGCGAAGTCCGACGCCGGCAGCCCGCGGCGCACGACCGCGGCGCCCAGCGCGGCGATCATGGCGCCGTTGTCGGTGCAGTACCTGATCGGGGGGATGCGCAGGTCGATCCCGGCCACGGCGCACCGCTCGGCGGCCATGTCCCGCAGCTGCGAGTTCGCGGAGAACCCGCCGCCGACCACCAGGGTGTCGACGCCGTGCTTCTGGCAGGCCGCGATCGTCTTGGCCGTGAGCACGTCGGCCACGGACGCGGCGAACGACGCCGACACGTCCTCGAGCGGGAGGTCCTCGCCGGCGTCCTCGCGCGCCTCGACCCAGCGGGCCACGGCGGTCTTCAGGCCCGAGAACGAGAAGTCGTACGCGTGCTTGGCCTGGTCCTTCGCCGCGGTGAGCCCGCGCGGGAACCGGATGGCCGTCGGGTCGCCCTCGCGCGCCAGCCGGTCGATGTGCGGGCCACCCGGGTACGGCAGGCCGAGCAGGCGCCCGACCTTGTCGAACGCCTCCCCCGCCGCGTCGTCGAGCGTCGAGCCGAGCTCGTGCACGCCGGTGACCACGTCGTCGATCAGCAGCAGGCTGGAGTGGCCGCCGGAGACGACGAGCGCCATGACGCGGTCGGGGAACAGGCCGTGCACCAGCTCGTCGACGGCGGCGTGGCCGATCACGTGGTTGACGCCGTACAGCGGCTTGCCGAGGCCGTAGGCGAGCGCCTTGGCGGCGGCGGTGCCGACGGTCAGCGAGCCGACGAGGCCGGGGCCGGCCGTGACGGCGACCGCGTCGACGTCCGCGAGCGTGACGCCGGCGGAGTCGAGCGCGCGCTCGATCGTCGGGGTCATCGCCTCGAGGTGGGCGCGGGACGCGATCTCGGGGATGATCCCGCCGAACCGCGCGTGCTCGTCCATGGAGGACGCGACGGCGTCGACCAGGAGCTCGCTGCGGTCGGCGTGGGCGCGGACCAGGGCGACCCCGGTCTCGTCGCAGGACGTCTCGATCCCCAGGACGAGGGGCGCTTCGGGCATGGTCCCAGTCTAGGCCGCGCTCCGGCCCGGCCTGGCGCGCGCGGTGTGACGCGGTTCACCCAGGCAACAGGAATGACCCCGTAGATGTTGTGCATTCAACCGAGCATGAGCATCGACACCGCGCCGCAGACCACCGACCTCCGCGTCCCGCAGGAGGTCGTGGACCTGGTGTTCCGGGACGCCCGCACCGTCAACACGTTCACCGACGGCGACGTCACCGACGACCAGGTCCGCGCCGTGTGGGACGTCGTCCGCTGGGGCCCCACCGCCATGAACTCGCTGCCCGCCCGCCTGCTCCTGGTCCGCTCGGCCGAGGGCCGCGAGCGCCTCGTGGAGCACATGAACGAGGGCAACAAGGCCAAGACGCTGCGCGCTCCGCTCAGCATCGTCGTCGCCGCGGACCTCGACTTCCACGAGCAGCTGCCCCGGCTGGCCCCGCACATGGCCGGCGCCCGCGACAACTTCGCCGGGATCGAGGACGTCCGCGCCCGGATGTCCCGCGACAACGCGTTCCTGCAGGCGGGCTACCTGATCGTCGGCCTGCGCGCCGCGGGCCTGCACGTCGGGCCCATGACGGGCTACGACGCCGCCGGGCTCGACGCGGACCTGTTCGCCGGCACCGGGTGGCGCTCGATCATGGTGCTGAACGTCGGCAGCGCCCCCGCCGACCTCGAGGGCTTCGGCATGCCGGCCTCGCACCCGCGCCAGGGCCGCCTCGACTTCGAGGACGTCGCCCGCTCCATCTGAGCCGCGACGCACGAGGGCCCCGCACCGCCGGCCGGTGCGGGGCCCTCGTGCGTCCGGGCCGGGGCCGCGTCAGACCTTGCGGCGCATCGTCCAGGCGTCGACGTTCTCCGGCTGGTAGTACCCCTTGCGCCGGCCGAACCGCTCGAACCCGGCCCGCTCGTACAGCCGCAGCGCGGGCTCGTTGTCCACCCGCACCTCCAGCAGCACGTCGCCGGCGCCGAGCTCGCGCGCGTGGTCCAGCAGCGCGTCCAGCAGCATCCGGCCGACCCCGCGGCCCTGCGCGTCCGGGCGGGTGCCGACCGTCATCACCTGGCCGTCGTAGCCGTCGAACCACAGGCCCGCGTAGCCCACGAGCTCACCGGACGCCCGGTCCTGCGCGCCGACGTACCAGCGGCCCGGGCCGGCGAGCTCCTCGGCGAGCGACGCCCGGGACCACGCGCCCCCGCCGAACAGCGCCTCCTCCATGTCCTCGAGGGCGTCGAGGTCGGCGGCGACCAGCGGCCGGAGCAGGACGTCGGCGACGGGGCCGTCGGGGGCCGGCCCGTCCGGCGCGGCGCCCTGCGCCACGGCGTCCGCGTCGGGGGTCGCGTCCGCGGGTGCGCCGTCCCCGGGCGACGTCACGCCCGGGCCCGCTTCGCGGCGGCCGGCGGCACCGCGTCGGGGCGGCGCAGGTACAGGGGCTCGGTCGGCAGCACCAGGCCCTCGCCGCCGGCGGCGAGCCGGGCGAGCGCGACGCGCGCCAGGTCTGCCGCGTCCACCGCGTCGGGGGTGCCCGCCACCGGCGGGAGGAGCTCGGGGTACAGGGCGGTGCCGGGGCCCACCAGCAGCAGCCCGTCCAGCCCCTGCTCCGCGACGGCGGCCGGGGTCGCGACGCCGGGGCCCTCGACCGCCTCGACGGACGGCTCCGTGCCGGCAGCGACCACGGACCGGTAGCGGGCCCAGTAGACCTCCTTGCGCCGGGCGTCGGTCACGACCAGCAGCTCCCCGCCGTCCAGGCCGGGGCCGGTGCCGGCCGCGGCCCGGGCGACCGTCGCCAGCGCCAGCGCGTCGAGCGACGACACCCCGTGCACCGGGATGCCGAGCGCCAGGCCGAGCGTGCGCGCCGTGACCAGGCCGACCCGCAGCCCGGTGAACGGCGCCGGACCGGTGCCCGCGACGACGGCGGTCAGGTCGGTACGGGCGACGCCCGCCTCGGCGAGGACCGCGTCGAGCAGGGGGGTCAGCGTCTCCGCGTGCCGGCGGGACTCCCCGGTCGACCGGGTGGCCAGGGTGCGGCCGGCGTCGTCGACGACGGCGGCGGACGCGGCGGCGGAGGTGTCGAGCGCGAGGACGGGCACCGGTGGGGTTCCTTCGGGGTCGGGGTTCGCGGGGCGGGGGGTCCGGGGTCCGGGCGTGCGGCCCCGGCTCGGGTCAGGCGGGCGGCGCGGCGGGGACGCCGGGCAGGGCGACGCCGCGCCACCGCTCGCCCCGGGCGCGGACGGTCACGGTCCGGACGCCCGCGGCCGCGTCCTCGGCGTGCTCCGCGTGCGGGGAGGCACCGGCCGCGTCGGCCCCCCGGGGGCGGCGCAGGGCCACCTCCAGGCGGTCGTCGGCCAGCGACTCGACCAGGCCCTCGCCCCACTCGACGACGGTCACCGACTCGTCGAGCGAGGTGTCCAGGTCGAGGGCGTCGACCTCGTCCAGCGAGCCGAGCCGGTACGCGTCGACGTGCACCAGCGTCGGCCCGGTCGCGCCGTCGGGGCGCGGGACCGGCGGGTGCACCCGCGCGATGACGAACGTCGGTGACGCCACCGCCCCGCGCACGCCCAGCCCGGTGCCGATCCCCTGGGTCAGCGTGGTCTTGCCCGCGCCGAGGTCGCCGGTGAGCACCACCAGGTCGCCCGCCCGCAGCAGCGCCGCGAGCGCCTCGCCGTACGCCCGGGTCGCGTCCGCGTCCGCCAGGTCCACCGTCGTCTCGGCCACCGTCGCGGTCGCCTGGTCCTGCTCGTTCACGCCACTCCCTCCGCGACGCGCTGCGCGTCGCCCGCCGGGACCTCCCGGCCGCCGTCCACGTACACCCGCGGCACCCGGGCACCGAGCCGGGTCACGATCTCGTAGCTGATGGTGCCCGCCGCGTCCGCCCAGTCCTGCGCGGTCGGGCCGCCGTCCGCGCCGGTGCCGAACAGCACCACGCGGTCGCCGGCCCGCTCCGTCGCCCCCGGGCCGAGGTCCACCATCACCTGGTCCATGCAGACCCGACCGGCGATCGCCAGGCGCCGGCCGCCCACCCCGAGGGGCGCCCCCGGGGCGCCGTCCTCCCCGGACGCGTGCCGCGGCACCCCGTCCGCGTAGCCGAGCGGCACGACCCCGACCACGGTGTCCCGGGGGGTCACGTAGTGGTGGCCGTAGGACACGCCGTGCCCGGCGGGCAGCCGCTTGACGGTGGCGAGCTCGGCCTCGACGGTCATCGCGGGCACCAGCCCGAACCGCTCCGGCCCGCCGAGCTGCGGGACGGGGGTCAGTCCGTACAGGGCGATGCCCGGGCGCACCAGGTCGAGGTGCAGCTCCGGGTCGGTCAGGGTGGACGCCGAGGCGGCGATGTGCCGGACCTCGAACCGCGCGCCGCGGGCCTCGGCGTCGGCCGCCGCGGCGCGCAGGACGTCGCCCTGCGCGTGCAGGCTGGGGTGCCCGGGCTCGTCGGCGAACGCCAGGTGCGACCAGATACCGACGAGCCGGACGACGCCCTCGGCCTCGAGCCGCAGCGCCTCGTCGACGACGCCCGGCAGGTCCGCCGGGGTCAGGCCGTTGCGCCCGAGGCCGGTGTCGACCTTCACGTGGACGCGGGCGGTGCGGCCCGTCGCGCGCGCGGCGTCGGCGACCTCGCGCAGCGCCCACGGGGCGGCGACGGACAGGTCGACGTCGGCCGCCACGGCCTCGGCCAGGGGGGCGCCCGGGGCGTACAACCAGGTCAGCACGCGGGCGGTGACACCGCCGGCGCGCAGGGCCAGCGCCTCGGCCACCTGCGCCACGCCCAGCCAGGTCGCGCCGCCGGCCACCGCGGCCCGCGCGACGGGCAGCAGGCCGTGGCCGTACGCGTCGGCCTTGACGACCGCCATGAGCTGCGCCGTCGGGGCGAGGTCGCCCAGGGCCCGCGCGTTGGCACGCACGGCCCCGAGGTCCACGACCGCCCGCGCGGGAAACCTGCTCACGCCCCCAGTCTCCCACCGGCGCGCGGGTGCCCCGCGCGGACGCGCCCGCGGGACCCGTCCGGGCCCGGCGCCGTGGCGGGGCGCACACGCCCCCGGAGCCCCCGGGACGTCAGTCGACCGTGACCACCGCGTCGGCCCGGACGCGGGTCGCCGCCACCAGGTCGGCGTTGCGCTGGTCCGGGCCGTGCGTCCAGGCGTACGCGGCGGCCGGCGGCTTGCCGAACAGCTCGTGCCGGGCGACCAGCCGCTCGGCCCGCACCTCCTCGGGCAGGTCCACGAACCAGCACGCGTCCAGGAGGTCGCGGACCGGCGCGAACCCGTGCTGGTCCAGCAGCAGGTAGTTGCCCTCGGTGACGACCAGCGGGACGTCGGCCGGGACGGCGATCGCCCCGGCCACGCCGTTGCGCAGGTCGCGGCGGTACTCGGGCGCGTACACCGTCTCCCCCGGCACCGGCTCGCGCAGCCGCCGGAGCAGCGCCACGTAGCCCGCCGCGTCGAACGTGTCCGGCGCGCCCTTGCGGTCGGCGCGGCCGAGCCGCTCGAGCTCCGTCTGCGCGAGGTGGAACCCGTCCATCGGCACCACGACGCACCGGCCGGGGAACGCGGCCAGGACCTGCGCGCTCAGCGTCGACTTGCCCGCGCCGGGCGCGCCCGCGATGCCGAGCAGCCGGCGGGGCGGCGACCCGGCCGTCGCGGGGGCGTCCAGCAGCGCGGCCACCCGCGCGCGCAGGTCGTCGCGCAGCGGGGCGTCCGCCGCGGGGGCGCGGGACGTGCCGAGGCGGTCGGGGGCGACGGCGTCGTCGCGGGTGTCAGCCACGGAGCAACCCTGCCACGGTCGCCGGGACCGCGTGCGCGACGCCCAGCGCCGTGACCGGCCCGCCCGGCACCGCGA
>NZ_SZYE01000141.1 GCF_005239125.1 Cellulomonas hominis | reverse complement strand
CCACGCCCGCGACGCGGAGGCGGCCGCCGCGGCACCCGCCACCGGCACCGGCCCGGGCACCGCGCCGGGCGGCCAGCAGGACTGACCGAGGAGGACCGCGGCCCGTCGGGGGGCGCGGCCCGCACGATCGCCCGGGTTCCCCGGGCCGGAGAGGGAGACGATGCACCGAGGAACGAGGACCCGCGCCTGGCGCGCGGTCACCGGCGCGCTGGTCGCGCTGGCGGTAGGGGCGGGCACCGCGCTCGTGACGACCCCCGCGGTCGCCGCGCCGGCGCCCACGCTGACGGTCTCGCAGACGACGGGGCTGGACCCCGACGGCGCGACCCTCACGATCACGGGCCAGGACTTCGACCCCGCGTTCACCCAGGGGCCGATGACGGCCGGGATGTACGCGCAGATCGGCTGGCTGTCGGCCGCGGGCTGGCGGCCGTCCGAGGGGGCGCCCGCCTCCGCGCGGACGAACGCGTACCGGGTGGCGGTCGAGGACACCCCGACCGGCGGCGAGTACGTGCAGTGGACGATCGGCGAGGACGGCCTGGCCGACTTCACCTGGACGCAGACGATCACGAAGGCCGCCCTGGACGCGGTCGCGATCGACGGCGGGCAGCTCGCGGTGTTCACGGTCGGCGGCAAGGGCGTCGTGCAGGCGGGCAACGAGCTCGCCGTGCCGATCGCCTTCGCCGAGCCCGTGACCGAGGAGCCGGGGACCGGGGAGCCGGGGACCGGGGAGCCGGGGACCGGGGAGCCGGGGACCGGGGAGCCGGGGACGGGGGAGCCGGGCACCGAGCAGCCCGGGGCGCCGGCCGAGCCGACCCTGACGGTCTCGCCGACGACCGGCCTGGACCCGCAGGGCACGACCCTGACGATCACCGGCTCCGGCTACGACACCAGCGCGCTCGGCCTCCACGGCCCGAACGCGGGGCAGCCCGCGGGCTTCTACGCGCAGGTCGGCTGGCTGGCGAGCACCTGGCGCCCGTCGGAGGGCGCGCCCGCGGCCGCGCGCACGAACGCCTACTCCGCCTGGGTGCAGGGCGTCAGCGAGACGGCGCCCTACCTGAAGTGGACGCTCGCCGCCGACGGCACCGCGGGCTTCACCTGGACGGTCACCGTCGACAAGGCGACGCTGGACGCGAAGGCCCTCGCGGGCGGCACCCTCGCGGTGTTCACCACGGGTGCCGGCGGCACGACCCAGGCGGTCAACGAGCGCGCGGTCCCGATCGCCTTCGCGGCGGTCGGCGGCGAGAACCCGGGCGGCGGCACCCCCGGCGGCGGCGACGGCGGCGAGACCCCGGGCACCCCGGGCACCCCCGGCACCCCGGGTGGCGGCACTCCCGCCCCGACCTGCGTCGCGGTCGACGGCGCGACCCTGTCCTGGGGTCTGCGCGAGTCGTTCCGCTCCTACATCACCAGCCCGATCGCGCACGGCTCGATCAGCACCACCGGCGTGTCCGGCTCCGGCCCGTGGACCTGGTCCGCCGGCTCGGGCAGCGTCGACGCCGACGGGCTGGCGACGGCGGCGTGGTCCGGCGGCGTCCGGTTCACCGGCCACGACGGCGCGCTCGACCTCACGTTCGCGAGCCCCGAGGTGCGGGTCACCGGCGCCACGACGGCGTCCCTGCTGATGTCGGTGTCCTCGGGCACGGCGGCCGCGACGCGGGTCGAGGTCGCGACGCTCGACCTGTCCGGCGGCACCGCGGCGTCCACCGCGACGCGGGTCGCCTGGTCCGGCGTCCCCGCGACGCTGACCGCGGCCGGCAGCACGGCCTTCGCCGGGTTCTACCCGGCCGGCGCGCCGCTGGACCCGGTGTCCTTCACCCTGCCGCTCGGCGCGGCGACGGACTGCGGCACCCCCACGGTCCCGACCACGCCGACGGTCCCGACGACGCCGACCCTGCCCGGCGGCGGCGGCGAGGGCCCGGCGCCGGTGCGCGAGATCCAGGGGCTGGACGCCTCGGGCGCCGTCGTCGCGGGCGGCGAGCTCACGGTGACCGCGAACGGGTTCGGGGCAAGCGAGGGCGGCATCCGCCTGGAGCTGCACTCCGACCCGGTCCTGCTGGCCACGCTCACCGCCGACGCCGCGGGCACCGTCGCCGCGACGGTCACCATCCCGGCGTCCACGCCGGCCGGGGCGCACACCCTCGTCCTGGTCGGGGCGGGGCAGACGCTCGAGTTCCCGATCACCGTCCAGGCCGCGGCGCCGACCTGCGTGGCCCGGGCCGTGTCCGGGGCGTCGTTCACCTGGGGCGTGCGGGACTCGTTCCGCAGCTACGTCACCGGCCCGGTCGCGAACGGCTCGATCAGCGCGTCCGGCGTCTCCGGCTCCGGCCCGTGGACCTGGTCCGGCGGCACCGGGCGGTACAACACCGCCGGTGGTCTCGGCTCGACCTCGTGGTCGGGCGGTGTGCAGTTCACCGGGCACGCCGGGCAGCTGGACCTGACGTTCTCGAACCCGGCGGTCCGCGTGACGAGCGCGTCGTCCGCGACGCTCACGATGACGGTCGCGAGCCCGGCGGGCTCGTCCCGCGTGGCGATCGCCTCGCTGGACCTGTCCGCCGGCTCGACGTCCTCGGGCGCCTCGCAGGTGGCGTGGTCGGGCGTCCCGGCGACGCTGACCCAGGCCGGCGCGACGGTGTTCCAGGGGTTCTACACCGCGGGCGCGGCGCTCGACCCGGTGTCGTTCACGCTGCCGCTCGGCGCGGAGGTCGCCTGCGACGCCGCGTCCGGCAGCCTGGCCACGACGGGCGCCGAGCCCGGTGACGCGGTCGGGTACGCCGCCGCGCTGCTGCTGTTCGGCACGCTCCTGACGGCGGCCGCGTACCGTCGCCGGCACCGGACCGCCGCGGCCGCGGCCTGATCGACGGGCCGGCGCGACCCGCGGGTCGCGCCGGCCCGGACCACCGTGCCCGGCACGGTGTCGCGCGGAGGGCGACCGCGTGGCACCGTGTCCGGCGCGCCCCTTCTGCTCCGTGATCCGAGGACCCGCATGACCGCCCAGCACCCCGGCCGCCCGGCCGGTGCCACCGCACGACCCGGCGGCCGACCCGCCGGCCACCCCGGGGGACGGCCCGCCGGTCACCCCGGCGGCGGCCACCCCGGCCACCCCGGCCACCCCGGCCGCCCCGGCGGCGCGCCCGCGGGGCCGCCCCAGGTCCCCACGCCGCCGCTCGCACGGGGCGTCAGCCTGCTGCCCGCCGTCCTCACCTGGGTGGTCGCGGCGGGCACCACCGCCGTCTACCTCGCGCTGGGCGCGGTCCTGGACGGCGCCCGGACCGGCGACGGCGTCCCGCCGGGTGCCCTGGTCGCGATCGTCGTCGGGGTCGTCGCGCTCGCGGCGGCCGCGTTCGCGGGCCCCCGGCTGAGCCTCGGCGCCGTGGGCCGGCGCGAGGCGGAGCGCCGTGACGTGCTGCTGGACCAGATGTTCCGGCTCGGCGTCGCGTTCCGGACCCAGGAGCGCTCGGGCCGGTTCGTGTCGACCGCCACCGACGGCGTCGAGCGGGCCGCCTCCTACGAGGTCACCTTCAAGTTCCCCATCATCGCCTCGATGACCGTCCCCGTGATCGCGCTCGTCGCGCTCGGCGCGACCGTCGACTGGGTGGTCGCCGGCTGGCTCGCGCTCGCGCTGCCCGCCATCCCGCTGCTCGTCAACGGCTTCCAGCGGCTGTTCCGCAGCGTGTCCGTGCAGTACCGGATGACGGCCCGCCGGTTCGCCGCGCAGTTCCTCGACGCGATCCAGGGCCTGCCGACGTCGACCGCGTTCAACCGGGCGACGGCGAAGGGCGCCGAGCTCGCGCGCAGCGCCGAGCAGCTGCGCCGGATGGTCATGCGGCTGCTGGCGGGCAACCAGGTGGTGCTGCTCGTCATCGACGCCTCGTTCTCCCTGGCGATGGTCGCGGCCGCGGCCGGCCTCGCGATGGCGCGGCTCCGGGACGGCGCGATCACCCCGGGCCAGGCGGTCGCGGTGGTCCTGGTGTCGACCGTGCTGCTGGAGCCGCTGGACCGGGTCGGGCAGTTCTTCTACGTCGGCATGGGCGGGCGCGCCGCGGTCCGCGAGATCGACGCGGTGCTCGCGCAGCCGGCGACCGCGGGCGACGCGCCCGGCGTGCGCGCGCCCGTGACCAGCACGTTCCACGTGAATCCTCGCGGTGCGGCCGGAGACGGGACGCCCGCGGCCGACGGGGCGGGGGGCCGGCCGGAGGCAGTCGCCCTCGACCACGTCTCGTTCGCCTACCCCGCGGGCGGCCCGGTGCTCGACGACGTGTCGTTCACCGTGCCCCGCGGCGGGCGGGTGGCCCTCATCGGCCCGTCCGGCTCGGGGAAGAGCACGGTGGCCGCGCTGATCCAGGCGCACCTGCGCCCCGCGAGCGGTGCCGTGCGGGTCGGCGGGCACGACGCCACCGCGGTCCCGGTCGACTGGGTGCGCGCGCAGACCGCCGTGGTCGCGCAGTCGACGTACCTGTTCACCGGCACGCTCGCGGACAACCTCCGGCTCGCCGCTCCCGATGCCGACGACGACCGGCTGTGGCACGCGCTGGCCGAGGCGAACCTCGCCGACGACGTGCGCGGCTTCCCCGACCGGCTGGCCACCCGCGTCGGCGAGCGCGGGCTGTCGCTGTCCGGGGGCCAGGCGCAGCGGCTCGCCGTCGCCCGTGCGCTGCTGAAGGACGCGCCCGTGCTGCTGCTCGACGAGCCGACCAGCCAGGTCGACGCCGCCTCCGAGGCCGCGCTGGTCGACGCGCTCGACCGGGCCGGCGAGGGCCGCACCGTCGTCGTGGTCGCGCACCGGCTCAGCACCGTCCGCGGCGCCGACGAGGTGCTGGTGCTCGCGGAGGGCCGCATCGTCGAGCAGGGCCCGCCGGACCGGCTCGGCGGCATCGACTCGTACTACGCCCGCGCGCTGGACCTGTCCGGTGCCGCCGCGGGCCCGCTCACCGAGCAGGAGGCCCGCCCGTGAGCGCCGCCACGTCCGCCGCGCCCGCCGCCGGCACCGCGGCCGCCGACGTCCCGCTGAGCCGCGCCGCGATCTCCCGGCGCCTCATCCGGTTCGGCCGCCCGGTGCTGCCGCCGCTCGCCGCGTCGCTGGTGTGCCGGGTGCTCGGCCAGCTGCTCGGCATCGCGCTGCTCGGCGTCTCCGCGTGGGGCGTCGCCCGCGTCGCGGAGGACCCGTCGGCGCCCATCGCACCGGTCGTCTGGACGCTGGTCGTCCTCTCCCTCGTGAAGGGCGTGCTGCGCTACCTGGAGCAGTTCACCGGGCACGCGGTCGCGTTCCGGGCCCTGGCCATGCTGCGCGTCGACTTCTACGACCGGCTCGCCCCGCAGGCGCCGGCCGGGGTGCTGTCCCGGCGCACCGGCGACCTGGTGAACCGCGCGACCAAGGACGTCGACCGCGTCGAGGTGTTCTTCGCGCACACCCTGGTGCCCGCGGTGAGCGCGGTCGTCGTGCCGCTCGTCGTGCTGGTGGTGCTGGCCACCGGCTACGACCCGGTCCTCGCGCTCGTGCTGCTGCCGTTCCTCGTGCTGGTGGGGGCGGTCGTGCCCGGCTGGGGCCGCACGCCCAGCGCCGTCGCCGCGACCCGCGTCCGCGCCGCCCGCGGCCGGCTCGCCCAGCTCGTGACGGAGTCGCTGCAGGGCGTCCGCGAGGTGCTGGCGTTCGGCGCCGCGGGCCGCCGCCGTTCCGAGGCCCGGGCCGTCGCGGCGGACGTCGACGCCGGGCTCGCGGGGCTCGCGACCTGGACCGCGCGCCGCCGGGCCGCGAACTCCGTGCTCATGGTCGGCGCGGTCGTGACCGTCGCGCTGGTCGGCGCGGCCCGCGTCGGCTCGGGCGCCCTCGGCTGGCCCGCGTACGCCGTGGCGGTCGTGCTCGCGCTCGCCGTGTTCACGCCGGTGCTCGCCGTCGAGGACGTCGCGCCCGACCTGGAGCAGGCGTTCGCCGCCGCCCGGCGGATCTGGCGGATCACCGACGCCGCCCCCGCCACCACCTCTCCCGCCCACCCGGTGCGCCTGCCCGACGGGCCGCTGGACATCCGGTTCGAGGGCGTGGCGTTCACCTACCCGGCGCCGGACCTGGACCCGGACGACCCGGCTGCGGCAGCGCTGCGGTCCGTCGAGCGCAGGCCGGTGCTGACCGGGCTCGACCTGCACGTCCCCGCCGGCAGCACCACCGCCGTCGTCGGCTCGTCGGGCTCCGGCAAGTCGACCCTGGTCAACCTGCTCACCCGCGCCTGGGACCCGGACGCCGGGCGGGTGCTGCTCGGCGGCGTCGACGTGCGCGACGTGTCGCTCGAGGACCTGCGGCGGCACGTCGCCGTCGTCGGCCAGAGCACGTACCTGTTCAACGACACGCTCGCGTCCAACCTGCGGCTGGCGGCACCCGACGCGACCGACGCCGAGCTCGAGGCCGCCTGCCGGCGCGCCGCGCTGCACGACGCGGTCGTGGCGATGCCGGACGGCTACGAGACCCGGGTCGGCGAGATGGGGGAGCGGCTGTCCGGCGGGCAGCGGCAGCGGGTCGCGATCGCGCGGGCCCTGCTGCTGGACGCCCCGGTGCTGGTCCTCGACGAGGCGACGAGCCAGCTCGACGTCGCCACCGAGGCCGAGATCCAGGACGCGCTGGTCGAGGCGGCGCGGGGCCGGACGGTGCTCGTGATCGCGCACCGCCCGGGCGCGGTCCGCACCGCCGACCGGGTGCTCCGCATCGACGACCTCGCCGGTCGCTGACCCCCGGGGGCCCCTCCCGCCGGGGCCCCTCCCGCCGGGGCTCGTCCCGTCGAACCCGCAGAAGCTGCGGGGTTCGGGGTGGCTGAACCCCGCATCTCCTGCACGTTCGGCGGAGGCGGGGGCGGGGTGGGGGGCGCGCGGGTTCCGGGGGTGGGGGGCGCGGGGCGGCCCGGCCGCGACATCAGGCGGTGCGGGTCGCGATGACGTCGCGGGCGGCGCGGCCCGCCGCGAGGCCCCGGCGCTCGAACTTCGTCACCGGCCGGTGCCCGGGGCGCGGCGCGTAGCCGCCGTAGGGGTTCGTGAGCCCGGGGTCGGCGCCGAGGACCTCGACCATCTGCTCCGCGTACGGCTCCCAGTCCGTCGCGCAGTGCAGGACCCCGCCCAGCTCCAGCCGGCTGCGCAGCAGCGCGACGTGCTCCGGCGCGACGATCCGGCGCTTGTGGTGCCGGGCCTTGGGCCACGGGTCCGGGAAGTACACGTGCACCGCCGCGAGCGAGCCGGGCGCGATCACCCGCCGCACCAGGTCGAGCGCGTCGCCGTGCGCCACCCGGACGTTCGTCAGGCCGCGCTCGTCCACGAGCGCCAGCAGGTTCGCGACGCCGGGCAGGTGCACCTCGACCGCGAGGTAGTCGCGGGCCGGGTCGGCGGCCGCCATCGCGGCGGTGGTGTCGCCCATCCCGGAGCCGATCTCGAGCACGAGCGGGGCGGACCGGCCGAACAGCGCGACCGCGTCGAGCGTCCCGTCCGGCCCGGTCGGGGGCAGCCCGAGGGCCGGGTCGTGCACCGAGACGCCGAACCGGGGCCACAGCCGCTCGAGCGCGTCCGCCCGGCGAGCGCCGAGCGTGGACTTGCGGGGGTGGAACGTGCGGACCGGCTCGCCCGCGGTCTGGGACGGGTGCTGGAAGGCGTCGCCCGGGCGCGGATCGCCGGCGGGCGGGGGAGCGGGCAGGTCCGGGACGGGCACGGCGTCGAGGGTAGTCGCGCGCGCAGCCCTCGAGCCGCCCGCCGTCACCCCTGCGACTGCGTCCCGGTGGCCGCCATCACCCAGAACCGCTCCCCGAACGGCCCGGTGATCCCCGCGATCCGCCCGTACGGCGTGTCCTGCGGCGCGACGTGCACCGCCCCGCCGAGCCGCGGGGCCGCCGCCACGACCGCGTCCGCGTCGTCGACCCGCAGGTAGACCGCCCACTCGGGGTCGCCGTCGCCGATCCCGCCGACCGGCCGGCCGTCGAGCAGCAGCGTCGTGTAGTCGAAACCGGGCCCGCTGATGTCGTCCAGCCCGTACCCGAACACCGTGGTGTAGAACGTCCGGGCGGCGGCCGGGTCGGCGGACGTCTGCTCGGTCCAGGCGAGCGCCCCGTGCTCGTCGACGACCTGGGCGCCGGTGGACGTGCCCGCCTGCCAGAGCGCGAACCGGGCGCCCGTCGGGTCGGCGAGGACGGCCATCGCCCCGAAGTCCATGACGTCCATCGGCCCGGCGAGCACGCGGGCCCCCGCGGCGAGCGCCGCCTCGGTCCGCGCCCGGACGTCCGCCGCGGCGAGGAACGTGAGCCACCGCGGCTCGGCGCCGTCGGGCACGTAGCCGTTGAGCGCCGCCGCCCGCCGGCCGCCCGCCAGCGCCTCGGAGTAGGAGCCCGTCTGCTCGGGGCCGACCTCCCACTCCCAGCCGAGCAGGTGGCCGTAGAACTGCCGGCCGAGCTCCAGGTCCGGGACCGCGAGCTCCACCCAGCAGGGCGTGCCGTCGGGCCAGGCGGTGTCGCGCGTGGTCATCGTGGTCCCCGTCCGTCGACTCCGGCGCGGCCCGGTCGGCCCGCCACGCGACCATGAGACCACCGCCCCCCGACACCGGCCAGGCCCGGGGGGCGACGAAGGGGCGCCCCGACGGGCCGGCGCTCCCTCCGCGCGCCGACCCGCCGGGACGCCCCGTCCCGTGGCCGCCCGTCAGGCGGCGGGCCGCCCCAGACCCGCGAACTCCCAGCCGGCGGTGCGCCAGCGGGCGGGGTCGAGCTTGCCGCGCGCGTCGACGACGCGGGGCGTGGCGGTGAGCGGCGCCAGCTTCTCGGCGTCCGCCTGCGCGAACTGGTCCCACTCGGTGAGCACCAGGACGACGTCGGTGCCCTCGACGGCCTCCTCGACGGAGGTGGCGTAGGACAGCGTCGGGAACGAGCGGCGCGCGGTGTCGCCGGCCTCGGGGTCGAACACCGTGACCTGGGCGCCGCGCAGGTGCAGGGCCGCCGCCACGTTCAGCGCCGGCGAGTCGCGGACGTCGTCGGTGTCGGGCTTGAACGCCGCGCCGAGCACGCCGATCCGGCGGTTCAGCACGGAGCCGCCGCAGGCCTCGACCGCCATGTCCAGCACGCGCTCGCGCTGACCCATGTTGATCTCGTCGACCTGCTGCAGCAGCGCGGACGCGCGGTAGGCGCCGAGCTCGTTCGCGCGGTGCATGAGGGCGCGGATGTCCTTCGGGAGGCAGCCGCCGCCGAAGCCGAGGCCGGCGTTGAGGAACTGCCGGCCGATGCGGACGTCGTGGCCCAGGGCGTCGGCGAGGACGGTGACGTCCGCGCCGGCCGCCTCGCAGACCGTGGAGATCGCGTTGATGAACGAGATCTTGGTGGCGAGGAACGCGTTGGCGCTGACCTTGACGAGCTCCGCGGTCGGCAGGTCGGTCACGACGACCGGGGTGCCCTCGGCGATCGGGCCGGCGTAGACCTCGCGGAGCGTGGCCTCGGCCCGCTCCGAGGTGCCGCCGAGCACGATGCGGTCGGGGTGCAGGGTGTCCTCGACGGCCTTGCCCTCGCGGAGGAACTCGGGGTTCCAGACGAGCTCCAGCGAGACCCCCGCCGGGACGTGGGCGGCGACGAGCTCGCGCAGCCGGGCCGCGGTGCCGACCGGGACGGTCGACTTGCCCACGACGAGCGCGTCCTTGGTGAGGTTCGACGCGATGGTGGTCGCGGCGGACTCGACGTAGGACAGGTTCGCCGCGTGGCTGGTCTTCATCTGCGGCGTGCCGACGCAGATGAAGTGCACGTCGCCCCAGGCGGCGGCGGAGGCCAGGTCGGTGGTGAACCGCAGCCGGCCGGTGTCGAGGTGCTTCTCGAGCAGCGGGTCGAGCCCGGGCTCGAAGAACGGCACCTTGCCGGCGGCCAGGGCGTCGACCTTGGCCTGGTCGACGTCGGCGCCGAGCACCTCGAAGCCGAGCTCGGCCATCGCGACCGCGTGGGTGGCGCCGAGGTAGCCGGTGCCGTACACGCTGATCTTGAGCGGGGCGCCGCCGCCGGCGGTCGTGCCGGCCTCGGGCTCCTCGGCGGGCAGGTCGGCGGAGGCCAGGCCCTCGGCGGACAGGGTGGCGGCGGAGAGGGACGCGTCGTTCATGGCAGTGCTCCTCACGGTGGGGCGCGGGTGGCGGGGCGAGCGGGTCCGGCGGGCGGTCACGGGGTCGCCGCCGGGGTCGGGGTGGGGGAGGCGGTGGCCGTCGGGGTGGGCGACGGCGACGCGGTCGGGGCGGGGGTCGGCGCCGGCGCCCTCGCCGAGCGCCTCGCCGGCGCCGACCCCCCCCCCCCCCCC
>NZ_SZYE01000140.1 GCF_005239125.1 Cellulomonas hominis | reverse complement strand
GCGCTGGCGGGTCGGGAGCCGGGTGCCGCCGGGCCGGGCGTCGGCGGGCCGGGCGTCGGCGGAGCCGGCCGCCGGGCCGTGCTGCTCACCGGGGCGCACCCGTCCGCGGGCGACGAGGCCACCGCCGGCTGGCTGCGGACGCGTGGCCTCGACGTGCGGGTGGCGTCCACCTGGCCGCCCCCCGACCACCCGCACACCGACCTGGTCGTGCTCACCCCGGACGCCCCCGCGGTCGCCGCCCGCGCGCTGGCCGGGGCCGCCGTCCCGGTGCTCGCCTGGGGCCGGCTGGTGACGCTGGGCGTCGCGACGACCTCCGGGGTCCTGCTCGACCGCGACCGGCTGGTGCGCGACGACGGCCGGGAGGTGGTGGTGCACCGCGGTGCGGGGCGGCTGACCTGGTGCGAGCCGGTGCCCGGCGCCCGCGTGCTGGCCCGCGCCCCGGAGCCGGAGCCCCGCCCGGTGCTCGTGGAGGTCCCCGCGGGCACCCCGCTGGTCACCGGCGAGCCGGCGCCGGCGCCGCGCACGATCGTGTTCCTCACGAGCGACGGCGCCGCGCGCTGGCTCCTGACCGAGGGTGCCGGGCACCTCCTGGACGCCGCGCTGACGCGGCTGCTGCTCCCGGCGCCGGCCCCGGCGGCCTGACACCCGCGCGCGACGGGGCCCGGGAGGTGTGCGGCCCCCCTCGCCTCCGGTTTCCGGCCCGGCCGACCGGGATCAGGGGTGGCCGCGCCGGAAGCCGTAGGCCGCCAGCCCATCGCGCCGCCCGGGTCAGGCGCGCCGCAGGCGGAGGGTCACCACCTGGAACGGGCCGAGGTCGAGTGCCACTGCGCCGTCGCCGGCGTCGGACAGCGGCGCCAGCGCCGCGACCTCCGGGTCCTCCCGCTCGAGCAGGTCGCGCACCGACGCCCCGGCGCAGGCGAACCCGGGGCGCACGACCGCCCGGCTGCGCCCGCCGCGCGCCTCGTACAGCCGCACGACGACGTCCCCCGACCGGTCGTCGGCGAGCTTCACGGCCTCGACGACCGCGCCCTCGACCGTCACCAGCGGCTCGACCGGTCCGGCACCGCGCACCCGCCGCGCGGGCAGGTTGATCCGGTACCCCTCGCGCACGGCGTCGTCGATCCCCGCGCCCGGCACCAGCGCGTACCGCATCGTGTGCCGGCCCTGGTCGGTCTCGGGGTCGGGGTACCGCGGTGCGCGGACCAGCGACAGCCGCACGGTCGTCGCCCCGGCGCCGCGCGCGTCCCCGGGCCCGGGGCGCCCGACGTCGTGCCCGTAGGTCGAGTCGTTGACGACCGCGACGCCGTAGCCGGGCTCGGCGACGTGCAGCCACCGGTGCGCGCAGATCTCGAACCGCGCGGCGTCCCAGGACGTGTTGGTGTGCGTCGCCCGGTGCACGTGCCCGAACTGGGTCTCGGCCGTCGACCGCTCCGCGTGCACCGCCAGCGGGAACGCGGCCTTGAGCAGGGTCTCGCGCTCGTGCCAGTCGACGTCGAGGGCCAGGTCGACCCGGCGCTCGCCCGCGGCGAGCGCGATCGTCTGCACATACGCCGAGCCGCCGTCGTGCCGGGTCACCCGGACCTCGGCGCGCGCGGGGTCCGCCTCGTCGACCGTCAGCGCCGACACGTCCCGGACCTCGCGGACCCGGTGCCGGTAGAACTCGTCCACGTCCCAGGCGTCGAACCGGACGGGCTGGTCGGGGTGCAGCTGGAGCACGTTCGCCGCGGCGCCGGGCGCCAGCACCTCGCGGTCGGCGACCAGGTCCCGGACCGACCCGATCGTGCCGTCCGCGTCGACCCGCACCCGCAGCAGCCCGTTGTCGAGCACCACCGCGTCGCCGTCGCGGGTGACCGTCACCGGTGCGCCGGGTACCGCCGGGACCCCGGCCGCGAGCGCCGGCACCCCGTCCCGGCCGTGCGGCGCGGCGTTCGCGAGCACCTCCGCGTCCCCAGGCCCCGCCGCCGCGGCGAGCGACCCCGCGACCAGCGCCTCGAGCTCCCCGCCCAGCCGCCGGTAGGTGTCCCGGGCCTCGCGGTGCACCCAGGCGATGCTGCTGCCCGGCAGGATGTCGTGGAACTGCAGCAGCAGCGTGTCCTGCCACAGCCGGTCCAGGTGGTCGTAGGGGTACGCGGCCCCGGCGCGGACGGCGGCGGTCGCGGCCCACAGCTCGGCCTCGCGCAGCAGGTGCTCGGTGCGCCGGTTGCCCTGCTTCATCGCGAGCTGGCTGGTGTACGTGCCTCGGTGGAACTCGAGGTACATCTCCCCGGACCACACCGGCGCCTGGGGGTACTCGGCCTCGGCGCCGGCGAAGAACTCCGCCGGCGTCTCGACGACCACCCGCGGCGAGCCCTCCAGGTCGGCCACGCGGTGCGCGGTCTCCATCATCTCGCGGGTGGGGCCGCCGCCCCCGTCGCCGTAGCCGAAGGGCAGGAGGCTGCGGTTGGCGGGGCCCGCGTCGGCGAAGTTGGCGACCCCGTACGCGAGCTGCTCGCCGGACAGCTTGGCGCCGTAGGTGTCGGCCGGCGGGAAGTGCGTGAACACCCGCGACCCGTCGATGCCCTCCCACCAGAATGTGTGGTGCGGGAACCGGTTGGTGGTGTTCCACGACATCTTCTGCGACAGGAACCACCGGGCCCCGGCCAGCCGCGCGAGCTGCGGGAACGCGCCGGTGTAGCCGAACGAGTCGGGCAGCCAGACCTCGGGCTGCTCCTCGACGCCGAGCTCCCGGGCGAAGTACCGCCGGCCCTGCACGAGCTGCCGGGCCAGGGCCTCGCCGCCGGGCAGGTTGGTGTCCGACTCGACCCACATCCCGCCGACCGGCACGAACTGCCCAGCCGCCACCTTCTCCTTGACCCGGGCGAACACGTGCGGGTGGTGCTCCTGGACCCAGGCGTACTGCTGCGCGGACGAGCAGGCGAACCGCAGGTCGGGGTAGGCGTCGGCGAGCGAGGCGACGTTCGAGAACGTGCGCGCGCACTTGCGGATCGTCTCCCGCACGGGCCACATCCACGCCGAGTCGATGTGCGCGTGCCCGACGGCGGAGACCCGGTGCGCACTGGGCACGGCGGGCGCCGCCAGCAGCGCGGTCAGCTCGGCACGGGCGGCCGCGGCGGTCCCGGGGACGTCGCGGACGTCGAGCGCGTCGACGGCCCGCTCCAGCCCGGTGCGGAGGCGCTCGCGGCGCGGGTCGTTCGCCGGGAGCTGCAGGGCGAGCTCGTGCAGCACCTGCACGTCCAGGGCGAGGGCCTGCGCCTCCTCCTCCAGCACCGCGACCTCGGCGCGGGCGAGCCGGTAGAGCAGCACGTCCGGGACGGTGTCGAGGTCGCCGAGGTCGGTGGTGGGGGAGCCGCCGATCGACGGGTTGGCGGCGGCTTCCACGTACAGGTCGATCGGCTCGCCGCCGCGCGCCGGGTCGGCCACGGGGACGTAGAGGTTGCGCGGCTCGATGCCCTTCAGCGGCACGCCGTCGGGCGTGTAGACGAGCCCCTCGGCCTCGAAGCCGGGGCCGCCGGTGCGGAAGCCGAGGTCGACGAGCACCTCGACCCGCCGGCCGGCCATCTCCGGCGGGACGACGCCCCGCAGGCGGAACCAGCTGGTGGACCAGGCCCGGCCCCAGGGCTCGCCGACGGTCGTGGGCTCGAACGGCAGCGTGACGGCCTCGGCGAACGGCACGGGCTCGCCCGGCAGGTGGGCGACCGTGACCTCGAGCGGGACGCGGTGCGTGTGGACGACCGGCAGCACCCGGTCCTTGAGCGTGCGGTCGATGCGGGCGGTCAGGTCGGACAGGGTGCGGTGCACGGCTCTCCTCAGGAGGTGCCACGCGGGTCCCGTTGGGCCGCGGCCGTGGTCGGACCGCGGGCGGACACCGTGCGACGCCGGACGGATGTAGGAACGTTGCCACATTACGGGATGTGCGAGTTCGCACACCAGAGGGTGCCCCGGATGTGGGACGGCCGGCCGAGAACCACTTCCCCGCGCGCGGACGGGGAACCGCTCCTACCCTCGCAGCGCGGGGGTGCAGCAGCGGCGCCCGCGACGGAGCCGGGAGGTTTGGCCGTGGACGTGACGATCGACTTGGGTCAGCCGACGCAGCCGTCGGTGATCGCGGTGCGCGGTGACCTCGACGTGCGCACCGCGTCCGTCCTGCGCGAGGCGCTGCAGTGCCTGCTCGACGCGGCAGGCGACGAGCTGACCGTCGACGCGACCGCCGTGCGCGTCGTCGACGACGCCGGGCGGCGCACGCTCGAGGCGGTCGAACGGCACTGCCGGGAGTTCGGCGGCCAGGTGCGCCTCCCGTCCTGACGGCCCCGCCCGCCCGCGCGCGAACGCGCCACCCGCGCCCACCCGCGCCGCAGCCGCCCGCGCCACACCCCCGCTGAGCGTGCAGTAACGGAGGGGTTCAGGGAGGTCGAACCCCGCAGGTGGTGCAGGCTCGGCGTGCGGTCGCGAAGGAGGTCGGCGCGCCGGTGGGGCGCAGGGCCGGCGTGGGCGCGCCGGTCAGCGGGCGCGGAGCGCCGCGACCTGGGTGGCCGTCAGGCGGCGGTGCGGGACGCCGGCCAGGAGCAGCACCACCTGGGCCGCGGCCTCCAGCTCCTCCGCCAGGTCGAGGGCCCCGGTCAGGTGCGTCCCCGCGACGAGCGAGCCGTGGTTCGCCAGCAGCATCGCCGGCGCGTCGGCCGCCAGCGCCGCGACGCCGTCGGCGAGCGCCGCCGACCCCGGCAGCGCGAACGGCGCCACGGGCAGGTCGCCGAGCCGCATCACCTGGTACGGGGTCACCGCGGGCAGCGGGCCGGTCGCGGTCTCCGGGGGCAGCGCGGCGGGCTCCAGGCAGGACGCGGCGACGGCCGCGGGGGAGTGCAGGTGCACGACGGCGGTGGCGTCGCGGCGGGCGGCGTAGACGGCGCGGTGCAGCGGCAGCTCCTTCGACGGGACCGGCTCGCCCGCCGCCGGGGTGCCCGCCGCCCGGTCGGCCGGGTCGATCCGGGCGACCGCGAGGTCGCGCGGCGCGACGCGGGACAGGCTCGACCCGGTCGGTGTGATGAGCAGCAGCGACCCGACGCGGACGCTCACGTTGCCCGACCCGCCCGGCGACAGGCCGCGGGCGGCGAGGTGCCGGCACGCGGCCACCAGCGCCGCCCGCGCCGCGTCGACGGCCGACCGGTCCGCCCCCGCGCCCTGCCCGTCACCCGGGTCGCCGGCCGCCTCGCGGCGCTCGCTCACGGGCACACCTCCCACGCCGTCGTGAACAGGTCCGGGCCGCCGAAGTTGCCCGACTTCAGCAGCACGGCCACCGCGGGCCCGTCGACCGGCACCATCCACGGCACACCGGGCGCGGCCGCGGGCCCGACCCGCAGCACCCCGAGCCCGAGCGCCGCGGCGACCGCGCCGGACGTCTCGCCGCCCGCGACCAGCACCCGCCCCACGCCCAGGTCCCGCACCGCCCGGGCGGCGACCTCGCCCGCGGCCCGCTCCAGCGTGGCGGCCGCACGCCCGACGCCGAGCCGCTCCTGGGTGCCGCGGACCGTGTCGGGGCCGGCGGACGACGAGACCAGCACCGGGCCGTCGCCCTCGGCGTACGCGGCGGCCAGCTCCACGAGCGCCGCCCCGAGGGCGCCGTCCGGGTCGGCGGCCAGGGCGTCGGCGTCCAGGTCGACCCGCCAGCCGGGGAACCGCGCGACCTGCTCGAGGGTGCGCGCCGAGCACGAGCCCGACACGATCAGGGCCCGCCCGCCGGTGCTCCGCGGCGGTGACGACGCGTCCGGCCCGGCCGGCCGGCGCGGCCACGTGCGGGCGAGCGCCGCGGCGAACCCGGCCGCCCCGCCGAGCAGGACCGGGCGGCCGCCGCTCCCGCTGCCGCCGCTCCCGCTGCCGCCCTCGCGGACGTCCCCGCCACCGGCGCCCGCTCCGCCGGCGACCCGCGCCAGCGCGTCCAGGTCGTCGTCGGTCAGCGTGTCCGCGAGCACGTGCGTGGCCCCGCCGTCCAGGACCCGCTCCAGCGCCCCGGCCGGGTCGGGTCCCCGCAGCCCGTCCCACGGCAGCAGACCGACGCGGCGGGTGGTCTGCCGTCCGAGCACCCGCACCAGGTCCGGGTCGGTCATCGGCGTGAGCGGGTGGTGCCGCAGCGACGACTCCGACAGCAGCCGGTCGCCGACGAACAGGTGTCCCTGGTACTGGGTCCGCCCGGCGCGTGGTGTCGCGGGCGTGCCGACGGACACCGCGCCCGGCCCGAGCAGGCCGAGCAGGGCGTCCGCGACGGGGCCGATCGTCCCCTCGTCGGTGGAGTCGAACGTCGAGCAGTACTTCTGGTAGATCGCGGCGGCACCCCCGGCGAGCAGCCACGACGCCGCGGCCACGGAGTCCGCGACCGCCTGCTCGACGGGTGCGGTGCGGGTGCGGAGCGCCACCACGGCGGCGTCGCAGGGCGGGAGCGCCAGTCCGTCCGCGGGGACCCCGAGCACCACGACCGCCGATCCGCCCGCGTCCCGGACGGCGTCCGCGAGGTCGCACGCGCCGGTCACGTCGTCCGCCACGACGCCGAGCCGCGGCCCGGACGCGACGCCGACGCGCGTCCCGGCCGTCACGGCGCCGACCCGGCGTCCGCGACCACGACGCGCTCGCACCGCTCGCGGAGCATCGCGAGCTGGTCGGCCGTCGCCCCGTCGTCGACCACCACGGCGTGCGCGTCCTCGAGCCCCAGGACCCGCATCGGGGCCCGGGCCGCGAGCTTCCGGTGGTCGAGGAGCAGCACGACGCGGTCGGCGATCGCCGCCATCGCGCGCTTGGTGTCGGCGTCCCACGGGTCCGCGGAGTACACCCCGCCCGGCCCCGCGGCGGTGGCGGAGAGCACCGCGACGTCCACGGCGAGGTCCGCGAGGCCGGCGCGGGTGGCCGGTCCGGCGAACGAGCGGGTGGCGCGGTGGAAGGTCCCGCCGAGGGCCACGACCTCCAGGTCGTCCCGGCCGGTGCAGGCCGTGATGACCGGGACGGAGTGCGTGACGACCGTCAGCCCCTGCGGCAGCCGCCGGGCGAGGGTCGCCACCGTCGTGCCGGCGTCGAGCGCCAGCACCCCGGCGTCGGCGAGCAGCGGCAGGGTCGCGCGCGCGATCGCGTCCTTCTCCCGGGCCGCCTCGGTGCGGCGCAGCTCGAACGGCGGGGCCGCGCTGCCGTCGACCAGCGAGGCGCCGCCGACGACCCGGCGCACCCGGCCCTCGGCGGCGAGCTGCCCGAGGTCACGGCGGATCGTCATCTCCGAGACGCCGAGCTCGGCCGCGGCGGTGCTGGACGAGACGTAGCCGGACTCCTCGAGCCGGCGCAGCAGCTCGTCCCGGCGGCGGGGGGCGGCGGTGTAGCGCACGGTCGCCATCCAACGGTCGCCCGGGGCGGATGTCAACGTCCGCACACGGTTGACCGATGTGTTCGACGTCGAACAGACTGGGGCCCGTGAGCCGCCTGCTCGGCCTCGGCATCGACGTCGGGACCACGAACACGAAGGTCGTGCTCGTCGCCGTGCCGGAGTCGGCCGCCGACGGGACCGTCGAGCTGCTCGCGGTCGCGGCCGCGCCGACGCCGGAGCCGGCCGCGCTCGACCGGGTGCTCCGCGAGCTGACCGTGCGCGCCCTCGCGACGGCGCGCCGTTCCCCGGACGGCCCGCCCGCCGCCGGAGACGCGCCCGCCGCCGGCCCCCGCCCTGCTCCGCCCCGCGTCCCGCAGGCCGTCGGTGTCGCCTCGATGGCCGAGACCGGCGTCCCGCTCGACCGCGGCGGTCATCCGCTCGGCTCCTGGCTCCGCTGGGACGGCCAGCGCGCCGCGGCCGAGGCGGCGGGGCTCGCCGACCGGCTCGGCGCCACCGCGCTGTTCGAGGCGACCGGCGTCCGGCCGAGCGCGAAGGTGCCGCTCGCGACGCTGGCCTGGCTCGCCGCGCACGACCCCGCCCGGCGGGCCGCGCTCGCCCGGTGGGCGGGCGTCGCGGACCTGGCGGCGCTGCGGCTGACGGGCGACCTCGTCACCGACCACACGCTCGCGGGCCGCTCGATGGCCTACCGGCTGCCTCCCGCGGACGCGGCGCTGCCCACGGCGTTCGACGCGGACCTGCTCGCCGAGGTGGGCCTGCGCCCGGAGCACCTGCCGCGGGTCGCCGGCCCGGGTGCGGTCGCCGGCACCGTCCGGCCCGGGCCGTGGGTCGGCGCCGGGCTCCGGGCGGGTACCCCCGTCGTCGTCGCGGGCCACGACCACGCGGTCGGCGCGTGGGCCGCGGGGGTGCGGGCGCCGGGCACGACCGCCGACTCGATCGGCACCGCCGAGGCCGTGTGCACGGTGCTGTCCGCCGACCCGGTGCGCGCGGACGTCGCCCGCGCGGGGATGAGCCTGGTCCGCACGGTCGCCGGCCGGCCCGCGCTGCTCGCCGGGTCGTCGAGCGCCGGGGCGATGGTCCGCTGGTGGCTGGAGCACGAGGCCGCCGGCCGGACGGCCGACGACCTGTTCGCCGCGGTCGCCGCGCTGCCCCCGGCCGACCGCCCGGACCCCGCGGACCCGGCGGCGCCGGTCGTCCTGCCGTACGTGTCCGGCCGGCAGACCCCCGACCCCGACCCCGCCGCCCGGGTGCGCGTGCTCGGCCGTGGCGCCCGGGGGCCGGTGGCGCTCGCGGCGGCGATGGTCGACGGGCTCGCGCTCCAGGCCCGGTGGATGCTGGACGTGCAGCTCCGGCTGGGTGCGGCCGCCGACCCGGCGCTGCGGCCCGAGCAGCTGGTCGTGCTCGGCGGGCCCGCCTCCCGGAACACCGCGTGGATGCGCGCCAAGGCCGAGGCGGGACCCGTGCCCGTCCGGCTGGTCGACTGCGCCGAGCCGGTCGCGGCCGGCGCGGCGGTGCTCGCCCTGCACCGGGCCGGGCTGCTCGACCCCGACGACCCCCCGGTGCTCCCGGTCCTCCCGGGGCTGCCCGACGGCAGCCCGCTGCCGGGCCCGCACCCCGGCGCCGACGCCGCGCTGGCCCGGTTCGTCCGCGCCGCCCGCGACCCGGCGGCCGTGGCCCCTGCCGTCCCCGACCCGACCCCGCCGATCCCAGGAGGCCACCCGTGACCGCACCGACCCTCGACGCCATCGCCCGCCCGTCCGGCGCGCTCGCGATGGTCGCGATGGACCAGCGCGAGAGCCTGCGCACGATGTTCGACCAGGCCGGTGCCGGCCGGGTCGACGACGAGCGCCTGGTCGCGTTCAAGCTCGACGTCGCGCGGGCGCTGAGCCCGCTGGCCTCCGGGTTCCTCATCGACCGGGAGCTCGGCGTCGAGCGCGCGGCCCCGCTGCTGCCGTCGTCCTGCGGGCTGATCCTCGCCGCCGACGCGCTCGAGCAGGAGCCGGGCGGCCCGGTCGAGGAGACGGGGCTGGACGAGGTGGTGGTCGCCCCCGAGGCGGATCTGCACGGGGCCGTGGCGATCAAGCTGCTGGTCATCTGGCGCCGCGACGCCCGCCGCGAGCAGCGGGTCGAGCTCGCCCGCCGGTTCATCGAGGTCGCCGCGGCGCGCGGTGTGCTGTCGGTGCTGGAGCCGGTGGTGCGGGCGACGCCGGAGGAGACCGCCGCGGGGACCTGGGACACCGAGGCGGCGATCGCCGAGGCCGCGCGCGAGCTGTCGCCGCTCGGCCCGAGCCTGTACAAGGTGCAGGTCCCGCTGGGCGGGCGTGCGGAGGCCGCGGACCTCGAGCGGGCGTGCGCGACGCTCGGCGAGTCCATCACCGGGCCGTGGGTCGTGCTGTCGCAGGGCGTGGACCGCGACGACTTCGCGGGGGCCGTGCGCGCGGCGTGCCGCGGCGGGGCGAGCGGGTTCCTGGCCGGTCGCGCCCTGTGGAGCGACGTCGTCGGCCGCCCGGACGTGCCGGCCGCCCTCGCCGAGGTGTCCGTGCCCCGGCTGGAGCGGCTGGTGGAGCTGGTGGACGCCGAGGCCCGGCCGTGGACGGCGGCGTGACCGCCGGGGAGGCCGGCACCGCCGGCCTGCTGCACACCGTCCCCGCCCTCGCGGCCCGGTTCGACGCCGACCTCGACGCCGCCGCCCCGGGGCTGCGCCGGGTGCACGTCGTCGACGGGTGGCTGCTCGCCACCGCGGTGGCCACCGGCGTGACCCCCGAGGTCGAGGCGGCCGTGCTCGCCCACGTGCGGCACCTCGCCGCCGCGGGCGCCGCCGCGGTCCTGGTCACCTGCTCGTCCGTCGGCGAGGCGGCCGAGGCCGCGGCGGCGCAGGTGGACGTCCCGGTGCTGCGGGTGGACGCGGCGATGGCCCGGGAGGCCGTCGCCCTCGCCGCCGCGCCCGCCGCGCTCGGCCGGGTCGCCGTGCTCGCGACGCTCGCCTCGACGCTCGGCCCGACCGGCCGGCTGG
>NZ_SZYE01000013.1 GCF_005239125.1 Cellulomonas hominis | reverse complement strand
CAGGTCCAGCCCGGCTCGCTGTTCGTGGCGCTGCCCGGCGAGCACGCCGACGGCCACGACTTCGCGGCCGCCGCGGTGCGCGCCGGCGCCACCCTGGTGCTCGGCTCGCGGCCGGTGACGCAGGACGAGCTCGGCGACGACCGGGGCGGCCGCGGCAGCGAGGGCGGACGTCGCGGCCACCGCGACGGTGAGCGCGCCGCCGACGAGCGCCATCAGCCGCAGCCGCCAGGCGTACCCGGTCGACCGCCCGTAGAGGGAGGCCAGGGCGCCGAGCGAGGCGTAGCCGGCGAGGTCGAGCCGGCCGACGGCCGCGACCACCAGGAAGGCGAGCGTGACGCTCGCCCCGCACCGGATCGCGCCGCCCAGGGAGTCCCGGGTGCTCGGCCCGCCGCGGTGCGGCCGCACGGCGGCGCTCAGCTGGGACGGGTGCAGCAGGGCGGCGACGAGGGACAGGCGGTGCACCCGGACATCGTCCCACCGAATCGTTCACGGGTAAATGATTCGTGAAGCAACTCACGCTCGGTAGGGTGGCCGCGTGGACAGCGTGGACCGCCTGCGCGCGGACTGGGAGCGCGAGGCCCCCGGCCTCGACGTGGCGCCGATCGCCGTGGCCGGCCGGATCACCCGCATCGCCGCGCTGCTCGACGCCCGGGCGGAGACGGCGCTCGCCGCGGCGGGCCTGACCCGGGGCGAGTTCGACGTGCTGTGCGCGCTGCGCCGCGCCGGCCGCGCGCTGCGCGCCGCCGAGGTGTCGACGATCACCGCCGCGTCCCCGGCCGCGATCACCAAGCGCGCGGACACCCTGGTGCGGGCGGGGCTGGTGGCCCGCGCGATCCCGCACCGGGACCGCCGGGGCGTGCTGCTCGAGCTGACGGCCGAGGGCCGCGCCGCGGTCGACCGGTTGATGCCGGAGCACCTCGCCCGGGAGGCGGACGCCCTCGGCGGGCTGGCGGCGCACGAGGCGGAGGCGCTCGCCGCGCTGCTGTCCCGGGTGCTGGTCCGGGTCGAGGGCGGGGCCTGAGCGGGCCGCACGGCCCCGCGGCCCCGCCCCGGCCGCCCAGGGGTGCGGGCGGACGACGGCGCGGCCGAGGTGCGACCGGCCGTCACCACCCCGGGTGACGTCGCGCCCGACCCCGTGCGGGGAGCGGACGAAATCCCCGCGGAACCGGCCCGCCGCACGGCTCGACCTGGCACGCTGGGGCGCGACGCCGTCGGCCCGGGACCCCCTGCCCCGGACCGGCGGCGTCGTCGCGTCGCTCAGGCCTTCGGGCGCGTCATGCTCAGCAGGTCGAGCGCCGCGTCGAGCTGCTCCTCGGTGACCTCGCCGCGCTCGACGTAGCCGAGGTCGACGACCGCCTCGCGCACCGTGATGCCCTGCGCCACCGCGTGCTTGGCGATCTTCGCGGCAGCCTCGTAGCCGATGACGCGGTTCAGCGGGGTGACGATCGACGGGGACGACCCGGCGTAGGCCGCGCCGCGCTCGGTGACCACCTCGATGCCGTCGACCGTCCGGTCGGCGAGCACCCGGCAGGCCGCCGCCAGCAGCCGCTCGGACTCCAGCACCGCCTGGCCCATGACCGGGATCTGCACGTTGAGCTCGAACGAGCCGCTGGCGCCGGCCCACGCCACGGTCGCGTCGTTCCCGACCACCCGGGCGGCGACCATGAGCACGGCCTCCGGGATCACCGGGTTGACCTTGCCCGGCATGATCGACGAGCCCGGCTGCAGGTCGGGGATGCGGATCTCGCCCAGGCCGGTGTTCGGGCCGGAGCCCATCCAGCGCAGGTCGTTGCAGATCTTGGTGAGGCTGACCGCGATGGTCTTCAGCGCGCCGGACAGCTCCACCAGCCCGTCCCGGGCGCCCTGCGCCTCGAAGTGGTCCCGGGCCTCGGTCAGCGGCAGGCCGGTCTCCTCGGCGAGCAGCGCGATGACCCGCTGCGGGAAGCCCGCCGGGGTGTTGATGCCGGTGCCGACGGCCGTGCCGCCGAGCGGGACCTCGGCGACGCGGGGGAGCGCCGCCTGCACCCGCTCGACGCCCCGGCGCACCGCGGCCGCGTAGCCGCCGAACTCCTGGCCGAACGTCACGGGCGTCGCGTCCATCAGGTGCGTGCGGCCGGCCTTGACGTCCCCGGCGTGCTTCGCGGCGAGCCGCTCCAGCGACGCGGCCAGGTGCTCCAGCGCGGGGACCAGGTCGTTGACGGCGCCGTCGGTGGCGGCCACGTGCACGGAGGTCGGGAACACGTCGTTGGAGGACTGCGAGGCGTTGACGTGGTCGTTGGGGTGGACGTCGGCGCCGAGGGACCGGGACGCGAGCGTCGCCAGCACCTCGTTCATGTTCATGTTCGAGGAGGTGCCGGAGCCCGTCTGGTAGACGTCGACCGGGAAGTGCGCGTCGTGCCGGCCGTCGGCGACCTCGTCCGCCGCGTCGGCGATCGCGCGGGCCACCGCGGCGTCGAGGATGCCGAGCTCCGCGTTGGCGAGGGCGGCGGCCTTCTTGACCCGGGCGAGCGCGGCGACGTGCCCGCGCTCCAGGCCGGTCCCGCTGATCGGGAAGTTCTCGACCGCGCGCTGGGTCTGCGCGCGGTAGAGGGCGTCCGCGGGGACCCGGACCTCGCCCATGGTGTCGTGCTCGATGCGGTACTGGACGTCGTCGTCGGCGTGCAGGCTCATGCCGCCGATCCTGCCACCGCCAGGGACCGAGGTCCCGACCACCTGCCCGCAGGGTGGCGCACGTCACACCCCTCCTCCCTCCGCCCCGTTCGGCGAGATGGCAGCTCTCGGCTGGGCACGAGGGATGCGGCACAGCCGAGAGCTGCCATCTCGGCGAGCGAGCGGCGGAGCGAGGGGGTCAGGCCGGGAGGGGGACGTCGCCGATGTCGCCGATGGCGGAGGTGAGGCGCGCGTGGCCGTCCGCGAGGGCGTACTCCACGCCGACGACCGCGACGCGACCGGCGTCGATGCCCTCGGCCAGCGTCACCGAGTACGAGCGCAGCATGTCGACGGTGTGCCGGACGTGCTCGTGGCCGAGCTCGGCGGGGTCCACCGACGACAGGTCGCGCGGCCGGCCCTCGGCGTCGGAGCCGTGCGCGAGCGACACGATCGAGGGGATCACCCGGTCGACGACGGCGCGGACGAAGCCGCGCTGCAGCTCACCGGTGGTGAGCGCCGCCGTGGCCGCCGCCACCGCGCCGCACGAGTCGTGGCCGAGCACGACGACCAGCGAGGCGCCGAGCACCTCGACGCCGTACTCGATCGACCCGATCACGGTGGTGTCCAGGACGTGCCCGGCCGTGCGGACCACGAACACGTCGCCGAGGCCCTGGTCGAAGATGATCTCCGCCGCCACGCGGCTGTCCGAGCAGCCGAACACGACGGCGAACGGGTGCTGCGCCGTGCTGACCTCGGCGCGGCGGTCGATGCCCTGGGACGGGTGCTCCATCGCGCCGCGGACGAACCGGTCGTTGCCGTCGCGCAGCGCGGTCCAGGCCTCGGCGGGGGTCGTGGGGTGTGCCATGCGCCCATCGTCGCACCGCCCGCCTGGTGCCAGGGACCGAGGTCCGGGCACGCGCCCCGCCGCCGGGCGACGGCGCCGGGCGATCCGCCGCTCCGGTGGCAGACCCCTGCGGCTCGGTGTAGCCCTAGGGGTGGAAGCGTGGAGACGCCGCGGATCCCCAGGTCGGGGCGCACGCGGCGCCGGACTGAGGAGAGCGGTGCGCGTGCGAAGACGGTCGAGGGCGATCGCCGGGGTGTCGGTGCTCGCGCTGGGGGCGGGGCTGGCGGCGTGCGCGCCGGGCGACTCGACCCCGGTGCTCACCTGGTACACCAACCCGGACGCGGGGGGCCAGGCGAAGCTGGCCCAGCAGTGCACGGAGGAGGCCGACGGCGCGTACCGCATCGAGGTCTCGGTGCTCCCGCGCGACGCCAGCTCGCAGCGCGAGCAGCTGGCGCGGCGGCTGGCGGCGTCCGACTCGTCCATCGACCTGATGAGCCTGGACCCGCCGTTCATCCCCGAGCTGGCCAACGCCGGGTTCCTGGCGCCGGTGCCCGACGACATCGCCGAGCAGGTGAGCCAGGACGTCGCCGAGGGTGCGCTGCAGGGCGCGTCCTGGGGCGACGAGCTCGTCACCGTGCCGTTCTGGGCCAACACCCAGCTGCTCTGGTACAAGAAGTCGGTCGCCGAGGCCGCCGGCCTCGACCCCGCCGCCGCGCCCGTGACCTGGGACCAGGTGATGGACGCCGCCCGCGACCAGGACAAGACGCTCGGCGTGCAGGGCATCAAGGCCGAGGCGTACACGGTGTGGATCAACGCCCTGGTCGAGTCGGCCGGCGGGCACATCGTGGAGAACCCCGAGGCGTCGGCCGAGGACGTGGAGCTCGGGCTGGAGTCCGACGCCGGCAAGGAGGCCGCCCGGATCATCGGCGAGATCGGCTCCGACCGGCTCGGCGGCGCCGGGCTGCCCACCCAGGACGAGAACGCCTCCCTCACCCAGTTCCAGGGGGACAGCGGGTCGTTCATGGTCAACTGGCCGTTCGTCTGGCCGGCCATGCAGGCGTCCGTCGAGGACGGCGCGCTCGACCAGTCGTTCCTCGACGACGTCGGCTGGGCCGTCTACCCGCAGGTGACCGAGGGCACCGACGCCGCACCGCCGTACGGCGGGATCAACCTCGGCGTCGGCGCGTTCAGCGAGCACGTCGACGAGGCCTACGAGGCCGCCGCGTGCATCGTGAAGCCCGAGAACCAGGCCGCGTACTTCGTCTCCGACGGCAACCCGCCGTCCTCGACCGTCGCCTACGACGACCCGACGGTGCAGGAGACGTTCCCGATGGCGGACGTCATCCGCCAGTCGCTGGAGCAGGCGGCGCCGCGGCCGCAGACCCCGTACTACAACGAGGTGTCCCAGGGGCTGCAGGAGACGTGGCACCCGGCGGCGTCGGTCGACCCGGACCGGACGCCGCAGGAGTCCACGGACTTCATCACCGCCGTGCTGCGAGGGGAGCGGCTGCTGTGAGTACCGAGATCACCGGCGCCACGGCGGGGACGACGGCGCGGGCCACCCGCGGCGCCGGCCCGGACCGGGCGTCGAAGCCCCGCAAGTCCGACCGCGCCCGGGCCGAGGCCCGGCTGGGCTGGTTGCTCGCCGGCCCGGCGTTCGTGGTGATGCTGGCCGTCACCGCCTACCCGATCCTGCAGGCCGTCTACGACTCGCTGTTCCGGTTCCGGCTCACCGCGCCGGACGACCGGGCGTTCGTCGGGCTCGGCAACTACGGCGTGGTGCTGGGCGACCCCGTGTTCTGGCAGTCGCTCGGGGTGACGACGCTGATCATGGTGATCACCGTCGCCATCGAGCTGGTGCTCGGCTTCGCGCTCGCGCTGGTGATGCACCGGGCCGTGCTCCGGCTCCGCGGGCTGCTGCGCACCGCGATCCTCGTGCCCTACGGGATCATCACCGTCGTCTCCGCGTTCGCGTGGTTCTACGCGTTCGACATCAGCTCGGGCTACGTGAACAGCTGGTTCGACTGGGTGCCCGGGATCAGCGAGGACCTGAACTGGTTCGCCGGCACCGGGACCAGCCTGTTCGTCATCATCGCCTCCGAGGTGTGGAAGACCACGCCGTTCATCTCGCTGCTGCTGCTCGCCGGCCTGGCGCAGGTGCCGGGCGACCTGGAGGAGGCCGCGCAGGTCGACGGCGCCACCTGGTGGCAGCGGATGAAGCGCGTGGTCCTGCCGAACATGAAGGCCGCGATCATGGTGGCCGTCCTGTTCCGGGCCCTCGACGCGTTCCGCATCTTCGACAACGTGTTCATCATGACGAACGGCGCCAACGGCACCACCGTCCTGTCGCTGCTGGCCTACCGGACGTCCATCGGGCGCCTGGAGATCGGCCTCGGCTCCGCCATCTCGGTGCTGCTGTTCATCTGCGTGATCGTCATCTGCTTCATCGCGATCAAGATCTTCAAGGTCGACCTCGCCGGTGCCCGAGGGGAGAAGTGATGGGGACCCTGTCCGGCAAGCAGAAGGTGGCCTGGGCGGCCATCACCGTCGTGGTGCTGGTGTACGCGCTGTTCCCGGTCGCGTCGATCATCGCGACGTCGTTCAAGCTCCCCAGCGACCTCAGCACGGGCAAGTTCCTGCCCACGACGTGGTCCTGGACGAACTACGAGCAGATCCTCGGGCCGGACGGCTCGGCGCAGGACCTGTTCCTGTCCTCGCTGCGCAACTCGATCGGCATCTCGCTGATCGCCACCGCGATCTCCTCGGTGCTGGCCACGCTCGCCGCGTACGCGATCGCCCGGCTCGACTTCCCGGGGCGCAAGCTCATCCTCACCACCGCGCTCGGGGTGTCGATCTTCCCGGTCATCTCGATCGTCACGCCGCTGTTCAACCTGTGGCGGAACATCGGCCTGTACGACACCTGGCCGGGACTGATCATCCCGTACCTGTCGCTCACGCTCCCGATCTCCATCTGGACGCTCACGGCGTTCTTCCGGCAGATCCCGTGGGAGCTCGAGCAGGCCGCGCAGGTCGACGGCGCGACCACCTGGCAGGCGTTCCGCAAGGCGATCGTGCCGCTCGCGGCGCCCGGCGTGTTCACCACCGCGCTGATCGCGTTCTTCATCGCCTGGAACGACTTCGTGTACGGGATCTCGCTGACCTCGACCGAGGCGGCCCGGCCCGTGCCCGCCGCGCTGGCGTTCTTCTCCGGCGCGTCCCAGTTCGAGGACCCCACCGGCGCGATCTCCGCCGCCGCCGTCGTCGTGACCATCCCCGTCGTCGTCCTGGTGCTGCTGTTCCAGCGCCAGATCGTGTCCGGGCTGACCCAGGGCGCGGTCAAGGGCTGACGCCCTCACCGCCCGGACCCCCAGGAGGAGCACATGGCATCCATCACCCTGACGGACATCGTCAAGAAGTACGGCGACGGCTACCCGGCCGTCAACGGCGTCAGCCTCGACATCAAGGACGGCGAGTTCGTCATCCTGGTCGGCCCGTCCGGCTGCGGGAAGTCGACGCTGCTGCGCATGATCGTCGGCCTGGAGGACATCACCTCCGGCGAGCTGAAGATCGGCGACGAGGTCGTCAACGAGAAGGCCCCGCGGGACCGGCACCTCGCGATGGTGTTCCAGAACTACGCGCTCTACCCGCACCTGACGGTGTTCGAGAACATCGCCTTCCCGCTGCGGCTGCAGAAGGGCAAGTTCACCGAGGAGCAGATCAAGGACAACGTCGAGTTCGCGGCGGACACCCTGGAGCTGCGCGAGCACCTGGACCGCAAGCCGGCCAACCTGTCCGGCGGCCAGCGGCAGCGCGTCGCGATGGGCCGCGCCATCGTCCGGGACGCGCGCGCGTTCCTGTTCGACGAGCCGCTGTCCAACCTGGACGCCAAGCTGCGCGGCCAGATGCGCACCGAGATCGCCCGGATGCAGCGCCGGCTCGGCACCACCACCGTCTACGTGACCCACGACCAGACCGAGGCCATGACGCTCGGCGACCGGGTGGCGGTGCTCCGCAAGGGCGAGCTGCAGCAGGTCGCCAGCCCGCGCGCGCTCTACGAGCAGCCGGTCAACCTGTTCGTCGCCGGGTTCATCGGCTCCCCGCCGATGAACTTCCTGCCCGGCGAGGTGCAGGGCGACACCCTCAGGCTGCCGTTCGGCGAGGTGCCGCTGACCGACGCGCTCCGCGACCAGATCGGCGGGCGGGGGCTCGTCATCGTCGGCCTGCGCCCCGAGCACGTCGAGGACGCGAAGGTGCTGGACGAGGACAAGCGCGCGAAGGGCGTCACGTTCCAGGCCGACGTCGACGTGGTCGAGTGGCTGGGGGCCGAGCTGTACGCCTACATCCCGTTCGAGACGCACGCCGACGTGGCCCAGAAGCTCGAGGAGCTCGACCGCGACCTCGACGGCGAGGGCATGCGCACCCAGGTGATCGTCGCGCTCGGCTCGGAGAGCCGGGTCCGGGACGGCAGCCGCGCGGAGCTGTGGTTCGACCCGAAGCGGCTGCTGATCTTCGACCCGGAGTCGGGGGAGAACCTCACCTACGACGTCGAGGCGGCGCGCCGCATCGACGGCGAGACCGAGGAGGACCGCCGCGCAGCCCTGGAGCGCGCGCACCGCGACGCGGAGAAGCAGGGCGACGGCGAGGCGTCCGCCGCGGGCCGCCACCGCCAGGCGAGCTGACCCACCCGCCGAGCTGCCCCACCCGCCGAGGTCGAGGGTCTCCGCCGAGGTCGAGGGGTTCCGCGCCCTCTCCGGCGCGGAACCCTCGACCTCGCGGCAGGGTCAGGCCTCGAGCTCCGCGGACGTCGGGGGGTTGGCGCCCGCGCGGGAGACCGTGATCGCGGCCACCTGGGCGCAGCGGACCAGGACGCGCTCGATGGTCGGGCGGTCGATCGCCCGCAGCGACTCGCGGCGGTCCGCGCCGAGCAGGTCCGCCGCCCACAGGCCGTCGACCAGCGCGCCCATGAAGGAGTCGCCCGCACCGACGGTGTCCGCGACCTGCACCCGCGGCGCCTCCACCAGCACCTCGTCGCCGGCGGCCGTGATCGCCAGCGCGCCCTCCCCGCCGAGCGTCACGACGACCACCGCCGGCCCGCGGCCGAGCCAGTCGCGCGCGATCTCGGCCGGCGCCACCCCCGGGTGCAGCCAGGCGAGGTCCTCGTCCGACACCTTGACGACGTCGGCCAGCGCGACCAGCCGCTCGACGACCGGCAGGGTCTCGTCCGGCGAGCCCATCAGCGCGGGGCGCAGGTTGGGGTCGTAGGTGATCGTGGACCCGTCCCGGCGGTCGGCGAGCAGCCGGGCGACCGCCTCGCCGCCGGGGGCGATGACGGTCGCGATCGAGCCCGTGTGCACGACGACGGGCGCCTCGGGGTCCTCCTCCCACCGGGTCGGCAGGTCCCAGGTCAGGTCGAACTCGTAGGTCGCGGCGCCCTCGGCGTCCAGGTGGGCGCGGGCCACGGGGGTGCGCTCGGGGGCGCGGTCGCCGACGAGCACGTGCACGCCGGAGCCGGCCAGGTGCTCCCGCACCAGGTCGCCGTGCGCGTCGTCGCCGAGCCAGGTCAGCAGGTCGACCCGGCGGCCGAGCCGTCCCAGACCGATCGCGACGTTCGCGGGGCTGCCACCGGGGTGCTCGGCGGGCTCGGAGCCCGGGCGGAGCACGACGTCGACGAGGGCCTCCCCGACGACGAGGGCGCGGGGGGCGGGCTGCTCGGTCATGGGACTCCTTCGCGTCCGGCGGCGGTGCCGGGTCGGGGGGTGGGGTCGAGCGGGGGTGCGGAGGGGCGGTGCGGGCGTGCGGGCCGGGGCCCGCGGGCCGGCGCGACGGGGAGCCGTCGGGCCGCGGGCGTCAGGAGCCCGCGTCGTCCCCGGCGCCGTCGGCCGCGCGGGCCGCGTCGAGCCGGGCGCGCGCCCCGTCCAGCCACTGCTGGCAGCGCGCGGCCAGCGCCTCGCCGCGCTCCCAGAGCGCGAGCGACTCCTCGAGCGTCGCCCCGCCGGCCTCCAGCCGGGAGACGACGGCGACGAGCTCGTCGCGCGCCTGCTCGTAGGACAGGTCGGCGACGCCGGGGGCGTCCGGGGTGGGGGTCGTGTCGCTCACGGCACCATCCAAACAGACCGCCGCTGCCGCCGCGCCCACCCGGGGGCGCGGGTTCAGCGCCCCGTGCCGGCGAACTCCTGCGTCCCGAGCACCGACAGCAGCCGGAGCCGGCTCTCGGCCTCGCTGCGCGGCGCGGCGGTCAGGACCAGGAGCGTCTGGGTGCCGTCCTCGGTGAACAGCGCCTGGCAGTCCACCTCGATCGGGCCGACCCGGGGGTGGACCAGCACCTTGTGGTCCTCGAACCGCCGGGCGACCTCGTGCGCCTCCCAGATCGCGACGAACTCGGGGCTGAGCGCCGACAGCTCGCGCACGAGCTCCGCGGCGCGCGACCGCGGCCCCTCCGCCCCGAGCGTCGCCCGCAGCGAGGCCACCTGCGCGCGGCTCTGCCGGTCCCGGTCCTCCTCGGGGTACATCAGGCGCTCGGTGCCGGGGTGCGCGAACCAGCGGTAGATCGCGCTGCGCTCCCACCCGGTGAGCCCGTCGACCGGGCCGAACAGCGCGCGGGCGAGGTCGTTCTGCACCAGCGTCCGGCCGAGCCCGTCGAGGATCAGGGCGGGGCTGTCCGTGAGCCGGTCCAGCACCCGGAGCAGCCCGGGCGCGACGTAGTCCTCGCGCGCCGCGCGGTCGGGCGCGCTGTGGCCGGCGACGCGGTAGAGGTAGTCCCGCTCGTCCGGGGTCAGCCGCAGCGCCCGGGCCAGCGAGCCGAGCATCTGGGTGCTCGGCTGCGGGCCGCGACGCTGCTCGAGCCGCGTGTAGTAGTCGGTCGACATCACCGCGAGCTGCGCGACCTCCTCCCGGCGCAGGCCGGGCGCGCGTCGGCGGGCGCCCGGCGGCAGCCCGACGTCACCGGGGCGCAGGGCCTCGCGGTGCCGGAGCAGGAAGTCGGCCAGCGCGTCGCGATCCACCCGAGCAGTATCGGCGGGCACCGGCCCCCGCAACCAGGGATCGCCGGTCCCCCGACAAGCACTCCCTGGTGGGGCCCCGGGCGCCGCAGAAGACTCGGAGCATGCGAATCAACGGGAACACCGTCTTCATCCCCGGCGCGACGAGCGGCATCGGCCTGGCCCTGGCCGTCGCCCTGCACGAGCGGGGCAACGAGGTGATCGTGGGCGGCCGCCGCACCGAGCTGCTCGACCGCGTCACCGCCGAGCACCCCGGGATCCACGCCTACCGGATCGACACCTCCGACGCGGAGGACGTGGCCGAGGTCGCCAAGCGCGTCATCGCCGAGCACCCCGAGGTGAACGTCCTGGTCCCGATGGCCGGGATCATGCGCGTCGAGGACTGGACCGACCCGGCCGGGTTCCTCGGCACCGCCGAGCAGACCGTCACCACCAACGTGCTCGGCCCGATCCGGCTGATCGCCGCGTTCGTCGAGCACCTGCAGACCCGCCCGGACGCCACGATCCTCACGGTCTCCTCGGGGCTCGCGTTCGCCCCGCTGCAGGTCACGCCCACCTACAACGCCAGCAAGGCGTTCATCCACATGCTCAGCGAGTCGATCCGGCTGCAGCTCGCCGGCACCGGCGTCCGCGTGGTGGAGCTGGAGCCGCCGTCGGTGCAGACCGACCTCATGCCGGGCCACCGGGAGAACGCGGACGCGATGCCGCTCGACGAGTTCGTCGCGGAGGTGGTGGACCTGCTCGAGACGCAGCCCGACGCCACCGAGATCCAGGTCGAGCGCGTGAAGTTCCTCCGGTACGGCGAGGCGCGCGGGGACTACCCGCAGGTGGTCGCGGCGCTCAACCGGCGGGACCCGCACGGGAAGTAGCCGGGCGGCTGCCAGGCCGCACGCGCGGTCCGGCGCCGCGCCGGTCCCGTCGGTGCGCGGGGTGGCGGACCGCGGACGCGGTCAGGCGTCCTCGGCGTCCGCCGCCGCGGGGCGCCTGCGCCCGGGAGCGACCGCCAGCACCGTGGCCATGAGCTCCCCGCGGGACACCCGGATGCGCAGCGAGTCCTTCGCCGCGACCTCGGTCGCCTCGCGGACCACCCGGCCGTCGGAGGTCTGCACCACGGCGTACCCGCGGTCCAGCGTCGCGGCCGGGGACAGCGCCCGGACCTGCGCGGCCAGCGCCCGGGTGGAGGTGACCGCGCCCGCCAGCGCGTGGTCCAGGCTGCGGCGGGCGTGGTCCCGGGCGCGCAGCACCTCGGCCTCCCGGGTGTCGACCATCGTGTGCGGCCGGGCGAGCACCGGGCGGCTGCGCACCTGCTCCAGCCCGGCGGCCTCGCGGGCCACCCGGTGCTCGACGGCCGAGCGGATGCGCGCGCGGGCCTGGGTGACCCGGGCGCGCTCCTCGCCGACGTCCGGCACGATGCGCTTCGCCGCGTCGGTCGGGGTCGACGCGCGGTAGTCGGCGACCAGGTCGAGCAGCGGGGTGTCCGTCTCGTGGCCGATCGCGGACACCAGCGGGGTGCGGCAGGCCGCGGCGGCGCGCACCATCGCCTCGTTGCTGAACGGCAGCAGGTCCTCGACCGAGCCGCCGCCGCGCGCGACGACGATCACCTCGACCCGCGGGTCCGCGTCCAGCTCGGCGATCGCCCGGCTGACCTGCGGCACCGCACCGACGCCCTGCACCGCGACCTCGCGGACGACGAACTCCACCTGGGGCCAGCGCGCGCGGGCGTTGACCACGACGTCGTGCTCCGCCTTGGACTCCCGCCCGCACACCAGGCCCACCACCGCGGGCAGGAACGGCAGCGGCACCCGGCGCTCCGGGTCGAACAGGCCCTCGGCGGCGAGCACCCGCTTGAGGTGCTCGATCCGGGCGAGCAGCTCGCCGACGCCGACCGCGCGGACCTCGTCCGCGTTCAGCTGCAGCGTGCCGCGCTTCGTCCAGAACGTCGGGCGGGCGTGCACGACGACGTGCGCGCCCTCGGCGAGCGGCGTCGCCGCGCCCGACAGCACGCCCGCGGGCATCGACACCGGCAGCGACATGTCCGTGTCCGTGTCCCGCAGCGTCAGGAACGCGATGTTCGCGCCCGGCCGGCGGTTGAGCTGGACCACCTGGCCCTCGACCCACAGCGGCGACATCTTCGCGACGTAGTCGGCGATCTTCACCGAGAGCAGCCGCACCGGCCAGGGGCGCTCGGCGGTCGTCTCGTTCGCGCGCGCGGGCAGCTCGGCGGGGGCGCCGGGGCCCGGGACGCCCGGGGACTCCGGGCGGGGGGTCGTGGGGGAGGACGGCTGCTGCACGGGCCCACCCTGCCACGCGGCCCCGACAGGAGCCGCCCGCCCGGCACCAGCGTGCCGAGATCGGTGCTTCGCGCCGAGATCGGTGCCCAGGACGACCGATCTCGGGCGGAGGCACCGATCTCGGCGCCCAGCGGCGTGCCCGGCGGGCCGCCTACGATGGGCGCGTGACCGTCGGCACCGAGCACGGCCCGGCCCCCGCGGGCCGGCGCGTGCTGCTGGCCGCCCCGCGCGGCTACTGCGCCGGGGTCGACCGCGCGGTCGTCGCCGTCGAGCAGGCCCTCGAGCACTACGGCGCACCCGTGTACGTCCGCAAGGAGATCGTGCACAACCGGCACGTCGTCGACACCCTCGCGGCCCGCGGCGCGGTGTTCGTCGACGAGACCGACGAGGTCCCCGAGGGCGCCCGCGTGGTGTTCTCGGCGCACGGCGTGTCCCCGGCGGTGCGCGCGGCGGCGGAGGCCCGGTCGCTCCGCACGATCGACGCCACCTGCCCGCTGGTGACCAAGGTGCACCGGGAGGCCGTGCGGTTCGCCGCGGCGGACCTCGACATCCTGCTGATCGGGCACACCGGTCACGAGGAGGTCGAGGGCACCCAGGGGGAGGCGCCCGCGCACGTCCAGGTGGTCGACTCCCCGGACGCCGTGGCCGACGTCGTGGTGCGGGACGAGAGCCGGGTGGTGTGGATCTCGCAGACCACGCTGTCGGTGGACGAGACGATGGAGACGGTCCGCCGGCTGCGCGAGCGGTTCCCGCTGCTGCAGGACCCGCCGAGCGACGACATCTGCTACGCCACCCAGAACCGGCAGGTGGCGGTCAAGAAGCTCGCGCCGGAGTGCGACGTGGTGATCACCGTCGGGTCCGCGAACTCGTCGAACTCGGTGCGGCTGGTCGAGGTCGCCCGCGAGGCGGGGGCACGGGCGTCGTACCGGGTGGACACCGCCGCGCAGGTCGACCCGGCGTGGCTCGACGGCGCCCGGACCGTCGGGGTGACCTCGGGGGCGTCGGTGCCGGAGATCCTCGTGCGGGACGTGCTGGACGTGCTGGCGGCGCACGGGTTCGGCGACGTCGAGGAGGTGCGGACCGCGACCGAGGACCTGATGTTCTCGCTGCCCCGGGAGCTCCGCGCCGACCTGCGCGCGGCCGGCGGCGACGACCCGCGCCCGCGGCGCGGCGACCGCCCGGACCTGGCCGTTCGCCCCGTCTGAGCCACGGCCCGCCTGGACCGGCCTCAGACCTGGCCCGCCTGGACCGGCCTCAGACCTGGCCCGGCCGGACCGGCCTCAGACCTGGCCCGGCCGGACCGGCCTCAGACCTGGCCCGGCCGGACCGGCCTCAGACCTGGCCCGGCCGGACCGGCCTCAGACCCCGCCCGGCCCGGCCTCCGGGGGCCGCACGTCCCCGAGCACCGCGTCGTCCAGCGCTCCCAACGCGTCGGCGGCGCGCCGCCCCGTCCCGGGCGCGGCCGGCGCGTCGGGCCCCAACCCCACCACCTGCTGCGTCTCCCACGCGACCAGCTCCGGTGCCGTCACCACGGACAGCCGGCGCTCGACCGACGGCGGCGTCTCCAGGCCGGCGTCCACGACCCGCAGGTCGGCGAACTTCCGCGCGCTCACCAGCACCCGCGACTCGAGGGAGGCGACGGACTGGTTGTAGGCGGTCGCGGCCGAGTCGATCGCCCGGCCGACCTTCGACAGGTGCCCGCCGAGCGTCGCGATCCGGCCGTGCAGCTCCTTGCCCAGGTCCAGCACCGCCTGGGCGTTGCTGGCGAGCGCGTCCTGCCGCCAGGCGTAGGCCACCGTCCGCAGCAGCGCGAGCAGCGTCATCGGCGTCGCGATGACGACGTCCTTCTCGAAGGCGCGCTCCACGATCGCGGGGTCGACGTCGATCGCCGCGTGCAGGAACGCCTCCGCCGGGACGAACATGACCACGAACTCCGGCGACGGGCTGAACTGGTCCCAGTACCGCTTGGCCGCGAGCTGGTCGACGTGCGTGCGCAGGTGCCGGGCGTGCGCGGCGAGCCGGCGCTCGCGCTCGGCGGGGTCGGTGGCCTCGGCCGCCTCGAGGAACCCGAGGAACGGCACCTTCGCGTCGACCACCACGCGCTTGCCGCCCGCCAGGTGCACCACCATGTCGGGCCGCAGCAGCCCGTCGTCGGTGCGGACCTGGTCCTGCTCGGCGAAGTCGACGTGCGGCAGCATCCCCGCGGCCTCGACCACCCGGCGCAGCTGCACCTCGCCCCACCGCCCGCGGACCTGCGACGCGCGCAGCGACGTCACGAGCTGGGCGGTCTGCTCCCGCAGCCGCCCGGCCTCCTCGCGCATCTGCCGCACCTGCTCGCCCAGCGCGGCGTCGTGCTGCGCGCGGGTCTGCTCGGCGGTGCGCAGCTCGGCCCGGACGGCGTCGAGGGTGCGGGCCAGGGGGTCGACCATCGAGCGGACCGCCTGCTCGCGCTGCGCGAGGTCGCCGGTCTGCTCCTGGTGCCGTGCCGCGAGGCTCTGGTGGGCGAGGGCGAGGAACTGCTCGCTGCTCTGCGCCAGCGCGTCGGCGGCGAGCGCCCGGAACCGCTCGGCCTGCCGGTCGGCGTCGACGGTCCCGCCGCCGAGCTCCGCCGCGGTGCGCCAGCGCGCGGCCTCCACCTCGGCCCGGCGCAGCCGCGCCCCCGAGCGGCCGGCGGCCAGGAGCCAGCCGAGGGCGAGCCCCGCGAGGAGCGCCCCGGCGAGAGCGAGCACGAGTCCGGTGTCCATGACCTGCAGATTGCCAGGCGCCACCGACACGCCCGCCCCTATGCTGGATCGATGGAGCCGATGTCCGCTTTGTCCATCCAAGGGGTGTGGAAGAGGTTCGGCACGAAGATCGCCGTGGCGGGCGTCGACCTGGAGGTCCCGGCCGGCTCGTTCTACGGCCTGGTCGGCCCCAACGGCGCGGGCAAGACGACGACGCTCTCCATGGCGACCGGCCTGCTGCGCCCGGACTTCGGGCGGGTGCTGGTGCGCGGGCAGGACCTGTGGGCGGACCCGCCGGCGGTCAAGGCCGGCCTCGGCGTGCTCCCCGACGGCATGCGGCTGTTCGACCGGCTCACCGGGGCCCAGCTCGTCACCTACGCGGGCCTGCTGCGCGGCCTGGACCGGGACACCGTGCGCGACCGGACCGCGGACCTGCTGCGCACCTTCGACCTCACCGCCGACGCCGACACCCTGGTCGTCGACTACTCGGCGGGGATGACCAAGAAGATCGGCCTGGCCTGCGCCCTCGTGCACGCGCCGCGGGTCCTGGTCCTGGACGAGCCGTTCGAGGCGGTCGACCCGGTGTCGGCGGCGAACATCCGGGACATCCTCGCGGCCTACGCCGCCGGCGGCGGCACCGTCGTGGTGTCCTCGCACGTGATGGACCTGGTGCAGCGGATGTGCGACCACGTCGCCGTGATCTCCGGCGGCCACGTGCTCGCGCAGGGCACGGTCGACGAGGTGCGCGGGGACGACTCGCTGGAGGACCGGTTCGTCGAGCTGGTGGGCGGCCGGCGCACGGAGGGGGCGCTCGCGTGGTTGCGCACCTCGTCCGACTGAAGCTGACCCTGCTGCGCAACGGCCTGCGGCGCAGCGTGTGGAAGGTCGTCGCCCTGGTGCTGTCCGTCCTGTACGCGCTCTTCCTGCTCGGGCTCGCGGTGGTCGGCCTGGTGGCGCTCGGCGCGCACGACGACCCGGAGCTCACCCGCACCGTCGTCGTCCTGGGCGGCGCGCTGCTCGTCGCGGGCTGGTGGTTGCTGCCGCTCGTCGCGTTCGGCGTGGACAGCACCCTGGACCCCGAGCGGTTCCAGCTGTTCGCGATCCGCCGCCGGCACCTGCTGACCGGCCTCACCCTCGCCGGCCTGGTCGGCGTGCCCGGCGCCGCGACCCTGGTGCTCGGCGGCGCGTCGGCCCTCGCGTGGTGGCGGGAGCCGGGGGCGCTCGCGGCCGGGCTGGTCGGCGGGGCGCTCGGGGTGGCGGTCTGCGTCGTCGGCTCGCGCGCGATCACCACGATGCTCGCGCCGCTCGTCGGCGGGCGGCGGTTCCGGGAGGTCGCCGCCGTGCTCGCGATCGTCCCGCTCATGCTGATCGGCCCGATCCTGCTCGGCGCGACCGCCGGGCTGCAGGCGGTCGCCGACGCGCTGCCGGAGGTCGGCGCCGTCGTCGGCTGGACGCCGCTCGGGGCGCCGTGGGCGCTCGCGGGGGACGTGCAGGCCGGCGCGTGGCTCGCGGCCCTCGGCAAGCTCGCGGTCACGGGGGCGACCCTCGCGGTGCTGGTCGGCGTCTGGGACCGGGCTCTGTCCGCGGCGCTCGTGCGCTCGCCCGGCGGTGCGGGCCACGTCGCCCGCAGCCAGGGCCTCGGCTTCTTCGCCCGGTTCCCCGCGACGCCGACGGGCGCCGTGGCGGCACGCAGCCTCACGTACTGGCTCCGCGACCCCCGGTACGCGGCGGCGGTCGCCGTCGTCCCGGTCATGGTGCTGCTGCTGTGGTTCACGGGGCGGGGTGGCGGGATCCTGCTCGGTGCCGGCGTCGTCGTGGCGTTCGTCATGGGCTGGTCCCTGTCGGCGGACATCTCCTACGACGACACCGCGTTCTGGACGCACGTCGCGGCGCCGGTCGACGGCCGCGTCGACCGGGCGGGCCGCGCGGTCGCCGGGATGGTGGTCGGCGGCGTGGTCGTGCTCGCGACCGACGTGCTCGTGCTGGGCGTCGCCGGGCGCTGGGACGCGACGCTCCCGGTCGTCGGCATGTCGCTCGGCGTGCTGGCCGTCGGCGTCGGGGCGTCCTCGATCTACTCGGCCCGCGTCGTCTACCCGGTGCCGAAGCCGGGGGACAACCCGTTCTCGACGCCCCAGGGCTCGTCGTTCGCCGTGATGCTCACCCAGTCGCTGGGCATGCTCCTGCTGCTGGCGGTCTGCGCGCCGACGGTCGGGCTCGGCATCGCCGCCGTCGTCACCGGGCACGCGCTGCTCCAGGTGCTCACGCTGGTCGTGGGGCTCGGGGTGGGCGCGGCCGCGCTGGTCGTGGGCGTGCGGGTCGGCGGCGGGCTGTACGACCGGCGGGCGCCGGAGCTGCTGCAGACCATCCGCTCCTTCGCCTGAGGGCCCACCGGGAGCGCCCGCCCCCTAGGATGGTCGCCCGTGGCACTCACCATCGGCATCGTCGGCCTGCCCAACGTCGGCAAGAGCACCCTGTTCAACGCGCTGACCCGCGCGCAGGTCCTCGCGGCGAACTACCCGTTCGCCACGATCGAGCCCAACGTCGGCATCGTGCCGCTGCCCGACCCGCGCCTGGACACCCTCGCGCAGATCTTCGGCAGCGAGCGGATCCTCCCGGCCACCGTGTCGTTCGTCGACATCGCCGGCATCGTCAAGGGCGCGAGCGAGGGCGAGGGCCTGGGCAACAAGTTCCTCGCGAACATCCGCGAGGCCGACGCCATCTGCCAGGTCACCCGCGCGTTCGCGGACCCCGACGTCGTGCACGTCGACGGCCGCGTGTCGCCGAAGGACGACATCGAGACGATCAACACCGAGCTGGTCCTCGCCGACCTGCAGACGCTCGAGAAGGTCGTCCCGCGCCTGGAGAAGGAGGTCCGGATCAAGAAGGCGGACCCCGCCGAGCTCGCCGCCGCGCAGGCCGCCCAGGCCGTGCTGGAGTCCGGGCAGACGCTGTTCCAGGGCGCGAAGGCCGCCGGGCTCGACCTGGCCGACCTCGCCTCGCTGCAGCTCATGACCGCCAAGCCGTTCATCTACGTGTTCAACACGGACGACGCCGGCCTGGCCGACACCGCGATGCAGGACGAGCTGCGCGCGTACGTCGCGCCGGCCGACGCGATCTTCCTCGACGCGAAGTTCGAGTCCGACCTCGTCGAGCTCGAGCCCGACGAGGCCAAGGAGATGCTCGCCGAGAACGGCCAGGAGGAGGCGGGCCTCGACCAGCTCGCCCGCGTCGGGTTCCACACGCTCGGCCTGCAGACCTACCTGACGGCCGGCCCGAAGGAGTCCCGCGCCTGGACGATCCGGCAGGGCTGGACCGCCCCGCAGGCGGCCGGCGTGATCCACACCGACTTCCAGAAGGGCTTCATCAAGGCCGAGGTCATCTCGTTCGACGACCTGGTCGAGGCCGGCTCCGTCGCCGCCGCCCGCGCCGCCGGCAAGGCGCGCATCGAGGGCAAGGACTACGTGATGGCCGACGGCGACGTGGTGGAGTTCCGGTTTAACGTCTAGCGTTATTGACGCGTCCCGTTATATCGTGGCGGGCGTGATCCGGTCGTTCGCCAACAAGGAGACCGAGCGACTCTGGCGACGTCAGCACGTGCCCGCGCTGGATCCCCGGATCGAGCGCTCGGCGTTGCGCAAGCTGCGCCAGGTCGGTGCGGCGGAGACTCTCGAGGACCTTCGGGTGCCGCCGGGGAACAGGCTCGAGCGCCTTCACGGCGACCGCGCGGGCCAGCACAGCATCAGGATCAACGACCAGTGGCGGATCTGCTTCAGGTGGACCGTCGCGGGCCCGGAGGAGGTGGAGATCGTTGACTACCACTGACGCGCACGAGCGACTCGCCCCGATCCACCCGGGCGAGGTCCTGCAGGAGGACTTCCTCGACGGCTTCCGCATCACCCAGCACCGGCTGGCCGTGTCGATCGGCGTCCCGCCGCGGCGGATCAACGAGATCGTCCACGGCAAGCGCGGCGTCTCGGCCGACACCGCGCTCCGGCTGGGCAGGTTCTTCGGCACCTCGGCGCAGTTCTGGCTCAACCTCCAGGCGCGGTACGACCTCGACGTCGCGGAGGACCGGGTCGGCGAGCAGATCGCCGCGATCGACCCGATCCGGGTGGCATGACGGCCGACGGCGCCCCCGGTACCGAACACCTGCTCGGCGCGCTGCGCTGCGACCCCGAGACCCCCGCGCCGGACCTGGTCGCGGTCGACGCCGCCGACCGGCTGGTCCTGGACGAGGCGGCGCCGCTGCTCGACGGTGCCGCGCCCGGCACGGTGGTCGTGATCGGGGACCGGTACGGGGCGGTGACCCTCGGCGCGGTCGCGCGGTTCGGTCTGACCGGGGTCCGCGCGCACACCGACCGGCTGACCGGCGAGCTCGCGCTGGCGGAGAACGCGGCCCGGCTGGGCGGCGCCGACGCGTTCCGGTCGCTGCCCGACCTCGGCCCGGAGCTGGTGGCCGGCGCGCGGGTCGTGCTGCTCCTGCTGCCGCGCTCGCTCGACGCCCTCGGCGAGGTCGCCGGGCTCGTCGCGCGGCACGCGGACCCGGCGGTCGTCGTGGTCGCCGGCGGTCGCGAGAAGCACATGTCCCGCACGATGAACGAGGTGCTGGCACGGCACTTCCAGGACGTGCGCGCCAGCCGCGGGCGGCAGAAGGCCCGCGTGCTGCACGCGGCCGCCCCGCGCCGCGCCGGGGACGCGCCCGCCTGGCCGGCCACCGCGCGGCACGACGACCTCGGCCTGACCGTCCGCGCGCACGGGGCGGCGTTCGCGGGCGCCCGCGTGGACATCGGCACCCGGTTCCTGGTCGAGCACCTGGCCGACGCGGTCCCCGGCGCGCGCGCGGCGGTGGACCTCGGCTGCGGCACCGGGGTGCTGGCGTCCGCGCTGGCCGCCGCCCGCCCGGGCGTCGAGGTGGTCGCGACCGACGAGTCCGCGGCCGCGGTCGCCTCGGCCCGGGGGACCGTCGAGGCGAACGGCCTCGCCGACCGGGTGCGTGTGCAGCGTGCCCGGGGCACGGCCGGGATCCCCGACGCGAGCGCCGACCTCGTCCTGCTCAACCCGCCGTTCCACGTGGGCGCCGCGGTGCACGACGGCGTCGCGCGCGGGCTGTTCGCCGAGGCGGCCCGGGTGCTGCGCCCGGGCGGCGAGCTGTGGTGCGTGTGGAACTCGGGGCTGGGCTACCGGCCCGCGCTGCAGGCGGCGGTCGGCCCGACCCGGCAGGTGGCGCGGAACCCGAAGTTCACGATCACGGCGTCCGTCCGGGCCTGACACCCGCCGTCGGACGGCCGCCGCGCCCCACGCCCCGTCACAGCAGCGTCGTCAGCACGCCCCCGTCGGCCCGCACCGCTGCCCCGTTCGTGGCCGACGACAGCGGGCTCGCGAGGTACACCGCGAGCCGCGCGATCTCCTCGGGCTCGATGAACCGCTGCAGCAGCGACGTGGTCCGGGCCGTGGCGAGCGCGCCCTTCAGGTCCCCGGCGGGCACGCCCTGCGCGTCCGCGATCCCCGCCACCGCGTGCGCCACCCCGTCGGACCAGGTCGGCCCGCCGAGGATCGTGTTCACCGTGACCCCGGTGCCGCGGGTGAGCTTCGCCAGCCCGTTGGCCAGCGCGAGCGCCCCGGCCTTGGTCACCCCGTACGGCACCATGTCGCCCGGGACGTCGACCCCGGACTCGCTGCTCACGAACAGCACCCGGCCGTGCCCGCGGGCGAGCATGGGGCCGAGCAGCCGGCGGGTGAGCCGGACGCCGCTCAGCAGGTTGACGTCCAGGTAGCGCTGCCAGTCGGCGTCGGTGCTCGACTCGAACGGCGCGACCTCGAACACCCCCGCGTTGTTCACGAGCACGTCGACGTCGCCGAGCCGGTCGAGGAGGTGCTCGACCTGCGCGGGGTCCGCGACGTCGGCCGCGATCCCCGAGACCGCCGCCCCCGGGACGGCGTCCCGCAGCCGGGCGACGGCGTCCTGCACCCGGTCCTCGGTCCGCCCGTTGACCACGACCTCGGCGCCCTCGGCCAGCAGCGCCGCCGCGATCGCGTGCCCGATGCCCTGCGTCGACCCGCTCACGAAGGCTCTCGTCCCGGCGAGCTGCAGATCCATGGTGTCCCTCCCCGTGCCGCCGCACGGTGCGACGATCACTTGCTCAGGCAAGTCACGCTACGCACCTATCGCTTTCCTGGGCAAGTCATGCCCGCTAGGCTGCCGGCATGACGGACGCCCGCACCCCCGCCGAGCTCACCGGGGACGACCTCGCGACCTGGTCCGCGCTGGCGACCGTGCTCGAGTGGCTGCCGCCCGCCCTCGACGCGCAGCTGCAGCGGGACGCCGGGATCACGCACTTCGAGTACGGGGTGCTCTACGCGCTGAGCCGGGCGGACGACGGCACCCTGCGGATGAGCGTGCTCGCGGACTACGCGAACAGCACCCTGTCCCGGCTGTCCCGCGCGGCGGCCCGGCTGGAGGGGCGCGGGTGGCTGCGGCGCGAACCGGACCCCGCGGACGGGCGGTACACCCTCGCGGTGCTGACCGGCGCGGGGCGGGCGGCCGTGGCCGCGGCGACACCGGGACACGTGGCGACGGTGCACCGGCTGGTGCTCGACCGGCTGACGGCGGCGCAGGCGCGGCAGCTGCGGGAGATCAGCCAGCGGATCGCGCGAGCGGTGCGCGGGGACGGCGGCTGGCGGCCGCCCGTGCCGGGGGAGCGGTGACCGGCCGGTCGGGCGCGCTGCATCCCTGCGCGAGGTGGCGTCGCGAGGCTGCCGGAGGGAACGTAGCGGGCCCGGCAGAGGGAGCGTCGGGCGGCCGTGAGCGGCGGCCTCGGACCACCCTCACCCCTCACCGGCGGCCCGCCGCACGAGCTCCCGGATCGCCGCCTCCTCGGCCTCGCCGACCCGGGTCAGCGCGTAGGCCGTGGGCCACATCCCGCCGTCGTCGAGCCGCGCGTCGTCGTTGAACCCGAGCGTCGCGTACCGGGCCTTGAACTTCGACGCGGGCTGGAAGAACAGCACGGCCTTCGTGGCGCCGTAGGCGGGCATCCCGTACCAGGTGCGCGGGGTGAGGCCGGGCGCGACCTCGCGGACGATCGCGTGGATCCGCTCGGCCATCGCCCGGTCCTCGTCCGGCAGCTCGGCGATCTTCGCGAGCAGCTCGGCCTCCGGGTCGCCGGCGGCCTTGCCCCGCTTCCGGGCGGTGCGGACCTCGGCGGCGCGCTCCTGCATCGCGGCGCGCTCCTCGGCGGTGAAGTTCGCGGTGGACTCGCGGGTCTCGGCCATGCTCGGTGCCTCCTGGTCGGCGGGGTGCGGTGCGTGCGCCCACCGTAGGAGCCCCGGTCGGTCCGGTGCTTCTCCGATCCTGACGGGTCCGGCGGCCGGCGCCCGGTGCCTCAGGACCCGGTGTCCGAGAGCCGCAGGTCGTCGACGATCGCCTGCAGGTCGGCCAGGTGCTCCGGGCAGTAGACCTCGACGATCAGCAGCTCGGCGCGCACGGCGCGGTCCGCGGAGAGCGTCGGCCGGCTCCCGGGGCCGGTGGCCCCGTTCGTCAGGCCGCGGAAGATCGCCGCCTTCCCGAGGGCCGACGCCGGGTCGGCGCAGACCACGCCGCCGTCGGTGCCGAGCACCGCGGCGACCCGGTCGGCGGACGGCAGCCGGGCGGCGCCGGACGCGGCCATCGCGTCGACCAGCTCCTGGGCCTTGTCCTGCGCCTCGGCCTCCTGCCGGGAGGAGCGGAACGACAGCAGGGCCACGAGCACCAGCACGGCGAGCACCGCGATGCTCACGCCGTAGACCCAGCCGCGCTCGCGGCGGGTCGACGTCTCGACGGGCACGGTCATGACGCGCTCACCTCCGGCTGCTGCTCCGCGAGCCGCCACGCGGGCTTGCGGAACCGGTAGAACAGGAACGGGACGAGCAGGCCGAGGCCGAGGGCGCCGCCGCCGACGACCAGGACGTACAGCCACGGGCTCCCGGTCCCGAGCTGGGACGGGGGCACGAACCCGACCAGCAGGGCGGCCGCGGAGGCGACGAAGCCGACGCCGCACAGCGTGCGGATGATCGGGGCGCGGTAGCCGCGCGGGTGGTCGGCGTGCAGGCGCCGCAGCCGCACGGCGGCGACGAACATGAGCAGGTACATGATCAGGTAGACCTGCGTGGTGATCACCGAGAACACCCAGTACGCGCTCGACACCGAGGGGATCAGCGCGTAGCCGAGGGCGATGACGGTCGTGACGGCGCCCTGGGCGACCAGGATGTTCTGCTGCACGCCGTTCTTGTTGAGCCGCTGCAGGAACGGCGGCAGGTAGCCCTCCTGCCGGGAGATCAGCAGCAGGCCCTTCGACGGCCCGGCGAGCCAGGTCAGCATCCCGCCGACGGAGGCGGCGACGAGCATGATCCCGATGATCGGGGTGAGCCACTGCCAGCCGAACTGGGCGAACACGGCGTCGAACGCCTGCATGATCCCGGCGGTGAGGGACAGCTCCTCGGCCGGCACGAACCAGGAGATCGCGAGCGCCGGCAGGATGAAGATGAGCAGCACCATCCCCATCGCCAGGAACATCGACCGCGGGAACTCCCGCCCGGGGTTCCGCAGCGACGAGACGTGCACCGCGTTCATCTCCATGCCCGAGTAGGACAGGAAGTTGTTCACGATCAGCACGAGGCTGGACAGGCCGGCCCACGCGGGCAGCAGGTGCTCGGCGTCCATCGGCGCGGCCGACGCGTTGCCCTGCCCGAGGAACACGACGCCGAGCGTCACGAGCAGCACGCCGGGGATCAGCGTCCCGATGATGAGGCCGCCGGAGGCGAGCCCCGCGATCGCCTTGGTGCCGCGGGACGACACCCAGACGCCGCTCCAGTAGACGACCACGATGACGGCGGCCGTCCACACGCCGCTGGTCGCCAGGTCCGGGTTGATGACGTACGCGAGCGTGCTGGCCACGAACCCGAGCAGCGTCGGGTAGTAGAAGATCGTCATCGCGAACTGGCACCAGACCGCGAGGAACCCGGCGGGCTTCGAGATGCCCTCGGACACCCAGTTGTAGACGCCGCCCTTCCAGCCGGACGCGAGCTCGGCGGACACGAGCGAGGTCGGCAGCAGGAACACGATCGCCGGGACGACGTACAGGAACACCGCCGCGAGGCCGTAGATCGCCATGGTCGGCGCCGCGCGCAGGCTGGCCACCGAGCTGGTGGTCATCATCGCGAGGGCGACCCACGAGATCCACTGGGCGGCCGGCACCGGCGTGCGCGCCGCGGGGGCGTCCGCGGTCGGTGGCTCCGGGGCGTCGCCCGCGCGGTGCCGCCCGACGGGCTCACCGGTGGTGGGTGCGGTCTCTGCGGACATCGTGGCCCCCTCTCCGCGCCGTCGCCGGCGACGAGGATCACGCTAGGAAGGGGCGCCGGGGCCGTCCTCACCCGGGTGGGGTTACCTCCCGGGCCGCTCAGTCGGTCACGCCGCGCCGTAGAGCCGCGCGCGGTGCGCGGCGAACCGCCGCCGCCCGACGGCGTGCCAGAGCAGCCGGGCCGGAGCCGGCAGGTTGGTGCGCAGCCACCCCGCGCGCTCGGCGGCCGGCACGGCGTCCAGGATCCAGCCGAGCTGGATGAGCAGCCGGCTGCGCGGCACCGACGCCATCCCGTGCTCGTGCAGCTGGTCCCACTCGCGCTGGCTGAGCACGCTCGCCGCGGTCGGCAGGATGCGCTCCTCCTCCTGGCCGAGGTGCAGGACGAGCAGGGCGTGCACGTCGTCCAGCACCCGGGCGACGGCGTCGCGAGCGGCGGCGGGCGCACCGTCCTCCCAGGTCGGCAGCGCGGCGTCCAGGTCCCGCAGCAGCTCGGCGACGCCCGCGTGCTGCGCGCGCATCAGGCCGACGTGCAGGGCGCAGGCGGGGGAGCGCTGCTCGAGGCGGTCCCAGAGCAGCTGGTCCTCGCCCTCGTGGTGGTGGTGCAGCCCGGTCGCGACCTCCCGCACGTGCTCGGCGACGACCCGCATCCGGCCGACGTCGCCGTCCCGCACGCCGCGGACGAGGCCGGGCGCGTCGGCGAACGCCCGGCGGAACAGCAGGTGGATGTGCAGCATATCGGAGGTGTCGCACCCCGGACGGTCCGTGGTCGTCGTCATCGTCGGCTCGCTCTCGCTCGGTGGGGCTGGTCGCGGCGTCCGGCGCCGGTGACGTCGCCCCTGCGGACGTCACCGGCTATCGCCGAACGGTGGTGACGACTATCCTCAGGGCCATGTCCGTCGTCAAGAGCCCCGGGACCGACCCGCTCGACGCCTGGGTGGCCCGCGGCGTGGAGCCCGGCGTCGCGCCCGACGCGACCGAGGGGCTCCGCGCGCTGCTCAACACGGACGACCGGTTCCACGGCGTCGACCGGCTCCGTGGCTCCGGCCCGGCGCCGCTCGTCGAGGCCCGCGACGCGCTCCGCGGCTACCTCGGCGGCGACGCGGCGGCGCTGGGGGAGGTCGCGGCGCGGTACCCGCTCGTGGTGGCGCCGGCGGGGGCGGCCGACGGCGGGCTCGCGCTCGTGCCGGCGCCCGGGACCGGAGGGGACGGGGCGCTGGTCGCGGGCGTGCTCGCCGCGCTGCACCGGGCGGTGGCGTCGGGGGAGTGGGCGCGGCTCAAGGCGTGCGCGAACCCCGACTGCCAGTGGGTCTACCACGACGGGTCCCGCAACCGGTCGGGCCGGTGGTGCTCGATGGACGAGTGCGGCGACGTGATGAAGGCGCGCGCCTACCGGCGCCGCGCCCGGGCGGGCTCGGCGCCGGCCTGACGCCGCGCGGCACCCTGCCGCGACCCCGCTGCGAGCGCCCCGCCGTACGCTGCGGGCGCCGGCCGGCCGACCGTCGGCGGGCCCGCGCTGGAGGCGACCATGCTGTCCGACCACTCCGCGATGCCCTGCCTCGCCGTGCGGGACCTGGGCCGTGCTCGCCGTTTCTACGAGGAGACCCTCGGCTTCCGGCGGATGGAGGTGCCGGGGCTCGACGACTCCGAGGGCATGGGCGTCGTCTACGCGACGAAGCAGGGCGGGATGCTGGTGTATCCGTCCGCCTACGCCGGCACGAACCGGGCGACCGCCGTGACGTTCCAGGTCCCCGGCGAGGCCTTCGACGCCGAGGTCGCCGCGCTGCGCTCCGGCGGCGTCGAGCTCCAGACGTTCGAGCTGCCGTCGGGCTCCTGGTCCGACGGCGTCCTGACGGACGGGCCGATGCGGTCGGTGTGGTTCGCCGACCCGGACGGGAACGTCCTCAACGTCGAGACCGTCGCGGTCTGACGGCGCGGCGCGGGGCCACCCCGTCCTGCCGGGGGCGGGGTGGCCCCGCCGCGCCCCGCACCACGCCGCGTGCGATGCTCGTCGCACCCGGCGCCCGGGACGAGGGCGCCGCGGCGCCGGCGGGCGGGTGCCCGGCGGCCGCCCCATAGCACAGGGCCGTGGCTCCGCGCTGAGCCGCCGGCCCCGGACGAGGGCATCCACCTGCCGCGGATGCCCTGACTGGCATGTTTCCGCTGTGTTTCCGGCAGGTTCCGTCTTGAATGCTGGACACTACTGCTCAGTATCGATCCGGTAACGATCGCCCCCGACGGGGGGATGTGTCCGTTTTGTCCTGAGTGGGGTCACTAGCGTGGCCCCATCCACGGCGGGACCGCACGTCTGCCGCGCTCGGGACGACCCCTCCGGTCGGCCCACGCGGCGCGAGGACGGGTGGGCGCCACCTTCACAGGAGGAACATTGAAGATCAGGCGATTCAGCGCCGCGGCGGCCGCGGTGGCGGCGGGGGCCCTCGTGCTCACCGCGTGCTCCAGCCCGGCGCAGCAGAGCGAGATCGAGGAGACGACCTCGGTCAACGTCGGGTGGAACGAGCCCTTCCGCTCGACCAACAACCTGACGGCCAACGGCAACGCCACGACGAACGCGAACATCGTCTACCTGACGACCTCGTTCTTCAACTACTACGACGGCGACCTGAACCTCGCGAAGAACGAGGACTTCGGCACGTACGAGGTCGTCTCGGAGGACCCGCTGACCGTCAAGTACACGGTCAACGAGGGCGTCACCTGGTCGGACGGCACCGCGGTCGACGCGGCGGACATGATCCTGTTCTGGGGCGCCCAGAACGACAAGTTCGACACGGTCGCGGCCTCCGACGTGGAGACGGACGACGAGGGCAACGCCATCGTCGGCGACGGCCAGGTCTACTTCGACTCCTCCTCGCCGGCCATGACCGCCATCTCCGAGTTCCCGGAGATCGGCGACGACGGCCGCTCGGTCACGTACGTCTACGACACCCCGCGCTCCGACTGGGAGGTGTCGATGAACCAGCCCAGCCCGGTCGCCGCCCACGTGGTCGGCAAGCTGGCGCTCGGCATCGACGACCCGGCCGAGGCCAAGAAGGCCGTCGAGGACGCGTTCGAGAACAACGACGCCGCGGCGCTCGCGAAGATCGCGGACACCTGGACGAACGCGTTCAACTTCACCTCGCTGCCGGACGACCCGGACCTGTACCTCTCGTACGGCCCGTACGTCATCTCCGACTACGTCGAGAACCAGTACCTCACGCTGACCCGCAACGAGGACTACAACTGGGGCCCGGAGCCGAAGGTCGACTCGATCACGGTCCGCTACACCGAGGACCCGCTGGCCTCGGTGACCGCGCTGCAGAACGGTGAGGTCGACCTCATCGCCCCGCAGTCCTCCGTGGACGTCCTCGCGACGCTCGACGGCATCGACGGCGTCTCCTACAGCTCGGCGCCCGAGGGCACCTACGAGCACGTCGACCTGACGTTCGACAACGGCGGCCCGTTCGACCCGGCGACCTACGGCGGCGACGCCGAGAAGGCCCGCAAGGTCCGCGAGGCGTTCCTCAAGACGATCCCGCGCCAGGAGATCATCGAGAAGCTCATCCAGCCGCTGCAGGAGGACGCCACCACGCGTGACTCCTTCCTGATCGTGCCGGGTGCCCCGAGCTACGACGAGGTCGTCGCCAACAACGGCTCCGACGCGTGGGCCGACGTGGACATCGAGGGCGCCAAGGCGCTCCTCGCCGAGGCCGGCGTGACCACCCCGGTCGACGTCCGCTTCCTGTACGGCAAGTCGAACGTGCGTCGCGCCAACGAGTTCCAGCTCATCTCGGCGTCCGCCTCGCAGGCCGGCTTCAACGTCATCGACAACGGCGACGACAACTGGGGCACGATCCTGGGCACCGGCACGTACGACGCGTCGCTGTTCGGCTGGCAGTCCACCAACACGTTCATCCTGAACGCCGAGGCGAACTACGTGACCGGCGGCCAGAACAACTACGGCGGCTACTCGAACCCCGAGGTCGACGCCCTGTGGGCCGAGGTCGCGACGAACACGGACTCCGACAAGGAGACCGAGCTCGCCACGCAGATCGAGCAGAAGCTCAACCAGGACGCCTTCGGCGTCAACATCTTCCAGTTCCCCGGCGTGGTCGCGCACCGCGACGTCCTCGAGGGCGTCTCGACCATCGCGCTCTCGCCGACGATCTTCTGGAACTACTGGGACTGGGAGATCAGCGCGGACGACTCCATCGAGGCGCCGACGGCGACCGAGACCGAGTGACGCACTGACCTGACGCTCCTCCCCGAGGAGCGACGCCGGCACGGGGGTACCGCGGCCACCGCGGTACCCCCGTTGCCGTGCCCCTTCCAGTACCACAGCCGTACGGGTACCCACGGCCGACCCCGGCCCGGGCGCAGCACCCCTATCCGGAGTGCCTACACTTGCGCTTTGCGAGTACCCCCCTTCCCGTGAGGCAAGGACCCCATGGCCACCTCTGTGACGACCCGTGCCTCCGGCGCGCGCTCCGCGCCCGACGCACCGGTCACGGCGCGACGTTCCTGGTTCCGGAACGCAGCGCCCACCCTGACCTTCCTCGGTCGACGCCTCGTGTCGTCGGCGATCGTGCTGCTCGGAGCGACGTTCATCGTCTACATGCTCCTGGCGTACTCCCTGGATCCCCTCGAGGACCTGCGGACCAGCACGGCGCCGAACAAGGAGGCGCTGATCGCGGCCCGCACCATGGCGCTCGACCTGGACACGCCGCCCGTCCTGCGCTACTTCAAGTGGCTGGGCGCGCTGTTCACCGGTGACCTCGGCTCCAGCTGGGTCTCCGGCCAGCCGGTCACCGCCCTGCTGGGCTCCGCGATCCCGAGCACCGTGCAGCTCGTCGCCGCGTCGACGCTGCTCGCCATCGGCCTGGGCGTCCTGGTCGGCATCGTGTCGGCCCTGCGCCAGTACACGCGGTTCGACTACAGCGTGACGTTCCTGTCGTTCGTCCTGTACTCGCTGCCGTCGTTCTGGGTCGCGGTGCTCCTCAAGCTCTGGGGCGCCATCGGCTTCAACGACTTCCTCGCGGACCCGACGGTCCCGCCGCTGTGGATCGCCCTGCTGTCCGTGATCTCGGGCGTGCTCTGGTCGTCGATCATCGGCGGCAGCACCCGCACCCGCTGGGTGTCGTTCGGCGCGGCGGTCGTCGCCACCGCCGGCGCGCTGCTGTTCATCTCGAACTCCGACTGGCTGCTGAACCCGAGCCTGGGCCTGGTGGGCGTGCTCGCCCTCGGCGTCGGCATCGCGTTCGGCGTCGTCGCGCTCAGCGCGGGCCTGGACAACCGCCGGGCGCTGTACGCCTCGCTGACCACGGTCGCGATCGGCGCCGCGCTGTACTACCCGCTGCAGTTCGCGTTCGTGAACGCGACCTGGCTGCTGATCATCGGGCTGGCGGTCGCGTCGGTCGTGGTCGGCCTGGTGGTCGGGTACCTGTTCGGCGGGTACGACCGGGCGGTCTCGATGCGCGCCGCGGCCGTCACGGCCGTCGGCGTGGGCGTGCTGATCTTCGTCGACCGCGTCATGGCCGTCTGGTACACGTACTCGAACGCGTCCGTGATCAACGGCCGGCCGATCGCCACGATCGGCTCGCAGACGCCCGGGCTGTCCGGCGACTTCTGGGTGGAGTCGCTCGACAAGTTCACGCACCTGGTGCTGCCGACGATCGCGCTGATCCTCATCTCGTTCGCGAGCTACACCCGGTACTCCCGGGCGAGCCTGCTCGAGGTGATGAACCAGGACTACATCCGCACCGCGCGGGCCAAGGGCCTCTCGGAGCGGGTCGTGACCACGCGGCACGCGTTCCGCAACGCGCTCATCCCGCTCGCCACCGTGGTGCCGCTGGACATCGCGGCGCTGTTCGGCGGCGCGATCATCACCGAGCGCATCTTCGCGTGGAGCGGCATGGGCGCGCTGTTCATCAAGTCCCTGGGCGCCAAGGACGCGGACCCGATCATGGGGTACTTCCTCGTGACCGGCACCCTCCTCGTCCTCGCCAACATCGTGGTCGACTTCGTCTACGCGGCGCTCGACCCCCGGATCCGGGTGAACTCATGAGCATCACGCCTCCCCTCGAGCCCCACGAGGGCATCACCGACCCGAAGGACGCGGTCGAGAACACCGAGAACGCCATCGAGCTCAAGGAGGTCGAGGGCCTCTCGCAGGGCCGCATCGTCCTGCGGCGGTTCCTGCGGCACCGCGGCGCGATGATCTCGGCCGTCGTGCTGGTCGCGGTGGTCGTCCTGGTGACCACCTCCATCGGCTGGGGCCCGATCCCCGGCTGGTGGAAGTACGGCTACCGGGAGACCAGCGACATCGTCAACGCGGGCGGCGCCCCGACGATGGGCTTCGACGGCGGCTTCCACTTCGGCGAGCACCCGTTCGGCCAGGACAACATCGGGCACGACGGCTTCGCGCTCGTCATGCGCGGCACGCAGCAGTCGCTCACCGTCATGTTCGTGATCGGCCTGCTGTCGACCACGATCGGCGTCCTGATCGGCGCGCTGGCGGGCTTCTTCCGCGGCCGCCTGGACGACCTGCTCATGCGGTTCACCGACATGATCATCACGATCCCGGTCATCATGATCGGCGCCATCCTCGGCGTGCTGGTCGGCGGCGCGAACCCGTGGTCGCTGGCCATCGCCCTGTCGCTGGTGTCCTGGACGAACATGGCGCGTCTCGTGCGCGGGCAGTTCCTCACCCTGCGCGAGCGGGAGTTCGTCGACGCGGCCCGCGTGGCCGGCGCGTCGAACGCGCGGATCATGTTCAAGCACATCCTGCCGAACGCGGTCGGCGTGATCATCGTCAACGCGACGCTGCTCATGGCCTCCGCGATCCTGCTGGAGACCGCGCTGTCCTACCTGGGCTTCGGCATCAGCAGCCCCGAGGTGTCGCTGGGCCAGCTCATCAACGAGTACCAGACCGCGTTCGCGACGCGGCCCTGGCTGTTCTGGTGGCCCGGCCTGTTCATCGTGACGATCGCGCTGTGCGTGAACTTCATCGGTGACGGCCTGCGCGACGCCTTCGACCCGCGGCAGCGGCGCATCCCGACCAAGCGGGCCCTGGCGAAGGCGGACGCCCGCAAGGCCCGCTCGCAGGCCCGGGCCGCGGCGCGAGCCTGACGTGTCAGAGCGCCACGGTCAGCACGCTGGCCGCGATCAGCACCGCGATCGCGGCCAGCGTGCCGGCGTGCCAGCGCACCCGCGGGGTGGCGCGCTCGAGGCGCGGGTCGTCCAGGACGCCCGCGTCGCGCAGCTCCTCCCAGCGGCGGCGCACGATGATGGCCGCCTGGCCGGAGGCGCTCGACGCCAGGTCGCCGGGGCGCACGGTGCCGCCGGGACCGTAGGTCGAGCCGGGCAGGTCCGCGACGTCCCCCTTGCCGGAGGTCGCGACGCGGGCCCGGCCGGGAGCGGGCGCGGCCCACGCGGCGTAGTCGCCGTACGCGGTGTGCAGCGTGAGCGCGTAGCGGGTGTCGACCCGCTGGATCGTCGGCCAGGGCAGCTCGATCGTCCGGGTGACGTTCCGGAGCTCGACGCCCGCGGGGCTGACCAGCACGGCGGGGCGCCAGTAGGCGGCCCACACCCAGAGCACCACCAGCACCACCGGTGCCACGTAGGGCCACGTCTGCCCCGCGTCGGCCACCAGCCCGGTCACCAGGCCGCCGAGGCCCAGGACCGCCACGACCACCGCCAGCACCCGGCCGAAGGCCGGTCTGTACTCCACCACGTCCGCCGAGACCATGCGGCCATCGTCCCAGACCAGCGGACGTCCGCCCCTCTCGACGTCGCGCGGCCCGCACACACCGGGCCGTCCCACGGAAGGATCTCGTGAACCGTGACCACTGACTACGCCACCAGCCCGGGGGCACCCGCGGCCGACGCCAAGGCGCCGATCCTCGAGGTCCGCGACCTGCGCGTCGAGTTCTTCGTCGACGGCGAGTGGTTCCCGGCGGCCGAGGACGTGTCCTACGACGTCCGGCCGGGCGAGGTCCTCGCGATCGTCGGCGAGTCCGGCTCCGGCAAGACGCAGTCGTCGATGTCGCTGATCGGCCTGCTGCCCCCGAACGGCCGCTCCGAGGGCTCCGCCAAGCTGGCGGGCCGCGAGCTGCTGGGCCTCAACCACAAGCAGCTGAGCAAGGTCCGCGGCAAGGACGTCTCGGTCATCTTCCAGGAGCCGATGACGGCGCTGAACCCGGTGTACACCGTCGGGTTCCAGATCGTCGAGACGCTCCGCGTGCACTTCGACATGACGCCGAAGCAGGCCCGCGCCCGCGCGGTCGAGCTGCTGCGCATGGTCGACCTGCCCAACCCGGAGGAGGCGGTCGACAAGTACCCGCACCAGCTCTCCGGCGGGCAGCGCCAGCGCGCGATGATCGCCCAGGCCCTCGCCTGCGAGCCCAAGCTGCTCATCGCCGACGAGCCGACGACCGCCCTCGACGTGACGGTCCAGGCCGAGATCCTCAAGCTCATGCGCGACCTGCGGCACCGCGTCGACGCGGGCATCATCCTCATCACCCACGACATGGGCGTGGTCGCGGACCTGTCCGACCGCGTCATGGTGATGAAGAACGGCCGCGTGGTCGAGTCGGGCTCCGCGGACGAGGTGTTCAACCGCCCGCAGCACGAGTACACCCGCCAGCTCCTGGACGCCGTGCCGCACCTCGGCTCGGAGACGTTCGCCGCGTCCGGCCTGAACGGCGACCACCCCGTCGCCGACGCCGAGGGCACCGCCGCGCTGCACGTCTCGGAGCGGCCGCTCGGCCAGCCGCTGCCGCGGCCCGGCGTCCTGGACGCCGCGCAGACCGGCTACTCGCTGGAGGCCAAGGGCCTGGTCATCGAGTACCCCGGCCGCGGCCGCGTGCCCGCGTTCCGGGCGATCAACGGCATCGACCTGACCATCGGCAAGGGCGAGGTCGTCGGCCTGGTCGGCGAGTCCGGCTCCGGCAAGACCACCGTCGGCCGCGCCGCGGTCGGCCTGCTCCCGGTGGCCGGCGGCTCGCTCACCGTCAACGGCGTCGAGCTCGCGGGCATCAAGCCGAAGGACCTGCGCGCCGTGCGCCAGGACGTCTCGATCGTGTTCCAGGACCCGGGCTCCTCGCTGAACCCGCGCCTGCCGATCGGCGAGTCGATCGGCGAGCCGCTCAAGCTGCACAAGATCGCCTCGGGCGCCGACCTCGACCGCCGGGTGGAGTCCCTGCTCGACCGGGTGCACCTGCCCCGCGCGATGCGGAACCGCTACCCCCACGAGCTGTCCGGCGGCCAGCGCCAGCGCGTCGGCATCGCCCGCGCCCTGGCCCTGTCGCCCAAGCTGCTCATCGCCGACGAGCCGACGTCCGCCCTGGACGTGTCGGTGCAGGCGCGGGTGCTGGAGCTGTTCCAGGAGCTGCAGCGCGAGTACGGGTTCGCGTGCCTGTTCATCAGCCACGACCTCGCGGTCGTCGAGATCCTGTCCAACCGGATCGCCGTGATGAGCAAGGGCGACCTGGTCGAGGTCGGTCCGCGCGAGCAGATCCTCCGCGCGCCGCAGCAGGACTACACCAAGCGCCTGCTCGCCGCGGTGCCCGTGCCGAACCCGGCCGAGCAGAAGCTGCGCCGCGAGGAGCGGGATCGGCTGCTCGCCGCGGCGGCGCCGGCCGGCACCAGCGCGGCCGAGGCCGCGGTGGCCGACGGCCAGCGCGTGCAGGCGTTCGAGGACGAGCAGATCACCAACGCGGGCCGCTACGACGGCAACCTCCGCCCCCGCGGCGGCGGCGACGGGTCGGTCTGACCCGCACCCGCTGCCGCTCCCTGCGCGCCCCGGCACGACCCCTCCTCGTGCCGGGGCGCGCGTGCGCGTACACTTGATCGGCGCTCGACGTCGTCGCGCCCCTCATCTCCCCACTTCCTCGCGGAAACGAGTCCTGACATGACTGTGCCCACCTCGCCCACGGGCACGCGCGTGCGCGGCGACCTGCGCAACGTCGCGATCGTCGCGCACGTCGACCACGGCAAGACCACGCTGGTCGACGCGATGCTCCACCAGTCCGGCGCCTTCGGAGCGCACGCCCACGTGGACGAGCGGGCGATGGACTCGGGCGACCTCGAGCGCGAGAAGGGCATCACGATCCTCGCCAAGAACACCGCGGTCCGGTACGCCGGCCCCGCGGCGGCCGCGGCGGGTCAGCCCGACGGCATCACGATCAACGTGATCGACACCCCGGGCCACGCCGACTTCGGCGGCGAGGTCGAGCGTGGCCTGTCGATGGTCGACGGCGTCGTGCTCCTGGTCGACGCGTCCGAGGGCCCGCTGCCGCAGACCCGGTTCGTGCTGCGCAAGGCGCTGGCCGCGAAGCTCCCGGTGATCCTGGTCGTCAACAAGGTCGACCGCCCGGACTCCCGCATCTCCGAGGTCGTCGCCGAGGCGACCGACCTGCTGCTCGGGCTGGCCTCGGACCTGCACGACGAGGTCGAGGACCTGGACCTCGACGCGATCCTCGACGTCCCCGTCGTGTACGCCGCCGCCAAGGCCGGCCGCGCCTCGCTGACCCAGCCCGCCGACGGCGGCCTGCCGGACTCCGAGACGCTCGAGCCGCTGTTCGCGACGATCCTCGAGAAGATCCCGGCCCCCACGTACGAGGAGGGCGCGCCGCTGCAGGCGCACGTCACCAACCTCGACGCGTCGCCGTTCCTCGGCCGCCTCGCGCTGCTGCGCATCTTCAACGGCGAGCTGGTCAAGGGCCAGACCGTGGCCTGGGCCCGGCACGACGGCACGATGCAGAACGTCCGCATCACCGAGCTGCTCGAGACCAAGGCCCTCGACCGCGTCCCGACCGACAAGGCGGGCCCCGGCGACATCGTGGCGGTCGCGGGCATCGCGGACATCACCATCGGCGAGACGCTGACCGACCCCGACGACCCGCGGCCGCTGCCGCTGATCACGGTCGACGACCCGGCGATCTCGATGACCATCGGCATCAACACCTCGCCGCTCGCCGGCAAGGGCGGCAAGGGCCACAAGGTCACCGCGCGCCAGGTGAAGGACCGCCTCGACTCCGAGCTCGTCGGCAACGTGTCGCTCCGCGTCGTCCCGACCGACCGCCCGGACGCGTGGGAGGTGCAGGGCCGCGGCGAGCTGGCGCTGGCGATCCTGGTCGAGCAGATGCGCCGCGAGGGCTTCGAGCTGACCGTCGGCAAGCCGCAGGTGGTCACCAAGACCATCGACGGCAAGGTCCACGAGCCGGTCGAGCGCATGACGATCGACGTGCCCGAGGAGTACCTGGGCGCCGTCACGCAGCTGCTCGCCCAGCGCAAGGGCCGCATGGAGACCATGTCGAACCACGGCACCGGCTGGGTCCGCATGGAGTTCCTGGTCCCGTCGCGTGGCCTCATCGGCTTCCGCACGCGGTTCCTCACCGACACCCGCGGCACCGGCATCGCCTCGTCGATCGCCGAGGGCTACGAGCCGTGGGCCGGCCCCATCGAGACCCGCGTCGCGGGGTCGCTGGTCGCCGACCGCGCCGGTGCCGTCACGCCGTTCGCGATGATCAACCTGCAGGAGCGCGGGTCGTTCTTCGTCGACCCCACGCAGGAGGTCTACGAGGGCATGATCGTCGGCGAGAACTCGCGCGCCGAGGACATGGACGTGAACATCACCAAGGAGAAGAAGCTCACCAACATGCGCTCCTCCACGGCCGACAACTTCGAGAACCTGGTGCCGCCGCGGCACCTGACCCTCGAGGAGTCGCTGGAGTTCGCCCGCGAGGACGAGTGCGTCGAGGTGACCCCCGAGGTCGTCCGCATCCGCAAGGTGATCCTGGACCAGACGGAGCGCGCCAGGGCCGTGGCCCGTACCAAGCGCTCCTGACGACCCGCATGCGCACGACCGCGAGCACGCCGACCCGCACGGGTGGCGTGCTCGCGGTGCACGCGCACCCGGACGACGAGACGCTGTCGACCGGTGCGCTGCTCGCCACCTGGGCGGCGGCCGGGCTCCCGGCGACGGTCGTGACCTGCACCCGCGGCGAGCGCGGCGAGGTCATCGGCGCCCCGCTGGCGGCCCTGGAGGGCGACGGCCCGGCGCTCGCGCGGCACCGCGAGCGGGAGCTCGCGGCCGCGGTGGCCGCCCTGGGCGCCACCCAGGCCTTCCTCGACACCCTCCCGCTCCCGGCAGACCTCGCCGAGGTCGCAGACGATGTCGCCTTCGCGGCTCGCGAAGCGACATCTTCTGCGACCTCGGCGGGCGATCCGGGTGCCGGGGGAGGCGGGTCCGGTGCGCGGTACGAGGACTCGGGGATGGCCTGGGTCGGGGCCGGGCGCGCCGGCGCCGCGGGGGAGGTGCCCGCCCGGGCGCTCGTCACCGTGCCGCTCGACGTCGCCGCCGGCCGGCTGGCCGGGCTGCTGCGGGAGCGGCGGCCGGACCTGGTCGTGACCTACGAGCCGGGCGGCGGGTACGGGCACCCGGACCACGTCCGGGCGCACGCGATCACGATGCGCGCGGTCGAGCTGGCCGTGGCGGCCGCCGCCGACGGCTGGGCGCCCGCCGTCGCCTGGGCCGTGGCGCCCG
>NZ_SZYE01000139.1 GCF_005239125.1 Cellulomonas hominis | reverse complement strand
GCGCCGCGAGCTGCCACACGCCCAGGCCGGCCGACGCGCCGAGCACCGCGGTCAGGCCCAGGACCACCCCGCGGCGGCCCCACCGGCGGCGGGGCGTCGGGGCGGGGGAGCCGGGCGGCGGTGCGGCCGGCGCAGGTGCGGCGGCCACGTCAGATCACGTCCGCGAAGCCGCGTTCCATCTTCGAGAAGATCAGCGCGCCGCCGACGAACACCGCGACGCTCACCCCCGCCGTCGCGGCCATCTGCCACGTGTCGGGCTGCGCCAGTCCGAGCAGCGACCACCGGAAGCCCTCGAGGATCCAGGTCAGCGGGTTGATGTCGAACAGCCAGCGGATGCCCTCGCCCACCTCGCTCAGCGAGTAGGCCAGCGGGCTCGCGTAGAGCAGCGTCTGCAGCGCGAACGGCACCACGTAGGCGATGTCGCGGAACTTCACCATCAGCGCCGAGGCGGCCATGCCGAGGCCGGAGCCCAGCAGGATCACCGCGAGGATCCACAGCGGGAGCGTGAGCAGGGCCCAGGTGATCGGGATGTCGTACCAGATGATCAGCCCGACCATCAGGACGCCCGCCACCAGGAAGTCGACCAGCACCGACAGCACCGAGGACAGCGGGACCAGCAGCCGCGGGAAGAACACCTTCGACACCAGCGCCTGGTTGTTCACCAGGGACGGCGCCGCCCGGGACACGATCCCGTTGAACAGCGTCCACGCCAGCATGCCGGTGAACGAGAACACGAAGTACGGGACGCCGTCGCTCGACAGATCGGCGATCTGCCCGAACACGATCGAGAAGATGCCCGCGCTCAGCAGCGGCTGCAGCACCACCCAGATCACGCCGAGCGCGGTCTGCCGGTAGCGCAGCTTCAGGTCGCGGATCCCGAACCGGGTGAAGACCTCGCGGGCCTCCCACATCTCGCGCCACGCCGGCAGCGGCAGGCGGCCGGGCGGGTTGATGACAGTCGTACGCGTGGCCACGGCTCAGCGCCTCTCGTAGTCGAAGTCGGCGAGGACGAGGCCCGCGTCGAGACCCTCGTCGGACACGGCCTGCGGGTAGGGCAGCACCGGGTGGATCTCGAACCGGCCGGCGCCCTCGAACGAGTCGAGCACCCCGGAGGAGCACACGAACAGGTCGACGGTGTACTCGCCGGGCTTGAGCCAGGGCTCCTTGATCGTCAGCGCGATCTTCTGCTCCTGCGCCGGGTCCAGCCACAGGCCGCTGACCCGGGAGTCGCACTGCAGGATCGTGGTGCCGTGGGCGTCGTTGATGTGGCAGGACACGAAGTACTTGCCGATGTAGTCCGCGTTGGCCGACACCAGGAACTCGACGGTCTTCGGCTCGGTGGTCTTGTAGAGCGGGCTGGACACCGTCGCGGAGGTGATCCGCACCTCGCCCGTTCCCGGCCGGCGCTCGATGTCGGTCTGGCTGATCGCGACCCGGTCCCGGCTGGTCTGGTACAGCTCGATCGCGTCGTCCACGGAGCCGTGCATCACGAGCCTGCCGTGCTCCAGGAAGATCGCCGAGGTGCACAGCGTCTTGACCGTCTGCACCTGGTGCGACACGTAGAGCACGGTGCGGCCCTCCGCGGCGACGGTCCGCATCCGGTCGAGGCACTTGGCCTGGAACTCGGCGTCGCCCACCGCGAGCACCTCGTCGACCGCGAGGATCTCGGTGTCCAGGTGCGCGGCGACCGCGAACGCGAGCCGCACGTACATGCCGGAGGAGTACCGCTTCACCGGGGTGTCGAGGAACTTCTCGACGCCGGAGAACGCGACGATCTCGTCGAAACGCTGCTTGATCTCGCTCTTGCGCATCCCGAGCAGGGTGCCGTTGAGGAACACGTTCTCCCGGCCGGTGAGCTCCGGGTGGAAGCCGGTGCCGACCTCCAGCAGCGAGCCGACCCGGCCCGCGAGCTCGATCCGGCCGCGGGTCGGCGCGGCGACCCGGGTGAGCAGCTTGAGCAGCGTCGACTTGCCGGCGCCGTTGCGGCCGAGGATCCCGACGGCCTCGCCGCGGGGGATCTCGAAGCTCACCTCGTCGAGCGCGCGGAACTCCTCGAACTGGGCGCGCTGCAGCGGGTGCCGCAGGCGGTGCAGCACGGCCTCGGCGGCGGTGGACGGGGCGTCGTCGGAGGTGGCGATCCGGTACGACTTCCCGACCCCGGCGGCCCGGATGGCGACTTCGGTCATGACTGGTCTCCGTGGTGGGGGGTCGGGGCGGCGGCGTACAGGCGCTCGTAGGCGTCCGCCACCGCGGTGAGCGAGAAGGCGCGGGACCGCTCGAGGCCCGCGGCGGACAGCGCGGCCCGGCGCGGGGCGTCGAGCAGCACGTCGGCCAGCGCGGTGCCCAGGTCGTCCAGCTCGGCGAGGACCGCGGCGCGGCCCTCGTCGGAGACGTACCGGGCGCCGACGTTCGGGGTGGCGACGACCGGCAGGCCGCTCGCCATCGCCTCGGCGTAGGGGATGCCGAAGCCCTCGTAGGACGACGGCAGGCAGAACACCCAGGCGCGGCGGTAGGCGTCGGCCAGGTCCTCGTCCGACAGCCGGCCGAGCACCTTCACGCCGGGGCCGGGGTCGGCGGGCGCGTCCCGGGTGACCATCCACAGCTCGGCCTGCGGCACCCGCGGCAGCACGTCCCGGACGAACGCCGCCGCCAGGTCCGCGCCGCGCTTGCGGCCGTGCCAGGTGCCGACGAACAGCACCACCGGGTGGTCGGCGCGGCCCGCGGCGTCGCCCGGGACGAACCGGGTGGTGTCGACGCCGTTGGGGATCACGTCGTGCGACCGCGGCACCCAGCGCCGGGTCTGCGGGGACACCACGACGACCCGGTCCGCGACGACGGACGCCAGCACCTCGGTGAACCCGAGCAGCAGCATCCGCAGCTTCTCCTTGGCGCCGCGGATGTGCCGGGCCTCCTCGAAGCAGGACCCGTGCACCGTGCGGACGTGCAGCGGGGCGCGCCGGCGCCACAGCCAGTAGTCGTCGCCGTGGGCGTGCAGCACGTCGTAGCCGGTGAAGTCCTGCTTGCGCAGGTCGGTCGCGAACCGGAACGTGCGCAGCGACCCGGACATGGCGACGTGCCGGTGCCCGTACGCCGCACCCGGCACCGGCGGGCAGTCGCTGAACATGTCGACGTGGTGGCCCCGGCGCGCCAGCTCGGTGGCGAGCTCGTGGGCCTGGAAGCCGACGCCGATCTTGCTGCCCGACGGGAGGTAGTAGGACAGCATCGCGATGCGCAGCGGGGCCGCGGTGGGGGCGTCAGCCATGCGCGACGCCGTCCGTCGGGGCCGGGGCCGCCAGGGGGTGCGGGGTCAGCACCCGGGCCGGGGTGGTCGCGAGCGTGCTCGTCCCGGTCAGCCCGTCGCGCAGCGCCTCCAGCCACGCGTGGCCGTGCTCCAGGTCCGGCTCCAGGTAGTTGCCCTCGGCCCACTCGTTCCACGACTTGACCCAGAGCAGCCGCTCGGCGGGCCGGCGGTCCTGCAGGGTCGCGACGGCCTGGCGGACGTGCCGGCCGAACAGCTCGGGGGAGGAGCCGGTGACGACGACGGCGCGCGACCCCGAGCGCGGCGAGTTGTCCCAGTTCGGGTACACGCACGGCTGCAGCCGGTCCGAGATGCCGGCGGGCGCGGGCTCGAAGTCGGGCGCGTGCGGGAAGATCTCCGGCTTGCCGAGCTTGCGCCCCAGGCGCATCCGCAGCACGTCCGCGCGGGTCTGCCGGGCGGGGATCCGCATGTAGACGCCGGCGTCGAACCCGGCCGCGTCCACGTCCGTGTACTTCGGCCCGCGGCCGAGCAGGTCCGACACCTCGGCCACCAGGTACAGCCCCGGCAGACCGGCCGCGCGGGCCATGCCCTGCCAGCGGTCGACGAACGCGGCGGCGTCCGGCAGGTCCTCCGGGCGGAACACGTAGAACACCGGGCGGTCGTCCACCCGCAGGTACCGCTCGTCGCGGAACGCGGGCAGCAGCGAGTCGAAGTGCGCCTGCTCGTCCTCGGCGCCCGGGTAGGTCTGCTCCATCAGGACGCGGTCGCTCGCGCCGTGCCAGATGCCGCTCCAGGTCTGGTTGGCCCAGGCGAGGCAGAACTTCACCGACGGGGCGCCGGAGGCGAGGACCTCGGTGAACGGGCGCTCGAGGATGCGCCGGCCGCCGCCGAACCAGTAGTGCCAGTACACGAACGCCTCGACGCCGTACCGCTGGGCCAGGTCGCTCTGCGCCTCGCGGGCCTCGGGCATCCGCAGGTCGTAGAACCCCAGGTCCGCGGGGATGTGGGGCTGCACGTGGCCGCGGAACAGCGGCCGCGCCTTCGCCGTGTTGGTCCACTCGGTGAAGCCGGGGCCCCACCACGCGTCGTTCTCCGGCACCGGGTGGAACTGGGGCAGGTAGAACGTGACGGCGCGGGCGCGCAGGTCCGTGCTGCTGTCGGTGGACGGCACGGTCCCCCCTCTCCTGGTGGTCCTGGGTGGCCGAGGGGGACGGGTCGTCGTCCCCAGGCCCGTTCCTGCTGGGATGCAGCCTATGAGTAGATTTGTCCGGTTTGTCCGCCGACCCCGGGTGAAGCCGCTGGCATCCGGGTGATCCACCGCCGCGCGGTGCGGTACCGCGGTCCGCGGCGCGGGCGCACTCGGCCTACGCCTTCCGGCCCCGCCCGCTCCCATCGGGGGAGGCCGCGCCGGAAGGCGTAGGTGGCGCGCCGCGGGGCGCCAGGTCAGGACAGGGCGGACTGGGCCTCGCGGAGCGCGTCGACCAGGCGGCCCTCCGGGAGGCGGACGTCGTCGTACGTCAGGGTCGCGTCCTTCGGGACGTCCCGGACGAGGACGCAGCCCTCCGCGACGCCGACCGGGAGGAGGCGCTCGCCCGCCGTGACCGCGGCCTTCTCGGCCTGGCCGTAGTAGTGGTACCCGCCGAGCGCGTCCAGCACGGTGCCCGCCGCCAGGTCGGTCTTCGCCGTGGTGACGACCTCGACGCTCGGCGCCCCGAGCGGCCGGATCGTCGCGTCGCCGAGCAGCGCGGCGCGGGCGATCGTCGTCGGCACCTCGAAGTGGCACAGGTGGTACGGCTGGTAGAACGAGTAGAGCGGTCCGGTGCCCAGCTTGTAGAGCTCCAGGTAGTGCCGCTGCTTCGGGTCGTCGTGCGTCGCCAGGATGTAGACGCCGGGCCCGGGGCGCGCCCCGACCACGTAGTCCACGGCCCCGCCGAGCGCCCGGAGCTCGTCCACGTCGTACCGGGTGGTGAGCTCGTCGACGTGCCCGTCGTGGTCCATGCCGAGCATGCCCCGCCGGTGCACCGACATCCCGGTGGCGTTGGCGACCAGCGCCTGCTCGACGGACACCTTGGTGCCGTCGGCGAACGACGTGACCATGTGCGGGTCCTGGCCCCACCGCTCCGCGAACGCCTTCTGCGTCGTCGGGGTGCGGTACTCGTCCTGCAGGCCCTTGATGTTGCCCGCGACGAGCGGCGTGAGCCCCAGGCCGGTGACGAACCGGTGCAGGTTCATCTGCACGCCGGGCTGGTCGCCGTCGCAGCCGGTGTAGACGACGCCGGCCTTGTCGGCCAGGCGCGCGAGCTCGCCGCCGACCGTCGCGTCGACCTCGGCGTTCATCAGCACCAGGTGCTTGCCGTGCTCGAAGCAGGCGAGCGCCACGTGCGCGCCGAGCTCCACGGCACCGGTCACGTCCACCACCACGTCGACGGCGTCGGACGCGATCGCGACCCGGTAGTCGGCGGTGACGGCGGGGGTGCCGGACGCCGCGGCGCGCGCGAGGGCGGCGGGGGAGTCGACCTCGACGACGCCGGGCAGCCCCGCCTCGGTGTACGCCCGGACGCCCTGCTCGGGGTGCCGGGCGGCGATCGCGACGACGTCCATGCCGGGCACGGAGTTCACGATCTGGTTCACCAGGCCGCGGCCCATGAACCCGGCGCCGACCAGCGCCACCCGGATCGGGCGGCCGTCGGCCTGGCGCGCCTTCAGCAGCGAGTCGACGACGATCACTTCGCGACCGCCTCGACCAGCGGCCAGGCCGCGTCCTTGTCCGAGATCACCGTCACGGGCACCGGCCACTCGATGCCGAACGCGGCGTCGTCGTACCGGAAGCCCTGCTCGCCCTCGGGGGCGTACGGACCGCTGACCTGGTAGATCACCTCGGTGTCGTCGGCCAGGGTCTGGTACCCGTGCGCGACGTACGGCGGGATGAACAGCGCACGGCGGTTGGCGGCGGTGAGCTCGACCATCACGTGCGCGCCGTAGGTCGGGGAGTCCGGCCGGACGTCCACGGCCACGTCGACGATCGCGCCGGCGGTGCACCGCACGAGCTTGCCCTCGGCGTACGGCGGCACCTGCCGGTGCAGCCCGCGCAGCGTGCCGGCCGCGTGGTTGTACGACAGGTTGCACTGGGCGACGGTCGTGTCCAGGCCGTGCGCCTCGAACTCGGTCGTGTCGAAGGTCCGGGCGAAGAACCCCCGGTCGTCCGAGCGGAGCTCGAGGTCGACGACCATCACGCCGTCGACGGCGGTCGGGGTGTACTTCACGGGTTCACCGTCCAGAACAGCTGCGGGTCCACCTGGCCGGTCTTGAGCAGGTGCTCGATCTGCGCCAGGCGGGTGTGGCCGCGCCCGGTGAACGTCTCGGTGTCGAGCTGGATCTGCTCGAACACCCGGTGCAGCTGGGCGGCGCCGGCGGCGGCGTCCCAGTCGGTCTCGAAGCCGGGGAGCACCTCGCGGATCTTGGCGAACGACACCCGGTAGGAGCGGTTGTCCGCGCTCGGCTCGCCGAACGACACCTCGCAGCCGGGGAACTCGGCCCCGACCGTCTCGGCGATCTCCCGCACCGTGTAGTTGTTCGCGTCCGCGCCGACGTTGAGCACCTGCGCGTGCACGTCCTCGCGGGGGGCGTCGAGCACCGCGCGGATCGCCTTGGCGATGTCCAGGCCGTGAACCAGCGGGCGCCACGGCGTGCCGTCGGACGTCATCGCGATCCGGTGCGTCGTCCAGGCCAGGCCGGCCAGGTTGTTCAGCACGATGTCGAACCGCTGCCGCGGGGAGGCGCCGAACGCGGTCGCGTTGCGCAGGAACGTGGGGGAGAAGCCGTCGTCTGCCAGCGCCGTGACGTCCCGCTCGACCAGCGCCTTGCACCGGGCGTAGGCGGTCTGCGGGTCGGTCGGGCTGGTCTCGTCGACCGTCCCGTCGGCGACGCCGTAGACCGAGCAGGACGACATGTAGACGAACCGGCTCACGCCCGCGCGCCTGGCGGCCGAGGCCAGCGCCACCGACCCGTGGTGGTTGATGTCGTAGGTGACGTCGCCGATCCGGTCGCCGATCGGGTCGTTCGACAGCTCGGCCATGTGGACCACCGCGTCGTACCCGGCGAGGTCGTCCGGCGTGACGTGCCGGATGTCCTTGACGAGCGTGTGCGGGGTCTCGTGGACGCCGTTGTAGAGCCAGCCATTCTTGTAGTAGCCGGTGTCGAGGCCGGTGACCTCGTCGCCGCGGCCCAGCAGCGTCGGTGCGAGCAGGCTGCCGAGGTAGCCCTCGGTGCCGGTGACCAGGATGCGCACGCGCTCAGTCCTCCCAGATCTTCCAGGGGGCGCGACCTGCGTCCCACAGTCCGTTCAGCTCCGTCCAGTCACGGAACGTGTCCATGCCCATCCAGAAGCCCTCGTGCTCGTACACCGAGAGCTGGCGGTCCCGCGCGAGCTGCTGCAGCGGCGCGCTCTCGAGCATCACCGCCGGGTCGTCGTCGAGGTACTTGTCGACGAACTCCCGCTCGAACACGAAGAAGCCGCCGTTGACCCAGCCGTCGGCCAGGGTCGGCTTCTCGTTGAACTCGACGACCGTGTCGCCCTCGACCCGCATCTCGCCGTAGCGGCTGGACGGGTGCACGCCGGTCAGCGTCCCGAGCAGGCCCTGCTCGACGTGGTGCCGCAGGGCGCCGGTGATGTCGACGTCACCGATCCCGTCGCCGTAGGTGAGGGCGAACCGGTCGGCGTCGAGGTGCTGCGCGACCCGGCGGATGCGCGCGGCGGTCGCCGTCGTCAGCCCGGTCTCGACGAACGTGATCTCCCAGTCCTCCTTGGCGGCGGTGCCGTGGAAGACGGGCTCGGACCCGGTGCCGTCGCCGCCGAGGTGCAGCGTGAAGTCCGACGTCAGGTGCCGGTAGTCCAGGAAGTACTGCTTGATCAGGTCGCTCTTGTACCCGAGCGCCAGCACGAACCGGCGGAAGCCGTGCTCGCTGTACGTCTTCATGATGTGCCAGAGGATCGGCCGGCCGCCGATGTCGACCAGCGGCTTCGGCAGCTTCTCGCTGGCCTCGCGGAGACGCGTCCCCATGCCGCCGCACAGGATCACCACCGGGATGTCGGCGGGCGACAGGTCGCCTGCGGTCATGGCTCCTCCTCGGACGGGGGGTGTGGGATGGCGCCGCGATCGCCCCGCGGCAGCCCCGAGGCTAGTCCGGGCATTTCAGGCCAGATAGGTACTAACGGGTGAAAACCGGACATATCACCCCCTGGGGGCGGCAGGGGTGTGGCGGTGTCCCCCGGGTGGCCCAGGGCCCCGGCGCGGGACGGGTCCGCGGCCCCTCGGCGCCGGGTCGGGGCCGCGCCCGGGCGAAACCTGTCGAGCGTTCGGGTGAAAAGCCCCAAAACGGACAAACCGGGCCGCTCGACGCGAGCACACTGTCGTCCGGCGGGGGTCGGTGCAGGCCTGCCCGCCGGACGCGAGGGGGAGGCCGATGGTCGTCGAGAAGCCGGCGCTGCGCCGCCGCACCCGCCCCGCGCCGCGCGACCCCGGGGAGATCCTGGTGCTGCGGCGCGACCTGGGCGAGTTCGGGTCGCCGGCGCCGCGGCCGCTGCCGGACCGGCGGGCGCTGCGCCTCGCCCGGCCGCTGCTCCGGGGCCTCGCCCCCACCGCGTGCGTGCAGACCGCGGACAGCGTCGCCGCCCTCACCTACGACGACGGCCCGCACCCCGAGCACACGCCCGGCCTGCTCGACGTGCTCGCCGACCGCGGCCTGCGCGCCACCTTCTTCGTCCTCGCGGACGCCGCCGAGGCGCACCCCGGCCTGGTGCGGCGCCTCGTCGCCGAGGGTCACGAGCTCGCGCTGCACGGTCCGGACCACGGCCGGCTCACCCGGCTGCCGGACGCCGAGGCGGTCCGCGTGGTCGCCGACGCCCGGCACCGCGTCGAGGCGGTGGCCGGCGTGCCCGTCACCCTGTTCCGCCCGCCGTACGGCGCGCACCGGCCCCGGTCGCTGCGCGGCTGGACCCGGTCCGGGCTCGACGTCGTCATCTGGTCCGGCTGGGCGGAGGACTGGGTCGACGCCCCCGTCCCCGACGTCGCCGCCCGTGCCCGCGCCGCGCTGCACCCCGGCGGCATCCTGCTCCTGCACGACACCCGCGCGGACCCCGAGACGCTCGGCGCCGGCGAGGAGCTGCCCCGGTTCGACCGCGCCGCGGTCACCGCCACGCTCGTCGACCCGCTGCTCGCGACCGGCTGGACCTTCGACACCGTCGGCGGCCTGCTGGGCCGGTACCCCCGGGTCCGGACCGTGTTCCGGGAGCTGATGTCGTGAGCGCGCTCCGGGACGGCGCCGCGCGCCCCGCGGGCGTCGAGCTCACCGTCGTCATCGCCGCCTTCGACGCCGAGGCCACCCTCGGCGAGCAGCTGGACGCGCTCGCGGCGCAGCGCGCACCGTTCGGCTGGGAGCTCGTCGTCGCGGACAACGGGTCCACCGACGGCACCGCGGCCCTCGCCCGCTCCTACGCGGACCGGCTCCCCGTCCGGGTCGTCGACGCCTCGGCCACCCGGGGCGCGGGCGCAGCCCGCAACGTGGGCGTCTCCGTCGCGCGCGCCCCGCTGGTGGCGTTCTGCGACGCGGACGACGTCGTCGGCGACGGCTGGCTCGTCGCCATGCGGACCGCCCTGCGCACGCACGCGTTCGTCGCCGGCCGGTTCGACGCCGAGCGGCTGAACACGCCGCGCGTGCTCCGGTCGCGGACGGTCCCCCAGACGGCGGGGCTGCAGGAGTCGACCCGGCTGCCCGGCCTGCACGCCGCCGGGGCCGGGAACATGGGCATCCGCGCCGACGTGTTCCGCGCGGTCGGCGGGTTCGACCCCGGCTGCCTGTTCCTGGAGGACACCGACCTGTGCTGGCGGGTGCAGCTCGCCGGGGTGCCGCTGACCTGGGTCCCGGAGGCCGTGCTGCACGTCCGGCTGCGCGGGAGCGTGCGGTCCTCGGCGCAGCAGGGCTACCACTACGGCACCGGCGAGCGCTGGCTCGCGCTGCGCTACCGGGAGCAGGAGGACCGGCTCCGGGCGCTCGCGTCCGCGGGGGCGCCGGCCGCGGAGGCGGTGGCCGCCGCGGTGCCGGCCGTCGGTGCGGTCGTCGCTGCGGAGGGGCCCGCCGCGGGGCGGCCCGGATCCGGGGAGCCCGCCGCGACCGACCCGGGCACCG